>JBFGJY010000013.1:0-49697 GCA_041576975.1 Gammaproteobacteria bacterium | reverse complement strand
TATAACAAGAAAAGACTACCATGGCTAATTGTGTATAAGACGATTTCATTGCCCTGTTGTACCATTGAAGATACTCCTCCCTCAAACTCCCCGAGCCAGGGCAATGTTTTTTGATACACAAGATACAAAATCGGGTAGTAAAATTAACTGAGTTTTTGAGGCACAAAAAAATGAAAATAATAGATATTGGTAACTATGAGAAAAGTCGTATAAATATAGTAGAGGGCTTGAAACACTTGCTCGCGGACTCAAATACCCTTTAATTTACAAATCCATAACTTTCACTGGAATATTACTGGTCCTCAATTTCGTGAGTTGCATCTTATGTTTGAAGAACATTATACGGAACTTGCGACTGCTGTTGATTAATTTGTAGAGCGAATACGAACATTAGATGTAACAGTACTAGGGACCTATTCAGAGTTATCTAAATTAAACACAATTGAGGAAGTTGAAGGCGAGCCTACTGCGAAGGAGATGGTAGACATTCTGACAAGCGGATATGAACAAGTTGTTAAAACATACTGAAGTGTTTTAAAGCTTACCGAGCTGGCTAGTGACGAATTAACCGCAGCACTTCTATCAAATCGTATGCGAATACATTAAAAAACAGCCTGGATGCTAAGAGCTTTGAATCAGTGATCTATACAAGGTTAACTAAGTTGTATCTTCAATACTCAAAGAAATAAATTATTACTAGAATGATTGTTTATGGCCGAAAGCGATCGTTCATAAATTTTCTGGTGCCGAGGAGAGGACTTGAACCTCCACGGGATTGCTCCCACTAGCACCTGAAGCTAGCGCGTCTACCAATTTCGCCACCTCGGCATGACCTGGTTTCTGGTCTGATGGACCGGAAGGTGACGCACTCTAGCGAAGCACTTATTCACTTGTCAATGCAGTATGAATTTATATGGTATTTAATAATGTTTTCAGTTTATAAGCTGACAGGGTAAAGTGCGTTCACCATGGCACGTAAGAAAAAGAAAACATTAAAAGATCCTTACGCAAAACGTGAAGCTGCTAAGTATGAGCATCCGATTGCGAGTCGAGAACTCATTCTCGAAATTTTAGAAAACAGCGAAGGGCCGTTACCACTGACGGCTTTACATCAAGCTTTAGAGGTTAGTTCAGCTGAGGTCATCGATGCATTAGCTCGTCGTTTGGCTGCTATGGAACGTGATGGCCAAATCATTCGTAATCGACAAAACCACTATTTGCCTATTTCTAAGGTTGATTTACTGCGTGGCAGAGTGATGGGTCATGCCGATGGATTTGGATTTTTAATTCCAGATGAAGGTGGTGAAGATCTTTTTTTGCCTCCTTTTGAAATGCGTACCTTAATGCATGGTGATCGCGCGATTGTACGACCTGCTGGTAAATCCAAGCGCGGAAAACCGCAAGGCAAGCTCGTAGAAATTATTGAACGCCACAATAAACAAGTTGTAGGAAGATATTACAAAGAATCCGGAATTGGTTTTGTGGTGCCCGATAACAAACGCTTGAATCAGGATGTTATGATTCCAGCAGATTGCTCTAATGGTGCTGCAAACGGCCAATTTGTAGTCGTCTCTATCGTAGAACAGCCAACCAAGTTTCGACAGCCTATTGGTAAGGTCATCGAAGTTTTGGGAGATCATCTTGCGCCTGGTATGGAAATCGATGTCGCAATTCGTTCCTACGATCTTCCGTATAAATGGCCAAAAGATGTCTTGCAAGAAGCTGAACAGTTTGACGAACATTTTTTCCAACAGCAGCTGAAAGATCGAAAAGACTTGCGCAAATTGGCGTTCGTTACCATTGATGGTAGTGATGCCAAGGATTTTGATGATGCGGTGTATTGCGAGCCGCGCGAGAACGGCTGGCGCCTATGGGTGGCGATTGCAGATGTCTCACATTATGTGCAAATGGACACGTCCTTGGATTATGAGGCACGTAAACGAGGAACCTCTGTGTATTTTCCTGAACGCGTGATTCCCATGCTTCCTGAACAGCTTTCCAATGAACTTTGTTCGCTGAAACCCAATGTAGATCGACTCGCTATGGTTTGTGAGATGTTTATATCTAAAGACGGTGAACTGAAGAACTATAGTTTTTATGACGCAATTATCTGTTCAGCCGCAAGACTCACTTATGATGAAGTACAACATGTTCTCTTTGTCAAAGATAAAAAGGCACGTGCAAATCGCCAACATCTATTATCTGATCTAGAAAGTCTGCATGGTGTATATCGTGCCTTACGTAAGCAACGAATAAAACGCGGCGCAATTGATTTTGAAACTCAAGAAACTATTTTTAAGTTTGATCAACACAAGAAGATAAAAGCCATTCTTCCACGTGAACGTTTTCAAGCACATATGATTATTGAAGAGTGCATGATTAGTGCAAATATCGCGGCGGCAAAATTTATCACCAAACGAAAATTATCCACCTTGTATCGCGTGCATGATAGCCCAACACAAGAAAAATTAAGGGATGTAAGAGAATTTCTTCAATCACTTGGCATAGGTTTTACCAAGTCTAACAAGCCAAAATCTAGTGACTATATGGCAGTGATTAAAAAAGTCTCAAACCGTAATGACAAGTACATCATTGAAATGACTTTATTACGATCCATGGCGCAAGCGGTATATAGCCCAGAAAACTTCGGCCATTTTGGATTAGCTTTGTCTTTGTATGCACATTTCACATCACCTATTCGGCGTTACCCAGATCTGATCGTACATCGAACTATTCGTCATTTGCTGACAGAACAAAATAAAAATTTATTTCCACTCTCTCATAATGATTTACTAATCTTAGGCGAGGAATGCTCAATGTGTGAGCGAAGAGCGGACGATGCCACGCGTGATGTAGATGCATGGTTAAAATGTGAGTTTATGCTAGATAAATTAGGGCAACACTTTTCTGGTGTCATTAATTCAGTCACTGCATTTGGGTTTTTTGTTACTTTAGACAAAGTCTTTGTTGAGGGATTGGTACATGTTACGGCATTAAAGAATGATTACTATCATTATGATGAACAATCACACTGCTTATTCGGTGAGCGCAGTAAAAGACGCTATTCTTTAGGGGATACGGTTACAGTAGTGGTGGCTCGTGTTGGTTTGGATGAGCGCAAAATCGATTTTGTTTTAGCCGAATCTTCTTGCAAGAAAAACCAAAAAACTAAAAAGTCAAAATCAAAAAAACGTAAGAAGTACTAACTCAATTTGCTTGTGAAAAATCTTACTTATGGTTTTCATAGTAGCCTTGCAGCGATACGACAGCATTCATTCCACATACAAGAAGTGTATCTGCAGGAGGCAAAGCAAGATAAGCGTATACAACAAATTCAAACTGTGATTTTAGCGAAAAATATTACGCATCGATTTGTTACTAAAAAAGAACTCGAACATCTTTGTGGTATTGGCAATCACCAAGGTGTGGTTGTCATTTTTAAAGATCAGCAAACATCTAATGAAGCCGGTTTACTAGATTACTGTGCTAATGCACAGTACCCACTATTGTTACTAGTTCTTGATCAAGTTGTAGATCCGCATAATCTTGGCGCATGTTTACGTACCGCAGAAGCTGCAGGTGCGAATGCAGTGATCTGTTCAGCCAGGAAATCGGCATCACTGACGCCTGCTGTACGCAAAGTATCTTGCGGTGCAGCCGAGCGTTTACCATTAATCATTGTAAAAAATCTCGCTAGGTATTTGAAAGAATTAAAACAGGTAGGGGTTTGGATCTATGGAACTCAACCAAATGCTGAGAAATTGCTTTTTGAAGCAGATTTTTGTCGCTCTGTGGCATTGGTTATTGGTGCTGAAGGGCCAGGGATGCGTCGACTTACCGCTGAAATCTGTGATGAATTATTGAGATTGCCAATGTCTGGTGAAATGGCCAGTCTTAATGCGTCTGTGGCAGCTGGAATTGGCTTATTTGAAGCGGTTCGTCAAAGACAAGCTAAATAGTCTACAAGGGGATATGCTAAGTTTCCAGATACTAAGGTTGCCTGATGCAGATGCTTCACGTAGACTTCGCGGTTCTTAAAAACACGGCCAACTCTCTGCTTCACCAGTAAATCAAAAAAGAATTTATTAGGCGGCATTAACCCATAGGGAGATATATATGCGTCACTACGAAATTGTGATTCTGGTGCATCCTGACCAGAGCGATCAAGTGCCTGCAATGATTGAGCGTTATCGCTCCATTATTGAAAAACAAGGCGATGGTAAAGTCCACAGACTAGAAGACTGGGGTCGTTTACAACTCTCATATCCGATTCAAAAAGTCCATAAAGCTCACTATGTGCTAATGAATATTGAGTGTGGGCAAGATGTTTTGAGTGAGATGAATAGTGCGTTTAGATTTAACGATGCGGTTATTCGTAATATGGTCATTGCAATGAAAAAAGCTGTAACAGAGCCTTCACCCATGATGAAAATTATTGAAAGGGAAAATGCTGAAACTGAAGGGCAGAGCGCTGTAGAAAAACCACAATCATCAGCACAGAAGAATGATGATGATTCTAAAGAAGAGTCTTCGTTGTTATCTGATGAAAGCCCTGAAGAGACCAGTGAAGAAGTGATAGCAGAGAATATTAACAGCTAAAGCACTAAAATGTGTTAGAGGGTACTTGATATGTCACATTATTATTTTCGCAGAAGAAGATATTGCCGCTTCACCGAAGAAGGCATAGAAGAGATTGATTATAAAGACGTTGAACTACTGAAAGATTTTATTACTGAAACGGGTAAGATAGTTCCCAGTAGAGTAACTGGTACTAAAGCCAGATATCAGCGTCAGTTATCAACCGCAATAAAGCGTGCTCGCTATATTGCATTATTGCCTTATAGCGACCAGCACTAAGCATATCTATAAATAGCGAGGTCTCATTACCTTAGTTAGTCGTGCGCTCTCTGGCTCGCTTCATTTTATCTGGACCATATCAGGCGATTGCTGTGGTGTATGGTTTTGCATTGTTGTCTTTTCCTTTTCCCTTCTTAATTATCTTTAGTGGTGGCGCACTCGCATTAATTACATTGCACGCGGGTATTAAACAGGGAATTACGGTTTTACTTGGTTGCTTATTGCTAATTACTGTTAGCACATTTTTTGTTCTTGGTAGCATTACAACAGGACCTCTCATAGCATGGTTATCAGTAGTGATACTCGCGATGGTTTATCGCAACTCTCAATCGCTAAATTTGACGTTACAATTATTGACAATTTTTGGTGTGATTGTCACAGTGCTGATTGCAATTATAGTTCCGGATATACAAACACATTGGTTAAATTATCTACAAAGCTTGGTTGATGCCGTTGAAAAAGACCCACAGTTTCAGGAAATGCTTAAGAATTCGAAACTCAATACCTACAGCGTAAAGCAATATTTGCCTGCTATAGCGTCTGTAATGACAGGTGGTTTAGTAAGCCTATACTTGCTGACAATGAGTTTAACGCTATTTTTAGGTCGTTGGTGGCAGAGTTTACAAGGCAATATCCAGGCATTTCGTAACGAGTTTATTACCTTGAGGCTAGGAAAAGTGCTTGCTGGGCTTACTATATTATTTGTGATTGCAGCACTGGTCGTTAAACATGCAATTTTCTGGCAGTTAGCGATTGTATGCCTTAGCATGTTCTCATTACCGGGAATGGCGATTGTGCATGCCATTATTGGGCAGCTATCTAGTTCAGTTATTGGATTTGTTGTGGTTTACGGGCTGCTTTTTATTGCAGCACCACAAATGATCATGGCGCTATCTACATTAGGTGTGATGGATATATTTATAAATTTTCGAGAGCGGTTCGTGAAGTCAAAATCGTAATATTTATATATAAGCAAATTAATTAACAAACATTAAAAAAGAAATAAGATGGAAGTTATTTTACTAACAAAAATCGACAATCTTGGCGACCTTGGTGAAAAAGTTAAGGTTCGGCCGGGATATGCACGCAACTTTCTTATTCCAAGTGGCAAAGCAAAATTTGCTACTGCAGAAAATTTGGCTGAATTTGAGGCGCGCCGAGCAGAACTTGAAAATATAGCAGCTGAATCATTAGCTTCGGCGCAAGCGCGCAAAGCAGAACTTGATGAGTTTAAAATTACCATTACCGCAAAATCAGCGGGTGAAGGTAAATTATTTGGTTCTATAGGGACAGTAGATATTGCTAATGCATTAATTGAAGCTGGTAAAGCTGTTGAAAAGAAAGAAATACGGCTACCAGCAGGAGTTTTTCGACATGTAGGCGAATACCAAATAGATATTCACTTACATACAGATGTAAATGCTACGATAAATTTAGAAATTATTGGTGAAGAATAATTAAGTGATTTTAATATTTTGTTTTAGTGCACTAAGAAGAAATTTGTGGCCGAACTAACAAATATCGGCACTAATTATAGTGTTACGAATACGGAAAGCTTGCGCACGCCTCCTTATTCATTGGAGGCTGAGCAAGCCGTACTTGGTGGTTTGATATTGGATAACTCGGCATGGGATCAGGTCGCCGACCAAATCAATGAAACCGATTTTCATCTCTTTGATCATCGCCTTATTTTCCGTGCAATTGATGAACTAGTTGAAAAGCGTCAACCCTTTGATGTACTCACATTATCTGATTTGCTACGGCAGAAAAGTGAAATCAAAGATACAAATGTACTTGTATACCTTGGAACACTTGCAAATAACACACCCAGTGCAGCAAGTATCAAAGCCTATGCGAATATCGTTAGAGAGAAATCTATCCTTCGGCAATTAGTTCAAGCAGGCACTGAAATTACATCCAGTGGAATTTTACCTGAAGGTAGGGATGTAAACCAACTTCTGGATGAAGCCGAGCAAAAGATATTTCAGATAACGGATCGTAGTGTACAAACTGGACAAGGCTTTACAAATATAAAATCATTATTAAAGACTACGGTTGAACAAATTGATGAGTTATTTGAACGTGATAATCACATTACGGGTATACCTAGTGGCTTTGATGAATTTGATGAAAAAACTGCGGGTTTGCAAGATGGTGAGCTGATTATTGTTGCAGGACGCCCATCTATGGGAAAAACCAGTTTTGCCATGAACCTCGTAGAATATGCGGCACTACGCAACGATGCCTGTGTGGCAATTTTTAGTATGGAGATGCCGGCTCGTTCATTGACTATGCGTATGTTGTCATCAATGGGACGTATTGATCAGCAAAGGGTACGTACAGGCAAGCTAACTGATGATGACTGGCCGCGCCTTACTAGCGCTGTGTCTATGTTATCGGAAGCAAACTTATTTATTGATGATTCAGCTTCTCTTTCACCTACCGAGTTGCGGGCACGTGCGCGTCGTTTAAAGCGTGAGTATGGCTTGTCATTAATTGTTGTAGATTATTTGCAGTTGATGAAAATTAGTGGCACTTCTGAAAATCGTGCCACAGAAATCTCAGAGATATCACGTTCATTAAAAGCGCTTGCAAAAGAATTAAATGTGCCGGTTGTTGCGTTATCCCAGTTAAATCGAAGTTTAGAACAACGTACTGATAAGCGACCGGTGATGTCAGACTTACGTGAATCTGGTGCTATTGAGCAGGACGCAGATTTAATTGTTTTTATTTATCGTGATGAAGTGTATAACGAAGATTCTCCAGACCAAGGGACTGCAGAGATCATTGTGGGCAAGCAACGTAACGGACCGATATTCAAATCACGACTCACATTCTTAGGCCAATTTACACGTTTTGAAAATTACGTACCTGAAATCTATACCGGTGAGAACTTTACATGAGGCGTGCGGCATACGCGCTAATCAACCTTTCTCATCTCAAAAAAAATCTTACTAGTATAAGAAAGATTGTGAACCACTCCAGAGTGATGGCTGTGGTTAAAGCCGATGCCTATGGGCATGGCATGCTGAAAGTTTGTAAACACTTGATAGATGTAGATGCATTTGCTGTAGCTTATGTAAATGAAGCATTAGAGCTACGCGAGCATGGAATTGTAAAACCAATTTTAGCGCTGCAGGGATTTAGTTCGGTTGAAGAACTACAAATAGCGGTTACGCATAATGTTCAAGTTGTAATTCATCATGCAGAGCAGCTGAAGATTTTACAAAGTATTTCACATACACATGCCTTGAATGTGTATGTGAAACTTGATACGGGTATGCACCGACTCGGGTTTGACCCTTCGCAATTTAAACAAATAATTGCACAGATAAAATCGATATTACCACTTAAGTCAAAGGTGAGTGTGATGACTCACTTGGCCTGTGCGGATGAACTTAATAATCCAGCCACAAGACAGCAACTCGATTTGTTTGATCAGATTTTGAATGGTCAACACTATAGTCAAAGTATTGCCAATTCTGCGGGTATTCTTGCTTGGCCTGATTGTCATCGCGATTGGGTACGTCCGGGTCTTATGCTCTATGGTGTGAATCCACTCAATGATGATGCTGCAACATCCACACAAGTTGAGTTGTACCCCGTAATGAGCCTGCGTGCTCCAATCATCTCTCTAAAGAAATGTCAAAAAGGAGCAAGAATTGGTTACGGTGGCGAATATTGTTGTCCGCATGATATGGTCATAGGAATCGTAGCAGCAGGTTATGCAGATGGATATCCTCGGCATCTTTCTCGTGCACCAAAGTTATCTATACATGGAAGGCAGGTACCATTAGTGGGGCGGGTATCGATGGATATGGTAACGGTAGATTTAGGCGCCGTAAATGCTCGAGTAGGTGATGAGGTGGAGCTTTGGGGATATGAGATCCCCGTGGCACAGATTGCAAAGAATGCTGAAACTATAAGTTATGAGTTATTGTGTGCTGCTGGCAATGCCGTGCATAGAAAATATATAGAGTAAAAATACATACATCTACCTAGGCGGTGTGCATGGAAAAAGTCTGGCTGAAAAGCTATCCACAAGGTATCCCTGAACATGTGGAGTTAGATCGGTATAAATCTTTAGCACATATGTTTGATGAATGTGCTGAGCGCTTTAGTCATCTCCCAGCTTTTGCGAACATGGGTGCAAGCCTAAGTTTTTCTGAGCTAAATATAGAAAGCTATAACTTTGCAGCGTATTTGCAAGCAGAATTAGGTCTTAAGAAAGGCGAACGTGTGGCTATAATGTTGCCGAATCTTTTACAGTTTCCTGTTGCAATGTTTGGAGTCCTGCGTGCAGGATTGGTGGCGGTCAATGTCAATCCTTTATATACCTCACATGAACTAGGACAGTATCTAAAAGACTCCGGTGCTAAAGCAATTGTAATTTTAGAAAACTTCGCCGATGTTTTGGCTGAAGTCGTAGAGGATAGCCCAGTAGAGCATGTAATCCTTACGCGTGTGGGAGATATGCTCGGCTTTCCAAAATCTGCAATCGTTAATTTTGTGTTGAAATATGTTCAACATAAAATCCCAAAATATAAATTAGATAATGTCATTCCCTTTAATGAAGTGCTTGCTGTTGGTCAGCAAAGACAACTTGTTAAACCAGATCTTACTAAAGATGATCTTGCGTTTTTGCAATATACGGGAGGTACAACAGGCTTGGCAAAAGGTGCCATGCTGACTCATGGTAACCTGCTGGCAAATGTCGCCCAGGTAGAGGCGTGGTCAAAGCAATTCTTTGAAGAGAGTAAAGAAATTGTAATCACTGCTTTACCGCTGTATCACATCTTTTCTTTAACCGCGAACTGTTTTATGTTTACCCGTATCGGAGGTTTGAATTACTTAATCACCAACCCTCGGGATATGAAAGGCTTTGTGAAAGAATTAAGTAAAGTTAAATTTTCTGTCATAACAGGTGTAAATACACTCTTTAATGGTTTATTACATACTGATGGTTTTACCGATTTAGATTTTTCTCATCTCAAAGTCACTTTAGGTGGTGGCATGGCTGTTCAAGAGTCCGTTGCGGAAGAGTGGCAGCAAGTCACCGGTTGTGTATTAGCCGAAGCCTATGGTTTAACGGAGGCTTCACCTGCAGTAACAGTCAATCCACTTGATTTAGAAAAATATAACGGCACTATTGGGTTGCCGATTCCGAATACCGAAATTTCTATACAAGATGATAATGGCAATCACCTTGGTATTGAAGAAGCCGGAGAGCTTTGTGTACGAGGGCCACAGGTTATGCAGGGATATTGGAACCGGCCTGAAGAAACTAAAGATGCCTTAAGTGAAGACGGTTGGTTGCGTACCGGTGATGTTGCTATGGTTAACGAACAAGGCTTTGTAAGGATTGTTGATCGTAAAAAAGATATGATTTTAGTATCTGGTTTTAATGTATATCCAAATGAGGTCGAAAATGTAGTAGCTTCGCATCCCGGAGTGTTGGAAGTCGCTGCGGTTGGCATAGATGATGCCGAATCCGGTGAAGTAGTAAAGCTATTTGTCGTAAAGAAAGATCCTGCATTAACTAAAGAAGATGTTTTAGAACACTGTAAGGATCGTTTGACGCGTTATAAATGGCCAAAACATATTGAGTTTCGTGAGGAATTACCGAAGACAAATGTCGGTAAAATCTTACGTCGAGCTTTGCGAGATGAGTAATAGATAGAATTGAAGCCTTGTATATGTGATGGACCTATAAAGGTTGAAATTCAGGCCGTCGTATTCAAATTCCCATTAAAATATGAGGAATTTATTTGAAATGTGACGCAATTCAATTGATCCCACAGAGGAATTTCGTAACTATACTAGTTTCTGTCTTTTAAGACGAAGCCTTGCTGGATGAAGGCGAACAGTGGAGTTGGTAATAAATTGAAATACTACGAACAAACAGAAGATGCCAAGGATGCTCAGCTTGCACTTGAGCGTCGTGATCGCCTTGATCGTCGAAGACCTTCACTAAAAGGGTTTATCTATGGCCTGTTTCATGCACGACGTCGTGGCCCACGACGCGCCGAAAATTATTTAAGTCATTACACCGATTGGTATGACGTTAAATTATTGGTTTTATCGATATGTTTGCTTTTGCTTTCCTGCTTGGATGCTGCAATGACAATGAGATTATTATCTTTTGGTGCAGTTGAACTTAACCCAATCATGGATGAGCTATTGAAACAAGGAACAAAATATTTTATTGGGGTAAAAATTGCAGTTACTGCATTATGTATTATTGTTTTGGTCGCGCATAACCGCATTAAATTATTCAACATTATACGTGTTGATATAATATTGATTTCAGCAGTATTTATTTATTTAGGTTTAGTTACATACCAGTTTTATCTATTCACTCTTGATATGCCAGCTCTCTAGCGTGCTTCTGCTAGTGGAGATTTTCGTGTGAATCTCGCCGTAGTTTAGACAACTGTTTTTTCCATAAATTGATATTTTCTGGACTAACTCCTTTATCAATACAATCTAACCAACGATCATGGCAACACATAACTAACTCAAGCCCATCGTCAGTAAAATCTGAGAGTTTCATTTCAAAACTTTGCCAGTCTTCAATTCTTTTTGGTAGTTTTTGTTTAAATAACTTGCTTTCTATCAAAAAACCAAGAAGTGGCTGATATCTAGATTTAAATTTTTTAATGGCATCCATTTGTGAAGCAGTATCCATATCTTCATAAATATACCATTTGCACGCATCGATTATAAATTCCTTCATCGAGCATCCTTTTGTAAAAGTTACTTCCTTGTATCTTTAGACTCTTTGTGACACAACAGAGACGTATGTTAATATTGTTGCTGGAATTCCGCTATAGATTCAATCGTTTGCATAAACAAGTCATCTGTCATTAATTACCACTTATCCAGATTTGGTATTTATAGTGGCTCAAACTTTAACGATTACGATACTGAAATAACGCGCATAGACTTGTAAGGCTAAATCTTTTGCTTGACCTAAATACTCTGCTAGGGCGAGATCCATACCACGAAAGTTAATTTCGCTTGGATTAGTGCGTTTGTTAGCGTCTACATATAAAGGCGATTCTCGATTGCTCAATAAAAAGGTTTTAGCGATAGTATTTTCAACTGGTATGTCAAGTGCAACATATTCATATTTTGAACTGTGGCGCTGTGCATGTAGTTTTGCTGCATTAGAGATATCATCAAAGCGAGCAGATAACGCATCACCTTGTTGGGTCCCCAACCATTTATCTAGGTGATTACTTTGCACTTCTAATATTTTTTCCCCATGCACACTGCCTAATTCGCTTATTGCAAATACGTAGAAGGTATATAGCTGATAAAGCTTTATGGAGTTCTCAAAAACAGAAACGAAAGCTTTTGGAGTTGCATTGTCTACTTTCACAGAATGGTTGAATGGGGCTAAATTATTTAGCAATAGGTGAAGTGGATAAAATGCCACGTTTTCAATACTACGCACTTCACATTGAGCGTCCTGGTCCTGGTCTATGTGGTATTCCTGTAGACTGAGTATTGCCGTTGATTTGCGATTGGCTACTTCATTTGCGGTCAACCCCCACAGGTCTGGGTATTCATCTGTGTGCGTTGGTGACGTTTGGCCCACTGATATCTCCTTATGTATGTATGGGTAATTGGATCGCGGGCCTAATTTTAAGAGTGGTTGCTATATGGTCACCACTAGCTTGAGGATCGTACGTCATAACAAAACGATGGATGGGTTGATGTAGATTAAGCTATTCAATCGAAAATCAGAGATTAAGCCTAATTTATGGGTATTCATGCACACAAAATATTAAATGGTAGAGGTCGCAAATTCATTTTAAGTGTAAAATAGTGAAATTCTACGGGTTGAATATGCTTGTAGATACTAGGTAGTATTTTTTTGATCTAAGCAGATAAGCTGAATTTATTCTAATAGTGAGTATGTCAAGGTAAAAAACATGAGTACCGCTAAAACTTCTACGAATGAGCAAAAGCACGCGAAAGCCAATGCTCCGAAAACTACTCCAAATAATGGCAAATCTTCTGACGAACAATTGGTCAACGACCTAAGTAAGTTAGATCAAATTCGCGATATGCTGTTTGGTGAGCAGGTCGCCGCTTTGCGTGAACAATGCCAATCTTTAGATAAAAGTTTAGAAAAGAATATTTCTACTTTACGAAATGAGATGAAATCATCAGCAAATGAGCTAAAACAACAAATTGAGCAAAATTTTGATCAATTACAAAAACGTATTAATTCTGAAGAGATGGATCGTGCTACACAAAACGAACAGCTCAATTCCGCACTCGCTACCATTAATTCGGATATCGTCACAAAAATAGAGTTAGAGACGAAACGAATTGACGATGCGCTGAATGAACAACATCAAGATTCGGTACGTCAGTTAAATAACGTGGCTGATTCTCTGCAAAATAGTAAAGTAGATAGAAAAACGCTTGCTAAATTTTTTAGTAAATTTGCTGATGAGCTGGGAGGCTCGCAAGCGAAGTAATTTCAACTTCGCAAATGGCGAGAGTCATGTTGCAGCAGAAAAAAATTGTCGGCGATACCGAACTAAAATCAAAACTCAGTCAATCACATAATGTGAGTGATTTAACTCAATTACGCCAATTGTTATTGGGTAGTGAATTCGATGCGTTAATAGAGTTGCAGCGCGAATTTTCCGACCACTCTCATACTAGTCAAAAAATTTCAGAAGTTATTTCAGAAGCTATTGCATTACGTGCTAAGCAAGATAACTCGTTAACTCATGCGTTGGCCCCTTCTATTGAAGAGGCAATACATGTCTCTGTAAAACGTGATCCTAAACGTTTGGCGAATGCCTTGTTTCCTGTAATAGGTCCAGCAATTAGAGAATCTGTTGCAGAAATGTTTAATTCCATGATGCAACAAGTCAATCAATTGCTGGAAAATAGCTTAAGCGTTCGTTCCATAAAATGGCGCATCAACGCGTTCCGTACGAATCGCTCTTTTGTTGAAGTCATGCTATCTGAAACTGTGCTTTACCAGGTTGAACAGGTTTTTATGATTCACCGTGAATCGAGCTTGTTAATTAATCATTTGTCTTCTGAAAGAGCAATTGTGAAAGACCCTGATATGGTGTCGGGCATGCTCACTGCGGTGAC
This sequence comes from Gammaproteobacteria bacterium, assembly GCA_041576975.1. GTDB lineage: Bacteria > Pseudomonadota > Gammaproteobacteria > UBA4575 > UBA4575 > JBFGJY01. The sequence continues at coordinate 35,711 of JBFGJY010000013.1, read as the reverse complement.
TGATTTTGTAAAAGATTCCTTTGTGGTGGATAAACAGCAAAACATTAAATCCATTAAATTTGGACAACTGAATTTATTAATAGAAGTAGGTCCACATGCAATTTTAGTTGCGGCAGTACGTGGAATCACGCCACCTGATTTGCAGATAACCATGCGTGAGCAACTGGAAGAACTACATCGTTTATATGGTATGCAATTAGAAGCATATGATGGAGATTCACAACATTTCCCAGACACTTACACACAATTAAGAAGATGTTTAGTAAGCAAAGATAAACAAGATAGTTTAAGTATTGATAACAAAAAACCAATACCCTGGGCAGCAATCGCTGCACTTATATTATTTTTAGGCCTGCCTGTTGCATGGTTTATAAACCACAAATTAGAACAATCTAGGTGGAATAATATTGTGCAGGAGTTACAAGCAGAACCGGGACTGGTGATTCTAAATCATACCAAACAGGATGGGGCTTATCAGGTGAAAGGTTTGCGTGATCCTTTATCCAGAGAGCCCGAACAAATTAGCAGTGCGTTAAGTGATTTTAACCGGGCAATAGCATGGCAATGGCAATCGTATTATTCTAGTGAGGCTCAAATCGTCAAGCAGCGCATCAAGACAATGATTGATCCTCCGCAGACAGTAATTACAGAATATGTAGATGGAAAGCTAATCTTATCCGGAGAAGCTGAGCCAAGTTGGATTAAGGCATTATCTACAAAGTTGCCTCTTATATGGGGAGTTCAAGAGGTTGATCAAACCAATCTTCGATCGAGTAGGAGTATCGAGCAAGAAATGCAGCAGCTCATCGGTTCCATCGAAGCGGTAGTGTTAGAATTCGCACCATTTGTAAATAAAGTAGAGTCTAATCAATATGGAAAATTGTCAGAAGTATCTAATTGGATTAAAAGTTTACTTACGCTTGCGAAGAGGCAAAACGTCAAACTACAGATAGGAATCCTAGGATTTGCAGATGGTACTGGTAGAAGGTCGGCTAATTATCGGCTTAGTGAGTTGCGTGCGCGAAATGTTCAGGATGCTCTGATGCAATATGGGTTGGCCAAAGAAACCATGATTGCCAAAGGTTTGGGAGTCTATTCTAAGCAGACTGAGTTTACTAAAGTTATTCCGTGCACTAGCCAACGTTGTGTAGTGTTTGAAGTCTATCCTAATTATCGTTAAGAATTTTTTAAACATATGACAACGACAATTTTACAACCACTAATATCCTTGTATCGTAGGTTAGGCATTGTTGTAATGGAGCAAAAGCAAGATAAAAGTATTTGGCTATTGTCTCCTCAACCAGATTGGTTTCCGCTTATTGCCAAGTTAGGTGAAGGTGAACTGCGCGTAAATGCAATCACATCAAATTTTTTGCAATCGTTCATTGAAGAAAAGGTTCAAAAGATGTGGTTAAGTGGCCAAGAACGCCTAGCTTCATCAATTTGGATCGAAGTTGACTCGTCGGAGAATAGTTTTCCATTTGAGGCTATAGCATTACGTCAAGTCGATAGCATGCTAATTGTAATTGAGCATGTACCTGAAACTTATGAAGCAAAACAGTTTCTAGCTCAACAGTCACGGGAAAATGATTTGCTTAAAGGCTTATTGGAAAATAAAAAAGCCAAACAAGTACAAAAAATTGCTTCGCGTGAAACAAAGTTAGAACAAGAAATAAGTGAACGTAGAGCTTTAGAAAAACAACTTACACATCTTGCCTTTCATGATCATTTAACAGGTCTTCCCAATCGATCGCTGTTTGTTGATCGATTGCAGCGGGCAATTGCAGAAGCAGAACGTAAAAAAGAAGCAGTAGTAGTAATGTTTGTAGATTTAGATGATTTCAAAAAAGTCAATGACTCTTTTGGGCATCAGGTAGGGGATAAGGTAATTCAAGCAGCAGCGCTGCGACTAAAAAAATGTTTACGAGATATTGATTCTATCGCACGTATGGGGGGTGATGAGTTCACCTTATTAATTCCTCATATTGGAGAGCAAGAAGCCATAGAAATTATTGCAAGACGTTTAATTGAGTCATTAGATGACCCCATTGTGGTCGAAGGTACAGAGTTTAGGATGTCCATTAGTATAGGTATTTCAATTTATCCTAATGATGCAAAAAGTGAAGATAGTTTATTGCGCAATGCAGATACCGCTATGTATTTTGCTAAGCATACGCGTGGCCCAAGTTATACCTTCTACATTGCAGATATGGGTACATCACCATCTAAACGTTTAGCTTTAGCTTCAGATATTGAGTTGGCTCTGCAACAAAAAGAGTTTTTCTTAGTGTATCAACCCATCATCAATGTACAAGATATGGAAGTAACTGGTGCTGAGGCATTGTTACGTTGGCGGCGTTCCGATGGTGAAATCGTAGATCCAGATCGATTCATACCGTTGGCATGTGAATCAGATTTAATTATAAAGATTGGGTCCTGGGTAATAGAAAATAGTTGTAATCAACTTAAGAATTGGCGAGGAATTTATGGAAATAATTTTAGAATTAATATTAATTTATCTGTACGCGAGCTCGAGTCGAGTATCTGTAAGAACATGTTGAAGAAGCATTTGAGTGAGTTACACTTGCCACATGGAAGTTTAGAAGTGGAAATTACCGATGCCATGCCAATTGATAACAATGGTATAGTGCAATCCAATGTAGATTCTTTAAAAAGCTTACATATATCTACTGCTATAGATCGTTTCGGTGAACGGCAAGCTTCATTGAAATCAATCAAAACGCTTGGTTTAGATACAATTAAGATTGATCGCTATTTCACTAAAGATATAGCAAATGACAATGATTGTTATGAAGTGTTCACTGGCCTCGTCAAATTGGGCTCATGTTTGTCTAATAACGTATTGGCCGAAGGTGTTGAAACAAAAGAGCAGTTTGATCTTGTGCAAAAAGCTGATATTAATGAAGTCCAAGGGCATTTCTTCACTCAGCCTTTAGAGTCACACTTCTTTGACCAATGGATGAAAGAGTTTGATAAGCAACAAAAATCACAATTAAAACTGGTGCAAAAGCAAAAAAGTTCTTTGTGATTTTAATTAGTTAGTCTGCTTGTTGATAGCGACTCTCAACGTATTCTTGAACGATGTCTTGAAATTGTTGAGCAATATTATCACCCTTGAGAATGGTAAATTTATTTCCGTCTACATAAACTGGTGCAATTGGTTTTTCGCCGGTACCAGGCAAACTAATGCCAATATTGGCATGCTTACTTTCACCTGGACCATTTACTACACATCCCATTACTGCCACATTCATTTCTTCGACACCTTGAAATTGCTGTTTCCAACTCGGCATTTGTGCTTGTAAATAGCTTTGAATGTCGGCTGCTAAATGCTGAAAATATTCACTGGTTGTACGTCCGCATCCAGGGCAAGATGTCACTTGCGGCATAAACGAACGTAGGCCCATAGTTTGCAGGATTTGTTGGGCTACAAGGACTTCTTGAGTTCGGTCACCACCAGGCTCAGGGGTAAGCGAAATACGAATCGTGTCACCGATTCCCTCCTGTAGCAGCACTGACAATGCTGCTGTCGAGGCTACCACGCCTTTTGAACCCATGCCCGCTTCCGTTAAGCCTAAGTGTAAGGCGTAATCACAGCTTGCTGCTAGATCTCTATAAACACAAATCAGTGCTTGAACTTCGCTGAGTTTGCAGGACAAGATAATCTTGTTGTGGGCCAACCCAATTTGTTCGGCAAGTGCAGCACTATCTACTGCAGAGGCAATGAGAGTGTCATGCATTACTTCATCTAATGATTTTGGGCTTGGTAAGGATGAGTTTTCATCCAATTTTTTTGCAAGTAAATCTTGATCTAAGCTGCCCCAATTCACGCCAATACGAACAGGTTTATCATGCAGACAAGCTATTTCAATTATTTCGCTAAACTGCTTATCATGTAAATTGCCTCGACCTACATTTCCTGGATTGATACGGTATTTATCTAATGATTGTGCGCACTCTGTGTAATTTTTCAATAAACGATTACCATTAAAATGAAAATCTCCAACCAAAGGTACATCAATACCGGCATGTAACAAACGTTCGCGTATAATAGGCACTGCCTGAGCAGCTTTTTTGTTATTGACTGTGACACGCACTATTTCTGATCCAGCTTTTGCTAGTGCTGTAATCTGTTCAACGGTTTTATTAATATCAGCAGTATCTGTATTGGTCATGGATTGCACAACAATAGGAGAGTGGCCTCCTACTGTAACCTTTCCTACCTTAACAGTTGTGCAGTTACGTCTGGCATTCATTAAGATTTCAATCTATATATAGCTATAGTTAATGTATTTGAAACATCGATTTCTCGCTATGATAATAACTCATTCTCATCGCATTACGTCTACAATTAGCCAGATACAATCTATGAGAACATAAATTTGTAGACTACAACATGTATTGGCAAGATAAACTTACAATAAGCTCTTCTGGGCGTGGTACCTATGACATTAGTCATAGTATTGAAAGAATGATTGAGCGTTCAGGTGTACGACAAGGTTTATGTCACCTATTTATCCGTCACACCAGTGCATCACTAATTCTTTGCGAAAATGCCGATCCAGCGGTGCGTCAGGATTTGGAGACATTTATGGCTAAACTAAGTCCAGATGGAGATCCTATGTTTACCCATCGTGCGGAAGGCGCCGATGATATGCCTGCTCATGTACGTTCCGTGCTTACGCAATCCGAACTTAGTGTGCCTGTCATGGATGGGTCTTCGGGTCTGGGTACATGGCAAGGCATTTATCTGTGGGAACATCGTACTGTGCCCCACCAAAGACATATAACTGTCACCATCCACGGCGAATTGTAGTCTACTATATGCGCGGTTTTTCTACGATTCGTTGTGTCACATTTGATTTAGATGACACTTTGTGGCCTTGTGAACCTACCATCTCAAATGCTGAGCAAGCTTTATATGCTTGGCTTGAAGAACACTATCCTATTATTACACAAAGGTATTCATTTGAAGATTTAAAAATGCAGCGAGCTGCATACGGTGAAGCTCATCCCGAACTTGCACACAATGTCACTGAATTGAGAAGACAATCATTAGAAGAACTTGCTAGGGAATTTAACTATTCGAATGAAATGGCAAGCGAAGGATTAGCACTGTTTCGTAAATTTCGTAATAGAGTTAATTTTTTTAACGACGCATTTAAAACAATAGATCAACTTAAATTTCATTTTAAAATTGGGGTAATAACTAACGGCAATGCCGATCTGAACGCGATTGGTGTGAGCGAAAAGTTTGATTTTGTGGTAACTGCTGAAATGGCAGGCGCGGCAAAACCGAGTGAAAAAATTTTTCAATGTGCGCAGGATCAGGCGCAGCTTAACAGTCATGAAATGATATTTGTTGGGGACGCACCAAATATAGATGTGTTAGGGGCACAACAAAGTGGATGGCGTGCGATTTGGTTTAACCCAAAAAACATGCAATGGTTAGAAGAGGGAAAACCCGATGCAGAAATACAACAACTTAGTCAATTGATTACACTTTTAATTTACTAAAATCTGCATAAGTAATTACAATGGAGATTAACGATGTCAGAACTAGAACTTGAGGAACGTGTTAAAAACCTTGAGCGCATTGTCAAAACAATACGTATTGCCATAATTATCTTTGTAGGATTTCTGCTTTACGATGTAATATCGAGAGATTCTGGTTCTAATATCATATTTGCTGACAAGATTAAGTCGAGAGAATTTGTACTGCTTGGCCCTGGAGATCAACCAGTAGGATATTGGGATTACAAAGATAATAAAGGGTTTAAGATGTACTCAAAAGATGGTAGCCATATAGAACTTACACCGGAGGCTGTCACCTTTTATAAAGATCGTTTAAATCCAGTAGTTAGATCTAAATATGATTAATTTAATCGAGTGATTTGCCATACTTCTTTTTAAACTGTTTTTTTGATTGACTAACCCATTTATCCCGTTCAATCCTGCCGGGAAAACTCTCAAGAGTTTTGGTCAGGGCGTCTATATCCTTGCTGGTTAATTTACCTAGTTGTTCAAAAGAATACACACCAAAGTCATTTAATTTTTTCTCCATTACTGGACCAATTCCCTTTACTAATTTTAGATCATCTTTGACATTTGCAGCTGCAATATTCAAACCTTTGGCTGGCGCTTTCAATTCAGCTGCCGGTTTAGAGGATGGTTTTATAGCTTTGGTCGTGCGTGTCTTAGAGGGTTTTACTGGTACAACTTTCGGGATGGTGCGAGAGGGTTTTTTGGAAAGCTTATTTTTCAGAGCTTCTATGGTGTGTTCATGTTCTCGCAGCATCTCAATGCTGCAATTAATTGATGAAAGTTCAGTTTCAAGTTCATGAATCCTAGCTTTACTCTCTTGAAGCGCCGCAGTGCTAGTTGTTTGAGCGCGATTTTCAGCGATGCGAACTTGTTCGTGCAAATCTTCGATAATGGCGTCTTTTTCTTCACAAGTATCGACAAACACGCGTTCTTTTTCACCCGCTTCGCGCTTGGTTTCATCAATTTGTTTATATACACGACCCAACACTGTGTTTTTCGAAGTACCGACCAAACGAATTTTATCCATGAAGCGATTAAACTTTGAATCTTGGCCAGGCAAATTGCCTTCTAATGGAGTGAGCTCATCAATACGCTTGAGCATTTTTTCAATTTCAGATTGATGTTGGGCTTGTTGTTCTTGAATTTTCTCAGTATACATTTTATCTAACTCAGCAAGCCGCCATTGAGCTTTATTTTTTTGTTCTTCAATTTCTGGATGTATTGCACGTAAGTGAGTGGCGTCAACACGATCCTGGCGCCATTTGTCCTGTACCTGTGCAATCATGCCATATAGGCCTCGAAATTCATTTTCAGAAGATGTGACTTTGGAATTAAGTCGGCGTACTTTTGTAATCAAGTCCTCAAACTGGTATTTGTATCCTTCCTGATCGGTTACACGCTTGTTGAGGCGTTTAATTTTTTGGTTTGCATCTGCATGCATGGCTACATATTGGTTTGAAAGATTTTCAAAATCGTTGCGCTCCCCCCGGGTTTGCTGATACATGTTTTGAACTTTTTTCAGCCACGATTGATATTTAGGCAATTGTTTGGCTTGGAACAAGGTTGAGCGCCAGCGCGAGGTCATCAGCTTAAGCTCACCACTTTGTTGATCTAGCCTGGATTGTAAATCTGTAATTTTGTTCTCATATGAACTGAACATAGCGGTTTTATCATCAAGCTCTCTTTGCGAGTGATCAAGTTTTGCTTGCATATCTGCTAGATCACGATTGCATCCGTAACGACGTATTAACCAGCCGACAAATGTACCTAATGCAGCTGCAATAATTAAGTAAAGTAATATTTCGTTGAGTAAATAGGTCATGTTTGTGGTCTCCTGATAACTGCTAACTCAATACGTCGATTTATAGCGCGACCTTCTTGTGTGTCATTGGAAGTAATGGGTTCGGATTCGCCATAGCCAACAGCATTCATACGTTGTGCATTTATACCTTGGCTAATTAAATAATTCATTACTGATTGTGCGCGTCGCTGGCTTAAGTCAAGATTGATATTGTCATCGCCAACACTGTCCGAATGACCGGCAACTACAACATCAAACTCTTGATTTTCATTTAAAATCCGAACTACATCGTTAAGTATATTAATACCTTGTTCGGTAATTTCATCACTTCCAAATAGAAAGGTAATACCTGCCAGGTCCAGAATTTGTAGCATTTCTTCGACTACTTTTTCTTGTGATGGTTTTATCGCTTCTACTTCAGGCTCAGGCGCAAGTGCAATTTCAGGTTCAGGTTCAAGTAATTTTTCTGTCGCTGGTTCTGTAATTAGTTTTGGTTCGGCTTCGTCAGCTTTAGCAATTTCAAGTTGGTTATTTACAACCCGGATGCCAGCTAAGGAAGCAATGATAGTTTCTATTTCTTGCGAGCGTTGTTCGTTTTTAACCGTACCGATCAATGTGGCATCGCGGCCATCCATATTCACGATGATTCCACCAACTTCACTGTCTTTGAGTAGAGTGTTACTTTTGTAACTTAAGTCATTCTCGATGTATTCGGTTTTACTTTCTCTTGTCCACCAATACAGAACAGATAGTCCAATAATGCCAAGTATAATTGGTAATAGCATGCAAACAACACAACTTTTAGTACCTTGATTGGCCATAGACGACTTGTATAGATTTCGTTATGTAAGTCGAATTTAACACTCTCGACGTGCAATAAGTATTGCTTGAACGCAATCAATTCGCAAACGAATTTGTGCAAATGCAACTATCAATTTATATCGAATTAGGCAAACCTTCCAGGAATAATCCTTAGAGTTTATAGGGAGATTCTTTGGACCTAATAGATTTGTTTGTACGGGGCGTAGATTAATATGGATATATCAATTTGATTAAAGTTCATACAATTTTCTATTCATTAGGCAACTTATTTGAAACCTTTTGAACCAACGAAACTAGTTGTTTGTATTCTGCAGCAGAGAGATCTGCAAACATTTCTCTATAGTTATCGTACATTAATGAAATTCCCAATTTAGCGAGTTTCTCACCTTTTGCAGTGAGTTTGATATCAACTACTCTTCGATCTGATCGATTATGGGATCGTTGAATACAGCCTCTTTCTTCAAGCTGATCGAGATAACGGCTCACGGTGGCGCGCTCAATCATTAATTCATCTGCGATTCTTGCAGGAGTGAAAATAGATTTTGAGAAAATTGTATTGATTAATCTCCACTGATTAAATTTTAGGCCATGTACATCCAATTCTTTATTTAATGTTGTGCGTGCAAAAGAGTTTAGTCGATCTGCAAAGGAAAGCATTGTTGGTAAGATTGAGTTATCTAAGTGTATAAAGTTATTCATGTAATAGATATTGGGTCACGGGTAATTATAATTACTAGATTTTTGTATTACTCAGATAAATAAGCCTGCATTTGTAACACACTTGATACTCAACAAAATAAACTAACGAGGTAATGTTACGATTGTTTACAGTCAAAGAAAGAGATGGTTAATATTTGTAAATTATTTAAGGTTGTGACGAGCTAAATCTGGCCTTAGAGGGGAAATTGCGGCTTAAATTTAATCTCTGCTTATGGCCAAAAGCGGACATTCAAATAATTTGTGGTGCCCCGAGTAGGAGTCGAACCTACGGCCTTCCCCTTAGGAGGGGGACGCTCTATCCTGCTGAGCTATCGGGGCGGTGTGATGTCAGAATATATTGAGATGGTTAGAAGTCCAAATGTGACTATTAACTTTGCGCGCGTTATTCGCGCGACGAAATTTTTCGTGTCGAATTGCGACTGTTTAATTTACGTGTAATACCCACACACGTAAAGTTGTGCAAGACCATAGAAGCCGTGATTTTAACTGAACTAAGTGCTCGCTAGTTGGTGCTAGGCCAAAATTCCATTCTAAAAGCTCTTTATCCTGCTAGATAATTAGTGCGAGGCTAGATATCTAATCTTTAAACACTTAGCCTGCAACGGGTTGGTGCCGGGAGAGAGACTCGAACTCTCACTCTGTTGCCAGAACCGGATTTTGAATCCGGCGCGTCTACCAGTTCCGCCACCCCGGCGCATCCCTGTGCAGTTTAGCGTAAATTGCTAAGCTGGCAATAATTGATCTTTTAATAAAATTATTTAAGAAACTTGTGAATCTTGATCAGTTTGATTACGAGCTCCCGGAAGAGCTGATAGCTCAGAATCCTTTACCGAAGCGAACTGCTAGTAGATTGCTGCATTTCGTGTCTAATGGTAAAAAATTCAATGATTTGAAATTCATCGATTTGCAGTATTTATTACATGCGGGGGACTTATTGGTGTTAAACAATACTGAAGTCATTCCAGCGCGTTTATATTGCAAGAAAGCATCGGGTGGCAAAGTAGAATTATTATTAGAACGCATGCTTGATGCACGTACTGCATTAGTGCAACTTAAAGCAAGTAAATCCCCTAAGCTAGGAACCTGTTTAATTTTTGAAAATGGTTTTGAAGCCAAAGTTAAAAATCGGCAAGACGATTTCTTTATTGTTGAGTTCAAACATACAGCAGAGTTTGAGAATTTATTGAAGCAGTTTGGGCAAACTCCACTACCACCCTATATTCGAAGAACACCTAATCAAGAAGATATTGAGCGTTACCAAACCGTTTATGCGCAGTGTAAAGGTGCAGTGGCAGCGCCAACAGCGGGACTACATTTTGATAAGACCATGCTAAAGAGCTTGCAGCGTAAAGGCGTGGGATGTGCATATGTAACCCTGCACGTCGGTGCTGGTACATTCCAACCTGTGCGGGTAGATAAGATTGAGGAGCATGCCATCCATGCTGAACAAGTAAGTGTGTCCCAGCAAGTTTGTGACCAAGTCATGGTTTGTAAAAAACGTGGTGGTCGTGTAATTGCAGTGGGGACCACAGTGGTACGTGCACTAGAGTCTGCGGTTTGTGCAAATCAAACACATCCCTACGATGGAGATACTAAAGAGTCAGTAGTTCATGTGGATAACATACGCCCCTATGAAGGAGACACCAGTTTATTTATTTATCCGGGATTTAAATTTAAGATCGTAGATGCATTGATTACTAATTTTCACTTACCAAAATCCACGCTTCTTATGTTGGTGTGTGCATTTGCAGGTTATGAAACGACAATGTCGGCATATCTACATGCTGTTGCCCAACGCTATCGATTTTATAGCTATGGTGATGCTATGTTTATTGAGTAACAAAAATAACTCATCAATCCAAACACCATGCAATATAAAATTTACGCAACGGATGGCAATGCGCGCACAGGATCTCTAACGTTTGCACGCGGTAATGTAGACACACCAGCTTTTATGCCCGTAGGTACCTACGGCACGGTAAAAGCCATGACTCCAGAAGAGTTACAAGCAGTTGGAGTGCAAATAATTTTAGGTAATACTTTTCACCTCATGCTTAGACCTGGAATGGAGGTTATCAGGCAACACCAAGGCCTACATAATTTTATGCAATGGCAAGGGCCAATCTTGACTGATTCAGGCGGTTATCAAGTGTTTAGTCTTGCTGCAATGCGTAAAATGACTGAAAAGGGTGTTTCATTTCGATCACCCGTGGATGGCGCGGAAGTTTTTCTCAGTCCTGAATTAGCCATCGAGATCCAACAGCAACTCGATGCTGACGTAATTATGGTATTAGATGAATGTACAGAATATCCTGCAACTCATACCCAGGCTCAAACATCCATGCAGTTATCGCTACGTTGGGCCAAACGATGTAAGAATGCACATGGTTCTCACAAAAGCGCTTTGTTTGGCATTGTTCAAGGAGGGACGTATGCGGATCTACGTAAACACTGCGCAACTGAACTCGTCAATATCGGCTTCGATGGTTATGCCATAGGCGGTTTATCAGTCGGTGAAGAAGCGCGTGAGCGTGAAACAATGCTCGAAAAATCGCTTCAATATTTGCCACAAGAAAAACCCCGTTACTTAATGGGGGTGGGAAAGCCAGAGGATATTGTTGAAGCCGTGCAACGTGGTGTGGATATGTTTGATTGTGTGATCCCCACGCGCAATGCTCGCACTGGATTCCTTTATACCCGCTATGGCTTATTACGGATTAGAAATAGTCGCTATCGTGACGATATGCGTCCAATTGATGAGAGTTGTGCATGCTATACCTGTAAACGCTATTCGCGTTCCTATCTGAGACATTTAGACAAATGTGGTGAAATTCTTGGGGTGCGTCTTAATACCATTCATAATCTACATTACTACCAGGCCCTGATGAGTGAGCTACGCCAAGCCATTTCTAACAGCAGGCTGGATGAATATACTCGAGAGTTTTATTGTCTACAGTCCCACAACGCAGAGACTGTGGCATAATACGCCGCTGTAAATTTTAAGTCGCAAAAAGAAAGGGCATTAATGTTTTTGATATCGGATGCAATGGCTGAAGCTGCTCCAGCTGCACAAGGAGGGGGTTATGAGATATTTATTATGATTGCGATTTTTTTTGCGATTATGTATTTCATGATCATCCGGCCTCAGCAAAAACGCACCAAGGAACACCAAAAGCTCATTAGTTCACTTTCCAAAGGTGATGAAGTGGTTACATCAGGTGGTATGTTAGGCAAAATCCTAAAAGTAGGGGACAACTCGATAAAGGTCGAAATTGCTGAGGGCGTTGCGGTCAAATTACAAAAAAACTCAATTTCTTCTGTGCTGCCAAAAGGCTCACTAAAACTTGATTAAGCTACGCGAATAAACCATTTCACTAATCTACAGAAACATTTTATAAGACTGAGCACACTATTGTGGTCCCACTGAATCATTATCCATTGTGGAAATATCTCCTTATTCTATTTGTGATTGTAGTATTGGCTCTGTATGCGTTGCCGAATCTGTATCCAAATGTGCCTGCTGTTCAAGTATCACATGAGTCTGGAGAACTGAGCGATACAACCCTTTCCACTTTGCTGCAGGCATTAAAAGACAAAGGCATAGCGATACAAGGTGAAGAACAACAAGACAATAAAATTTTATTGCGCTTTGCGGATACTGAACAACAGTTGCTTGCTTCAGAAGTTAGTAAAGAAGCATTAGATGGGCGCCATATTGTTGCGCTAAATCTTGCCCCAGCAACTCCAGGTTGGCTGAGGGTCCTAGGCGCATCTCCTATGAATCTCGGCTTAGACCTGCGCGGAGGCGTACATTTTCTATTGCAAGTAGATATGGATGCTGCCATAGAAAAGGCGATTAACAACTATGTTTCTTCATTTCGAGTATCACTGCGTGAGGCTAAACTTAGACGTTTTTCAGTTTCACAGACCAAGGATGAGGTTAAAGTAAAATTTAGAGATGCTGAAAGTAGAGTAGAGGGTTTAAAAGAACTCACTAAAGAATATGGGAGTGAATTAAATTTTACAGAAGAAGATAGTGGTGATAGTTATTTCTTAAAAGCAAAAATCAGCGATGAAGCCGCAAGAGAAATTCAACGTTTAGCTATACAACAAAATATACAGACACTGCGCAATCGCGTGAATGAACTTGGGGTTGCTGAACCGCTTATTCAACAACAAGGTGCAGAGCGTATCGTGGTGCAACTACCAGGTGTTCAAGATACTGCACAAGCCAAAGAAATTTTAGGTGCTACGGCAACCATAGAATTTCGCATGGTGGACGAACAGAATGATCCATTTAGTGCTGCAGAAACGGGTCGTGTCCCGGTGGGCTCTATACTTTATTACGAACGTGATAGTAAAAATCCTATTTTGCTAAAACGCAATGTAATGCTAACCGGTGATTCTATTATTAATGCCAACTCTGGATTTGATGAAAACGGATTACCTGCGGTAATCATTACGCTTGATGGGAAAGGTGCAAGCCGGTTTAGCAAAGTTACTGCTGAAAATGTAAAAAAATTGATGGCGGTAGTCTTTATTGATAACAAGACAGTGGTCGTTAAAAAAGATGGCGAAAAAATTAGAAAAACGATAAAGAGTGAAGAAGTTATAAACGTTGCACGTATACAAGAACAGCTTAGTAAGCGTTTTCAGATTGAGGGTTTAGATTCAACACATGAAGCGCTTAAATTATCGTTATTACTACGGGCAGGTGCACTCGCGGCACCTGTAGAAATCGTCGAAGAACGCACAGTAGGTCCAAGTCTTGGGCAAGAAAACATTGAGCTGGGTAGAAAATCTATCATTATTGGATTTGTTTTAGTGATGATCTTTATGGCGCTGTATTACCGACTGTTTGGATTAGCGGCAAATCTGGCCCTGGCTGCAAACTTGATCTTAATTGTCGGTATTATGTCTCTAATTCCGGGTGCTACGCTGACACTTCCAGGTATAGCAGGTATCGTGCTAACGGTTGGTATGGCTGTGGATGCCAACGTATTAATTTTTGAACGTATTCGAGAGGAATTGAGTAATGGTAATTCTCCACAGGCTAGTATTCACGCGGGTTATAGTAAGGCACTTTCCACAATTGCCGATGCCAATATCACGACTTTGATTGCTGCGATTGTATTGTTTGTGTTTGGCACGGGGCCGATTAAAGGTTTTGCAGTGACTTTATCTATAGGAATTATGTGTTCAATGTTTACTGCAATTATGGGTACGCGCGCACTCATTAATTTGTATTATGGTAATAAAAAATCACCCGAGCTTGCGGTGTAGTTCTTATGCAACTAATTAAAGACAAACTCAAAATCGATTTTATGGGGAAGCGCAAGATTGCCTTGGCAATTTCAATTGCACTTATCATCGTGTCGATTGCTGCAATGTTTGTGCGCGGATTAAACTTAGGTATTGATTTCACTGGTGGCACTATAGTTGAAGTGGGTTATCCAGATACGGTCGAGTTGGAGATGGTTCGCCAGGCTTTATCATCCAGTGGATTTAAGGATGCAATCGTGCAGCACTTTGGCACCACCAAAGACGTGTTAATACGCTTACCTGTAGCAGCACCTGATGAGGATAAAGGATCACTTAGTGATCGAGTAATTGACGCACTGGGGTCAACGGGTGCACCAGAAATGCGGCGTGTTGAGTTTGTCGGCCCGCAAGTCGGTGAGGAATTGCGCGATAAAGGCGGGCTTGCCATGCTTTATGCTCTAATAGGTATTCTTATTTATGTAGCGTTGCGGTTTGAATGGCGGTTCTCTTTAGGTGCAGTCGCGGCATTAGTTCATGACGTGATTTTGGTTGTTGGTTTTTTTGCCATTACACAAGTCGAATTTGATCTCACGGTATTGGCAGCATTACTCGCAGTAATTGGCTACTCACTAAACGATACCATTGTTGTATTTGACAGAATCCGTGAAAATTTTCGACGTATTCGCAAAGCGACTTCAAAGATAATCATTAATACTTCGATAAATCAGATGCTGTCACGCACCTTGATGACTTCTCTTACTACTTTATTGGTGCTTGTCGCATTGTTTCTATTTGGAGGAAAAGTCATTCATGCATTTTCAATTGCCTTAATTGTAGGTGTTATTGTCGGTACGTATTCATCCATTTACATTGCAAGCTCATCATTGTTGATTCTAAATGTGAGTAAAGAAGATTTAATGCCAGTTGAAAGTGCAAATGAAAGTGAAGACGGTAGTCAAGTTTAAGTTCTATTTTTTAGTAGCGGTGTGAATTGTATTCAGCATTAAACGAAATATTTTTGGATTAGCCGCAACAATATCGCCTGTGTCTAAATGTGTGTGACCACCATGATGGTCGCCTATTAATCCTCCGGCTTCTTGTATAATTAAACAACCCGCAGCAATATCCCAAATATTTAACCCAAATTCCCAAAATCCATCGAAGCGTCCTGCAGCAACATATGCTAAATCAAGTGCTGCAGATCCGGCGCGACGGATACCTGCTGTATGCAACATGAATTCCCGCAACGTTGCAAGATAGGAATCGATATTCTGATTTTCACGAAAGGGAAAACCTGTTGCTAATAGTGCGCCTTCAAAACCAACCAATTTTGTTACTCTCAATTTTCGATCATTCAATGTCGCACCATTTCCTCGTCCTGCACTAAATAACTCGTCTTTAAATGGATCATAAATGACTCCCACTTCTAAACGCTGTTTATGACGTAATGCAATCGAAACTGAATAATGTGGAAAGCCGCGCAGGTAATTTGTGGTTCCATCAAGCGGGTCAATAATCCATTGGTACTCATCTCCTTCACGATTGCCATCATTTTGTCCGCTTTCTTCGGCAAGAATGCCATGTTGAGGATAGGCGCGCCGAATAATATTTATTATTTCTTGTTCGGCTTGGTTATCAACTTCACTTACAAAATCATTTTTCTGTTTTACGTGTATAGAGAGAGAATCAATCCGCCCTATATTGCGGGAAATAATTTTTCCCGCTTCACGTGCAGCGTTGACGGCGATGTTTAAAGTTGCTTGCATGGGTGGATGAATTGAATGATCACAATCTTAATTATTAAGACAGCATAGCACTGACCTACAAAATCCGTATACACTGTGTAGTAAAATTCTAGATCAATAAATTACAGCAATATAAAATCTGTGTGTGAATCATTCTAACCAAATACATATAGTACTAGTGGGGACTTCGCATCCGGGAAACATCGGTGCGGCCGCGCGCGCAGCAAAAACAATGGGTGTAGAAAATTTAGTTTTAGTTAACCCTAAATGTTTTCCAGATAATCAAGCTACAGTGCGTGCGACTGGTGCAGTGGATGTTTTAGATCGTGCAATTGTTTGTAAATCATTGAACGAGGCAGTTAGTAACTGTGCTTTTGTAGTTGGTACGAGTTCACGTGTGCGGGGCTTGCCATGCCCAGAAATTACACCGCGCGAGTTAGGCAAAAGGGTTTGGCAAGAATTACAACAAGGAAGTGTTGCCATCGTCTTTGGCCGAGAGAGCAGTGGATTGTCAAATGAAGAAATGGATCTATGCCAGTTTGTAACCACAATTCCCACCAACTGGGAATTTGGTTCTTTAAATCTAGCCGCGGCGGTGCAAGTGATTTGTTATGAGATTTTCATGGCAGCGCTGCAAGAGGCTCCTGCAAAGGCAAATGGGGAAGAAGAACTTGCCACATCGGCAGAACTAGAGAGGTTCTTTAAGCATCTCCAAGAAGTGTTATTGAGTATTGAATTCCTTGATCCAAAGCAACCTAAATTGTTGATGCGAAGACTAAGGCATCTCTATAACCGTGCTCGTCCCACGCAAGTTGAAGTCAATATTCTGCGCGGCATTTTAAGCTCTACACAAAGGTCTGTGGAAAATACACGGCCATAGATAGTGGCTAGATATGTAAAACATCCAATATTTCAGTAGCTTAGATAAGCGCCATGGAGTTTCTGCTTGCATACACTAGGATTCCAATAGCCTCTCTCTGTGCAAGCGTCGCTGCATAAATTTGCTTGATTCCTACAGCTTGCCGAAGTGTTAAGAAGGCTTCTCTAACTAAAGGGATAGTGTGGGTATAAAAGCCTGCCCTTATAATACCTGAGCAGATTACTAGGTTATTTGCTATACTTGATCTTTAGATAATTGACTTACTTTAAGGCAGAGGGTGACATTTTATGAAACTCAGTACCAAAGGGCGATACGCAGTAACTGCGATGTTTGATATTGCGCTTCATCATGATGAGGGTCCAGTTTCCTTGTCTGATATTGCAGAGCGACAAGGAATATCTCTGTCTTATTTAGAGCAGCTTTTTACAAATTTGCGCAAGCAAGGCTTAGTGAAGAGTACCCGTGGCCCCGGCGGTGGTTACTCGCTAGCTATAGATTCAGAACAGATTGCTATTGCAGATGTAATTGAAGCGGTTGATGAGAATGTTGATGCCACACGTTGTGGTGGTAGTGAAAATTGCCAAAATCATCAACGTTGTCTAACGCATGAATTGTGGGAAAACCTAAGTAATCAAATTCGTAGCTATCTCTCAAATATTAGTCTTGCACAGGCAGTGCGTGAAACACATGTGCGAGAAGTTGCAAATCGACAAGATCATCAAATGCATCGCATAGAAATAATGTAAGGATTGGAATAGTGACGGACTTAAAATTACCTATATATTTAGATTACAGTGCTACAACACCTGTTGACGAACGCGTTGCTAATGCAATGATGGAATGTTTAACGCTTGATGGTAATTATGGAAATCCAGCATCACGTAGCCATAGCTTTGGTTGGAGTGCAGAAAAAGCAGTTGAAGATGCACGCAAACACGTGGCGGAATTAATCAATGCTGATCCGAAAGAAATAGTTTGGACTAGTGGCGCAACTGAGTCTGATAATTTAGCCATTAAAGGTGCTGCACATTTTTATAAGAAAAATGGTAAGCACATCATTACTTGTAAGACAGAACACAAAGCCGTATTGGATTCTTGTCGACAACTGGAGCGTGAAGGTTTTGAAGTAACTTATTTAGAGCCGCGTAGCACTGGTCTTATTGATCTTGATGATCTGAAAGCCGCTATTCGTGATGACACGATTTTAGTTTCAATTATGCACGTAAATAATGAAATCGGTGTTATTCAAGATATTAAAGCAATTGGTGAAATTACTCGCGAACATAAAATTATCTTTCATGTGGATGCTGCGCAAAGTCCAGGAAAAGTACCAATTGATTTGCAAGAAATGAAAGTTGATTTGATGAGTTTATGTGCACACAAGGTATATGGGCCAAAAGGTATTGGAGCATTGTACGTGCGTAGAAAACCACGTGTGCGCATTGAAGCGCAAATACATGGTGGTGGGCATGAACGCGGAATGCGCTCAGGTACTTTGCCGACCCATCAAATTGTAGGTATGGGTGAAGCATTCCGTCTCGCTAAGGAAGAAATGGCTGCTGATAACAAACACATTCTTATGTTGAGAAATAGACTGCTAAATGGTTTAAAGGATATTGAAGAAATTTATATTAATGGTGACTTAGAGCAGCGAATTCCCGGTAACCTCAATGTCAGTTTCAATTTTATTGAGGGTGAAAGTTTAATTATGGCGCTTAAAGATATTGCTGTTTCATCTGGCTCTGCATGTACTAGTGCATCGCTTGAACCAAGTTATGTGTTGCGTGCATTAGGGCGGAATGATGAACTCGCACACAGTTCTATTCGTTTTACGATTGGTAGATTTACAACCGCAGAGGAAATTGATTACGCTGTTGAGTTAATTAAGAGCGCTGTAATTAAATTGCGCGACCTCTCACCTTTATGGGAAATGCACCAAGAAGGAATCGATCTAAATTCTGTGGAGTGGGCGGCACATTAGCTCATTTTGAATTAAACATTACTTAAATTACATATCGAAAGAAAAAAATAGGAGACGATTAACATGTCATACAGCGATAAAGTGTTAGATCACTACGAAAATCCACGTAATGTTGGTTCGTTTGAAAAAGACGATCCAAAGGTTGGCACAGGTATGGTAGGTGCACCAGCCTGTGGTGACGTAATGAAGTTACAAATCAAGGTAAATGATAAAGGCCTCATCGAAGATGCTAAATTTAAGACTTATGGTTGTGGCTCTGCCATTGCTTCATCTAGCCTGTTAACCGAATGGGTTAAGGGGAAAACACTAGATCAAGCAAGTGAGATTAAAAACAGTGATATTGCAGAAGAGCTTGCTTTGCCGCCAGTGAAAATTCATTGTTCTGTATTAGCAGAAGACGCGATTAAAGCTGCAATCAGTGATCTTAAATCAAAAACTGAAGGAACTGAGCAAAGAAAGATTGCTTAAATAGAGGAACAATATTGTGTCAATCTCACTGACTGAAAATGCAGCTAAACGTGTAAAGACTTACCTCGAAAA
Source organism: Gammaproteobacteria bacterium (assembly GCA_041576975.1). Lineage (GTDB taxonomy): Bacteria > Pseudomonadota > Gammaproteobacteria > UBA4575 > UBA4575 > JBFGJY01. Next base: position 16,395 of record JBFGJY010000013.1, on the reverse strand, counting down.
ACGCGGTAAGGGCGTTGGCGTGCGTTTAGGTGTAAAAACTACAGGCTGTTCAGGAATGGCCTATACGGTTGAATTTGCAGATCAGGTAGATGCCGAGGATCATGTTTTTGAAGACAAGGGTGTTAAGGTTATCGTCAATCCCAAAAGCATGGTGTATTTAAACGGTACTGAATTAGACTATACAAAGGAAGGTTTAAACGAAGGTTTTCAGTTTAAGAATCCTAACGAAAAAGATCGTTGTGGATGTGGAGAGAGCTTTAGCGTTTAATCCTGTTCTCAGTTCTGACTTTTCTGCGGCAGACGTCGCTTACGAAATCAAATTATCATGACTATAGATCTCACTCGAAACTATTTCGAGCTGTTTGGAATTTCTGAAGGCTTTGAAATTGACCAAGAGAAATTAGCAGATAAGTATCACTCGTTTCAAAATGTTTTACACCCGGATCGTTTTGCCAACGCAAGTGATCAAGAACGCCGTATCTCGGTACAGAGCACTGCATTTGTTAATGAGGCCTATACCACATTAAAAAGTGACCTAAAGCGAGCGCACTATCTATTAAAGTTAAGAGATATTGAATTCAATGCCGATACTGAAACTTCCAATGATGCTGAATTTCTTATGCAGCAAATGGAATTACACGAAAGAGTCGAGGAACTAGATAACGCAACGGATGCTATGGCAGCTTTAGATGCTTTATCGCAAGAATTAAAACAACAACAAGCACAGTTAATTTCAAAATTTTCTACACAATATACTGAAGGAAACTTAACTGAGGCTAAAAACACGGCACTAAAGTTACAGTTTTATGAACGACTAACCAATCAAATTAGAAAAAAGCAAGAAAAATTCGAAGAAGAGCTTCTATAAAAATTATATGGCACTGCTGCAAATATCAGAACCTGGTCAATCCATTGCGCCGCACGAACACCGGCTCGCGGCTGGTATCGATTTGGGCACCACTAATTCCCTTGTTGCAACGGTTCGTAGCGGTGTTGCTGAATCTCTAGCGGATAAAAATGGTATACATATATTGCCCTCCGTAGTGCATTATGCCGACAATAATGAGATCGTGGTGGGGACCTCGGCATTGACTCACGCCACCACCGATCCACTCAATACGCTTGCCTCTATAAAACGAATCATGGGTAGGTCTGTGAGTGACTTATCTACTTTACAAGGTTATCTGCCGTACCAATTTGCGGATCAAGATAGCAATGTACCGCGTATTCAAACTGCTGCAGGGTCAGTTACCCCTATAGAAGTATCTGCAGAGATCCTAAAAACCCTGCGTCGCCGAGCAGAGGCTAGCCTAGGTGGTGAGCTTTCGGGTGTCGTTATTACCGTTCCCGCTTATTTTGACGATGCTCAACGCCAAGCCACTAAAGATGCAGCCAAGCTCGCTGCTCTAAATGTATTTCGATTGCTCAATGAACCAACAGCCGCAGCTGTCGCATATGGTTTGGATCAACAAGCCGAAGGAATTACAGCTGTTTATGATTTAGGTGGAGGCACATTTGATATCTCTATACTAAAGCTAACCAAAGGCGTATTCGAAGTATTATCAACAGGAGGTGACACAGCACTTGGTGGCGATGATTTTGATCGAGACATTGCAAATTGGATTTTGCAGCAAGCGAAGTTAAGTGCCAATGACGATCACAAACTCATGCGAAGAGTAATGACTGAGGCGCGGCGTGCAAAAGAAGCATTGACTGATTCGGATGAATTATTAATAAGTCTACAACTGAATGATGACTCGCATTTTGAAACAAAATTAACACGCGCACAGTTCGAAGAACTAATAAAGCCCTATATAAAAAAGACTATTACTTGGTGTCGTAAAACTTTACGTGCCGCGGAAATTGAGGCAACGGATGTTGAACATATTGTAATGGTGGGTGGTTCAACACGTATCCCCTATGTGCGAAATCAAGTAGAAGAGTTTTTTGGAAAGCCACCTTTGGCGGAGATCGATCCTGATAAAGTCGTTGCAATTGGTGCAGCTCAACAAGCCGATGTGCTTGCAGGTAATAAGCCCGATGAAGAAATGTTATTACTCGATGTGCTTCCGCTTTCTTTGGGTATTGAAACTATGGGGAATCTGGTTGAAAAAATTATTGAACGTAATACTGCAATTCCTGTAGCCAGGGCACAGGAATTTACCACATATAAAGATGGGCAAACTGCAATGCGTATACATGTTTTACAAGGTGAACGTGAAAAAGTGGAGGATTGTCGCTCTTTAGCCACCTTTGATTTAACCAACATCCCGCCTATGGTAGCGGGTGCGGCACGAATAAAAGTTACTTTCCAAGTCGATGCAGATGGGTTGCTTAGCGTGAGTGCGGAAGAAGAAAGCAGCGGAGTCCATGCTAGTGTTGAGGTAAAACCATCTTATGGTCTTACTGATACGGAGATCGAGAAAATGTTAAAAGATTCTTTCGAGCATGCAGAGGATGATATGCATGCAAGACAACTAGCAGAGCAACAAGTCGAAGCAAGCCGTGTGTTAGAAGCCATACATGCTGCACTTGAAAAGGATGGAGGTGAATTACTGTCTGAACAAGAGAGAGTGAAAATTGAACAAGCTAAAAATAATTTAGAAAATGCACAACAAAGTAGTGATAGTGAATTAATTGAACAAGCTATCAAAAATCTAGAACAAGAAAGTGAAGTATTTATTACACGGCGTATGAATCGAAGTGTGCAACAAATGATGAAAGGCCATCGTGTTGAAGAGTTTGAATAAAGATTTCAAGATATTTTTACAAAGATTACGATATAAAACTATGCCAAAATTAACCTTCTTGCCTCATGAAGAAATTTGTCCGGAAGGTAAAGTGATAGAAGCTGAGCCCGGCATTAGCATATGTAATGCTGCATTAGCTAATGATATCGAAATTGAGCATGCTTGTGAAAAATCATGCGCCTGTACGACTTGCCATGTTTATGTGCGCGAGGGATTAGATTCACTTGATGAAGCAAAAGAAAACGAAGAAGATTATCTTGATAAGGCCTGGGGCTTGGAACCTGATTCTCGGTTGAGTTGTCAAGCAATTATTGGCGAGGAAGATTTGGTGATTGAGATTCCCAAATATACGATTAATATGGTTTCAGAAAATCATTAATTAAACCTCTTTTGCGACCATACTTAATTGCAGTAGTATTGGTAAATACTTATTTATTGGAGTGTGACTAACACATTTCTAAAGCGCTGCGCCTCATGCAGGAAGGAACATTCAGGCTAATTTTTGGTGTCTGAAATACATTAAATAGTTGTTTTCATTTGAGGAAAATCTTATGAGCCTAAAGTGGACTGACTCTCTGGAGATAGCCATTGCATTGGATGAGGTGCATCCAGATGTGGATCCTCAATATATACGCTTTACTGATCTTCACGCTTGGATATGCGCCCTGGATGAGTTTGATGACGAGCCCCAAGATTCTAACGAGAGAATCCTTGAAGCCATACAGATGGCGTGGCTTGATGAGCGCGACTGATAGCCGGTAATTTCTACTACCTTTCTGACCCCCCTAAACATTGCTTCGCAGCTACGGCAGGGAGTAGAATTCACTGAAATATCTGGGAAAATTTACGTGCAAATCAAGCCGTAACCTTTATTACTTAGAATTCATATTAAATTAAATTCAGCAGAGGAGCTTATTGCACATGGCAAAGGAACGCACTTTATCCATTATTAAACCGGGGGCAGTAGCACGAAATATAACAGGAAAAGTTAACACAAAAATAGAAGACTCAGGTTTGTCAATTATTGCCTCAAAGATGTTGAGAATAAGTAAAGTACAAGCAGGTGATTTTTATGAAATGCATAAAGGTAAACCTTTTTACGACGACTTAATTGAATTTATGACATCAGGGCCTGTAATTGTACAAGTGTTAGAAGGTGAAGATGCAATAGCTGCCTATAGAAAAATTATGGGTGCAACCAAGTTTGGTGAAGCAGAAGCAGGTACGATACGTGCAGAATTTGCAACGTCGACACAAAAAAATGTAGTACATGGTTCGGATTCGAAAAAAAATGCAAAACGTGAAATTAAATTTTTCTTTGCTGAGCACGAAATATTTTCACGTGAATAAAATTTTTGTATGAAATTTAATAAGCAAAATATTGTTGGCCAAAATTTGATGGGCATGTGTCATCATGATTTAGAACAATATTTTTCTTTATTAAATGAAAAATCATTCCGCGCTACTCAATTGATGAAGTGGGTCCATCAACAAGGTGTCACGGATTACGCGCAAATGACAAATTTTAGTAAAACACTTCGTGAATGGTTAAGCGAGAATACTGTTCTTGAATTACCAGAGATGCTTAATGAAGAAATTTCTGCAGATGGCACACGTAAATGGCTGTTACGCGTTGATGATAAAAATGCGGTAGAAACCGTATTTATCCCTGAAGATGATCGGGCAACATTGTGCGTCTCATCTCAATCTGGTTGCGTATTAGATTGCACATTCTGTGCCACGGCACGTCAGGGATTTGCTGGCAATCTCACTTCTGCGCAGATTATTTCCCAGCTGTGGTTTGCCGAGCACCACTTGCGCAAACAGCTTGATAAGCACCGCGTGATTAGTAATGTTGTATTCATGGGAATGGGCGAGCCATTGGCGAATTTTGAAAACGTAGTAAATGCAATTCGAATCATGATGGATGACAATGCCTACGGACTGGGTAAACGAAAAGTTACTGTAAGTACTTCGGGCATTGTTCCAAAAATTGACAAACTTCGTGACACGTTTGATGTAAGTTTGGCGGTTTCTTTGCACGCACCAGATGATGAGCTAAGAAATCACCTAGTTCCATTAAATCGGCGATATCCCATTGCGGAACTAATGCAAGCATGTCGACGATTTGTTGAAGACAAAAATCGTAAGCATACGATTACTTTTGAATATGTAATGCTGAAACAGGTTAATGATAGTCCAGAACATGCTAAGCAAGTAGCACAGCTCATCAAAGAATTACCAGCAAAAGTAAATCTAATTCCATTTAACCCGTTTCCAAATTCTGGGTTTCAACGTTCCTCGCATCATGCGATAGAAAAGTTTCGTGAAATACTACAAGCTGCCGGAATTACTACCATCACGCGTCGTCCGCGGGGTGAAGATATTGCAGCTGCATGTGGGCAGTTAGCTGGCGATATCACAGACACGACTAGGCGTAAGCGTCATTTTGAAAATTTATTTGAGCAAAATCTGTTGGATTATAGAGTGGAGGTTGCATGTACATAGTAGCTCGTAATGTGTTGCTCTTGTGCATGGTGGCGCCACTCGTTATAGCGTGTGTGACTACCAATACTAAGGATGCGCCAGCTGGCCCTAACAAAAGAGCTGCGGAGATCAATACAGAGCTTGGTGTGAAATACCTCAGTCGAGGCGAGCTGGAGTTAGCTGATACGAAACTGCGTCGTGCTTTACAACAAGACCCAAGTTCAGCTACAACGCACTGGGTATTTGCTTTATTACAAGAAAGGTTAGGTGAAGATGCAGTTGCAGAAAAGCACTTTCGTAAAGCAATATCTCTGGACCCTAAAGATTCTAGGGCGCATAACAACTACGGGGCTTTTTTATGTAATCAAAACAGAATCGATGAAGCAGAAAAAGAATTCCTTCAAGCCATTAATAATCCACTCTATGCACAAGCTGATTCTGCTTATGTGAATGCAGGCATTTGTGTATTAAAAATTCCAGACAAAGTAAAAGCAGAAGAGTATTTTAAAAAATCCTTACAAATTAATTCTGCACAACAGTCAGCGCTATATCAAATGGCGAAACTTTCATTTAATCGTCAAGAATATGCACTAACAACTAACTATATTCAGCGTTACGAAAAAGTTGGAAGACATAATCCAGAATCACTATGGATCGCGTTTCAGTCGGAATCAAATTTAGGACATACGGCTAAAGCTGATGATTATGCGAATAAGTTAAAGAAGTTATATCCTAGCTCCCAAGAGGCGAGGATGTTAGCTGAGACATATTGGAATGCAAGAAGAGCAAATTAATATTTCATCTGATCAGATGTCACAAAAGAGCACAGTTAGTATTGGTGTATTGCTTGCTAATTCACGTAATCATGCTGCGCTGAGTCAAGCTGATGTTGCCGATCAAATTAACTTACCAATAAGGATAATCAAGGCACTTGAGGAGGATGACTTCGAGCAATTACCTGCATCCACTTATGTTCGTGGGTACTTGCGTAATTATGCTCGAGCAGTAGAAGCTGATGCCGAAGACATGATCGCAGCCTACAATGAGCAACATCATGTTGAGGCCGAAATTAGTCCTAGGGCTAGTTTAAAATACAGTTATGATTCAGCTATTTTATGGAGTACCGCAGCTGTTTTTACAATACTAGTTGGCTTGTTAGTCAATTGGTGGGTGGATGAAAAACAATTACCAGAACAGAATAGAGAGGTGGTAAATAATACGTCTGTTGCAGTACCCTCTGACACTGAGATTCAGCTCACAACTCAAATTGCGAAAACTCCAACAAAAAATGCTGACGTAACCGTGGCGTCCACGATTGAAGAGGTTTCTAGTCCCTTTCCGCCTCAAGAAGATGAGGCACAAGCTTCAAACTCAAGCACAGATGAAATGCTTAACGCAGATGTTGAACAAGCCATGGAAGAGGAATCATTAAACCCGAATCTGGTCACGATGAGTGATGGTTCTGATGTATTAACGGTCACTTATGTCGAGAAAAGTTGGACAGAAATAAAAGATGCCGATTTAAATCCACTCATGCAAGGTTTGATTGAGCCAGGAGTCGTGAGAAACTTAAGCGGTAAAGCTCCATTTCATATATTTCTCGGTAATTCACCCGGCGTGGTAATTGAAGTTAATGGGCAATATTTTGATCATTCTGAATATAATAGGAGTAATCGCACTGCGCGGTTTCAGGTATCTAACAGCTCATTCAACTAAGCTCTCACATCTAAAAATAAGAAGAATATATGTCTAAGCGAATTCAATCGATTCGCGGAATGCATGATGTATTACCGCCCGTAAGCAGTATGTTGCGTGAAATCGAGCATACTTTACAAAATGTACTGCACCAATACGGCTATCAAGAAATTCGCATGCCTTTGCTTGAACAGACTGAGTTGTTTAAACGATCTCTGGGCGAAGTTACCGATATTGTCGAAAAGGAAATGTATACTTTCGAGGACCGTAATGGTGACAGCCTAACTTTGCGACCGGAAGGCACTGCAGGCTGTGTCCGTGCCGGCTTACAGCATGGGTTTTTATATGGTCAACCGTCACGACTTTGGTATGGTGGACCTTTTTTTCGCCATGAACGTCCACAAAAAGGGCGTTATCGACAGTTTCATCAAATCGGCGTAGAAACTTTTGGTTTTGTGGGCCCTGATATTGATGCAGAGTTAATCATACTTAGCCATGACATGTGGCAGAAGATTAATTTGCCAGTAACACCAAAATTAGAAATAAATAGCTTAGGCACTTCACAAGTTAGACAAACATATCGTGAAGAATTGATAGCTTATTTACAGCAACACGAAGACAAATTGGACAATGAAGCAAAGCAGCGATTGCATACCAACCCACTACGCATACTAGATAGTAAAAATCCAGATTTACAAAGTATTATTCACAATGCGCCAAATCTTTTAGATCATTTAGATGTAGATTCCACAGAACATTTTGCAAAGCTTCAAGAGCTGCTTGCTGCGGCGAATATTGAGTACACCATTAATGCTCGTCTTGTTCGAGGATTAGATTATTACAGTAAAACCGTATTTGAATGGTTTGCCGATAGCCTAGGTGCGCAAGCTACGATTTGTGCGGGTGGGCGATATGATGGTTTAGTAGAACAGCTAGGTGGAAAACCTTGCGCGGCTGCGGGCTTTGCCATCGGCTTAGAGAGGCTTGCTGCATTGTTAGAAGAATCGCAGCTTAAAGACCCGGCAATCGACGTGTATTTAGTCTTAATGAGTGAGCAGGCCGAGCGCATCGGTATGCAAATCGCAACCGAAATTCGCACTGAGCTACCTAGGTGTTCAGTAGTAATTAATTGCGGTGGGGGTAGTATAAAATCGCAAATGAAGCGAGCTGATCGATCTAATGCTAGGTTTGCTATTATCTTGGGTGAAGATGAGATCAAAAATAACAATGTGTCAGTAAAGTTTTTGCGAGAGCAACGTGACCAAGAGACACAATCTCAAGATAATTTAGTATCCTTTTTAAATGAATACCTTGATAAATAATATGTGAGAGTCATGGCCGATTACGAAACTGAAGAGCAACAAGTTGAAGCGCTGAAGAACTGGTGGAAAGAAAATGGTACTGCTGTAATTACTGGTGTGGCATTAGGTATCGCTGCATTAAGTGGTTGGCGAGGTTGGGATTGGTATCAAGAAAAGCAAGCTAAAGAAGCTTCTGATATGTTTGCCAATGTTCAAGAAGCAGTTATAAAGAATGATGCAGAATCATTGCAAACCCAGGCAGATACTTTGCGTGCTAACTACAAATCTACACCATATGCCGTTTTAGCAACTTTGTATGATGCAAAAATACAAACCGAGAAAGGGGATTTAGCAGCAGCAGCAGAAAGTTTACGCTGGGTGATTGATCATAGTTCCCAAGATGCTGTGCAAAATATTGCCCGTATACGTTTAGCTCGAGTATTGGTCGCAGATAATAAATTGGATGAAGCCGCAGCAACGATCAATCGAAATTTACCTAAAGCTTATTCTTCGCTAGTCAACGAGGTACGCGGCGATATATTTTTTGCAAAAGGCGAAATAGAGCAAGCAAAACAAGCCTACGACCAAGCCCTTGAGTCTGCAGATGCAAGCAGCGTGGAATTTTTGCAAATGAAACGCAATGATTTAGGCAGTTAAATTCATGCTATTAAGTACTATTCATGTTTTTTAACAGCTCTTCAAAGATTTTAGTATTAATTATTGTTGCGAGTTGCTTGCAGCTCATTTCTTGTAGCATATTAGACAAACCTAAACAGTGGATCGGGCTTGATAAAGAGGAAAATCCTAGAGAACCAACAAAGCTGACTAATCTTGAAACGGAAAAAGTAAAAGTGCAGTCGGTATGGCGGAACTCAATTGGCAAATTAGAAAAAGCGTATAGCAAGATCCGCCCATACATTACAAACGATCGAGTTTATCTAACTAATGCAGAAGGTCGAGTTGAGGCCTGGCAACGAACTGATGGCAGACGCATTTGGTCGGTGTCTTTAAAAGAACAAATCTCAGGAGGAGTGAATGGTGGTGAAGGCATTATTGCAGTTGGTACCGAGGAGGGCTTGGTTATTGCACTTAATGCTGAGGATGGAAAGGAAAAGTGGCGCACTACTTTAACCAGTGAAGTAATGGTCCTCTCTGAGGCAAATTTTGGAGTCATCGTTGCGCGTACTAATGATAGTCAGGTGCATGCATTGGATGTTAATACTGGAGAGTTAACCTGGAATGAAGGCCGTAACACACCTCCTTTAACACTTCGAGGTGCAAGCGAGCCAAAAGTGGTGGGGGATACCGTTTTAGTGGGCTATGACGATGGCAAATTGATGGCCCTAAATATGCGTGATGGTTCAGAGTTATGGGAAGCTTCAGTTTCTATACCCAGAGGGCGTTCTGAGTTAGATCGTATGGCTGATATTGATGGGGAAATTGCGATTTTAGATGGAATTGTATACGCAGTTAATTTTAATGGCAGCGTAGTTGCCATAGATATAGATACTGGTAAATCTATTTGGACCAAAGACCTTTCCTCCCACGTAGGTCTAAGCGTAGATGAGACACGCGTGTACGTTACCGATGCGGATGATAGCGTGTGGGCATTGGATAGATCATCGGGTGCAACCATATGGCGCCAGGATAAACTTTTATACCGAGGGCTCACGGCACCAAAAGTTATGGGTAACTATGTCGTTGTTGGAGATTTCAAAGGATATTTACACTGGATGTCGAAAGAAGACGGCAAACTAGTCGGCAGGGATAAAGTAGCTGGGGAAGCTGTCGAGGTTGCGCCTATCGTTATTGATGAACGTGCTTATGTACTAGCAAACAACGGTTCACTTTCTGTATTGCAGTATCGTTAAATTATTCTAATTTTTTATTTACTACTTACCTATCATCGGCAAGAAGTGGCAGAAATTTGCTCCTGCAATTTCTACACTTCCGCCATCCATGGCGGTCGAACGTATAGAGCATTAATTTAAAGTTATCAAATTCGTTAGTTCCTTTTCTTTGCTTGTCCTTCGGATACACTCGCTACACAGAACGACTTTGCCGTCGGCGCGAGACACCATCCAGGTGTCACGCACCTCAAATGAACATCCCTGTTCATTTGTCAGCAGCCTTATCTGCTTGCTCGCCAAGCAAATAATGGGAGGGTTAAGAGGGATTGAATTTCAGTATGATGTTTAGATCGGGCACCTCTTCCCGCGCCTTCACATCACCCGAGAAGCGCAAGGACTTTTCGGGACAAGGCGAAGTGGTGTTTGAGCGCAGCGAGTTTACGAGCCGCCGAAAAGTCCGAGCATTCACGAATTAAGTGATGTGCGGCGCAATGGTTTTGGGTACTTTTGCCAAATCAAAAGTACCTCGCCCCTGGGTGCGAGAACCCAGCATCATAAGGCTTAAATGATTGTCAGGAAGCTTGTTGGTGCGAGAATCTGGCAACGTAACTTTAAACTATATTTAGCGCAACTGGTTGGGCGCGAGAACCTAGCAACATAGAACAAAATGTTTATAAAAAAATTTGTTAGCATGAAACCTTGCAACGTCATCATTATTAATTAACTAATAACACCTCAATGAAACCCGTAATTGCCCTTGTTGGTCGCCCTAATGTCGGTAAATCAACATTATTTAATTATCTGACCAAATCGAAAGATGCCCTGGTTGCAGACCAACCGGGACTTACGCGCGATCGCATTTATGGGGTTACGCGACGTTTTGATAATCGTTACATTGTCATAGACACCGGGGGCATTGCGCCACCGAAAGATTCCAAAGAAAAAGATGACATAAATCTTGCGATAACATCTCAGGTTTGGCTTGCAATCGAGGAAGCCGATATTGTGTTTTTCATGGTGGATGGAGTAGAAGGCTTAGTACCTCAAGATCAAGAAGTATTCACTAAATTAAGAAATACAAATCAAAAAGTATTTGTACTGGTAAACAAAGCCGATGCGAATATTACCAATATGTTGGCGAGTGACTTTTATGCGCTCGGTGCAGAACATGTGTACGAAATTTCTTCCAAATCTGGAAAAGGTGTGCGCGAGGTAATAACTCATGTAGAAGACCTATATCCATATCAAAAAGAACAACCTGCAGAAGAAGCTAAGCAAGATGCCATTAAAGTGGCCCTAGTGGGCAGACCCAATGTTGGAAAATCCACTCTAGCCAATGCACTCATTGGTGAAGAACGATTTGTTACATCAGAAATCCCAGGCACCACACGCGACAGTATCTCCGAGCGAATCGAAAAATTTGGTACCACATTTGAACTCATCGACACCGCAGGGGTACGTCGCCGCAGCAAAGTGCACGACATGATTGAGAAGTTCAGTGTCGTGAAAACGATACAAGCCATAGAAAATGCACATGTTGTAGTGTTAATGTTAGATGGCACGCAAGAATTTGCTGATCAAGACGCGCACTTAGCCGGTATGGTATTAGAAAGTGGGCGTGCCGTAGTGCTTGCAATCAATAAGATTGATGCAAGCTCCAAAGAAAATTACAAAGAGATTCAAAAGGGCTTTGATCTTAAGTTACGGTTTCTGGATTTTGCGGAACGGCAATTCATTTCTGCAAAACACAAAGAGGGCATTACAAAACTCATGCGTGCGGTAGCACGTGCCTATAAATCCGCAAATGTTGAGGTCAATACCGGCGAGCTGAATAGAATGTTAGAAAACGCCTTGGAAAGTTTTCAACCACCCTTAGTAAGAGGTCGCAGAATAAAACTTAAATACGCTGCACAAGTCAGTAAATGTCCTCCCACTTTTGCAATACATGGTAATCAAATTGGAAGAATTCCGGCTACCTACAAACGCTATTTAGAAAATTATTTTCGTAAAACACTAAAACTAGTAGGCACACCAATACGACTAATTTTTAAACAACCTGAAAATCCCTATGCAGACAAACGCAATAAACTCACCCCTCGACAGCAACGCAGTAGAAAGCGCATGTTGAAAAAGGTCAAAAGATAACCTAATAAACACCAATTGAAAGCAGACATTCGACATCGACGGATTACTGACGGTTAGATTAGCCGTCAGCTATATATTAAATTAATACTAACTACCACGTGAAATTCGAAAATCAAACTTTGTTACACTAAATCTACACTTGAATTCACTAATATTAGTCGAAATTCTATTAGTTAGGAAAGGATTCAATATTCACAAAAAATTTTCCACTTATAGCAGGCCGTATAAGTAGTATCTAAGAGAATTTAGACTTCTGCTTTATCTTCATTCTTATTTTGAGCTGATTGTTGCATTACTGAATATACACAACGTTCAACATAAATAAGACTTAATTCTTCTGTTGATTTTTTCCTAAGTTCATCAATATCAGGTGAATCTTTAAGCCAATCAAGCAGATTTTCTCGTGGTGATTCCTTATATATGTTGTAAATCGAGGAGAATAAATCCAATGGTGTTTTAGCATTTTTTGTGACGGGTTGTATTTCACCAAAAAATGTTTCTGGGTGTTTTTGATATGCACTTACCTCATCATCTGATAATGGTGCGGCATAAATCGAATTACGATTACCATCGACCTCAAATACTAAATGAGCTTTCTTTTCGCTTACAGACACGAAACCATTTCTAAGAATTCCTTTAACACCATCGCCTAAATCATAAGTTTCACCAATCAACAAAGTTCGCTTTGTTTCCCCAAATACGAATTCTGGTAGTTCACCATCAAATGTTACTGGTATTTGATAATTTTCCATTGCATCAAGCACACAATGAATTTCTGAGTGTTTTTCTTTTGCTTTGTATGCATCGATGAGAGAAATAAATCCAACACTAAATCCAAAGTCTGGGATTTTGAAACCATCAGCTATCATAAATTTAAGAATATTTTCTTCATTAGGATGTAGGTGATATGGTTGATTTGTAACTACAACATAGGCAGGTGGTGCTGGGTTGCCATTAATAGTCATTTCATTTTCTTTTTTTTCTTAATCGACTCGTAATTTTTTGTAATAACATCTCAAAGGTATGCTCTGTAGATGAAGGTATGTTTAAATCTATAAAAACAATTCTCGAATAGTATGCTTTCTTGCTTAATGCTTTGTATAATTGATTTCCTATAGCATAATTTGACTTACTTGCAGCTCTTGATTTAGCTTCAACCGAGAACATTTCACCTTTAGGAGATTTAGCACTGAATTCACAATGTTTAGTAGTAGGGTCTTGTTCATTTTCAAGACTTAGTTTAAACCCTGCAAGAATGAACCATGCTGCAACAAATGTTTCATAGTAGGCAGCATAGAAACAACTTTTTTGTTTCAGCCGTTTAATTAAAAACTGTTGTACTTCTGCATTGTGTTGCAACAAGTAGAGATTATAAGCTAGTGATGTATACGCGCTTACAACACCAGTTATAGGAGTCTCATAAATTTCTCCTTGTTTGGATGCATATTGCTTTTGTAATCGACATAGAGAATCGTACCATTGAAGGATAGGGTGTCTTTCATTTAAAGGTTTCTTAATTTCTCGGTTACCCCATTCCTCACCGATTATTCGTTTGATATAGCTATTTAGGAAATCGACAAAAGTTTGTGTACGTTCTGCTGGTGAGTAGTAGAGTTGATTTCCAACTCCTACAACCCTATAACCCTTAACTTCAGCAGCGATAATTGGCTTACCATAGCCCTGACTACTTTGACGTAGTTTTTCTTTTGCCTCACTTCTACTAGCAATCTGTTTAATGATTTCTGGGTCAATAGCGGGTGTATAATGCGGTCGTATACTCACAACTTTGTCTTTGTGAAAGTGACAGTGTTTATACTTCTTACCACTTCCACAGTGGCATGGATCATTTCGGCCTAGCTTCTTTTTCCTTTGCCGAACCATAATTTTTTAATACGATTAATTCGTATATTAGACACTATTTAGACCCATATATTCGCCTTTATAAAGCAAAAATCAACCGCATTTGTGTAGGTAAAGTGTTGCTATTTTAAAATCTCTACTAAATGCGGCTAATACTATAAACATATGCAGCAAGGCATCCTGTTATTAAAACCGAGAAAAAAAGGGTCAGAGCCCTTTTAGTAGTATAGTTTAGCTCTCCTAAAGCAAAAAGAGGGTAGCCGTATGCCTCGCAAGCCACGCTTTTTTCTAACAGGCGTTCCTTGTCACATTGTGCAGCGTGGTAACAACCGCGAACCCATCTTTTTTGAAAATGACGATTACCATGCGTGCTTAGCATGGTTAGAAGAAGCGCTACTTCGCTATGGTTGTGAACTGCATGCCTATGTGCTTATGACTAACCATGTGCATCTATTAATCACGCCTAATAGTAAAGATGGCATCAGCCTAACCATGCAATATGTCGGTAGACACTACGTGCCCTATATTAATCACCTCTACGATCGCAGTGGCACCCTATGGGAAGGGAGATTCAAAGCAAGTTTGATTGATAGCGAAACATATTTACTTACCTGCATGCGATACATTGAGCTTAACCCAGTGCGTGCTCACATGGTCAATGCTCCAGGTGAATACAAATGGTCAAGCTATAAAGGCAATGCCTATAACAAGGAAGACCCCATCCTCACACCTCATGTTGAATACCAATCCCTAGGCAGAACCAAATCCCAACGCAAACGTGCCTATCGTGAACTATTTCGACATCACATCGAGGAACAAGACCTTCACAATATCCAAGCCTGTTGGCAAAGTGGTACACCATTGGGAAACGATCGATTTCGTGCCAAGATAGAGCGGACATTAAAAACAAAAGTAGGGCAGGTTACACGGGGTCGGCCACGCTCGATTAACAAAAAAGCAGAAAAAGGGCTCTGACCCCTTTTATTCTTTAAAGATTAAACTTCGGCAGAATTATTTTTAAAAATAAATTGGCAATACGTTGATGACCATCGTTGTTGGGATGAAACCCATCGATATCGCTGACTAATTCATCGCCTGGTGCATTGGTAAAGAAATCTACTATCGGCACATTATACTTTTTAGCTTGCCGTGTAATGGCTTGATTGAATGCTGTAACTCGTGCAACGGTAACGTGTTTATCCGGTTTTTCTCTAAAGCGTTTTATTTGAGTTAGATCCGGAAGATTCATGATTACGATAAAGACGGAATTGTCTTGACGTAGATGTTGGAGAATATGATCTAGACTTTTTTCAAACTCAACAACATCATCACCACCGATAAGATCGTTGGCTCCGGTACAGATGGTGACCAAATCTTTTTTCACGCCTACTGTAAGGGCGGTTAGTGCTGCTTTTTCAATGGCAGGAATGTTGGCAGTAGGGATTCCGAGGTTTAAGAGATCTACTTTTTTACCACGCTCTTCGAGTGCATCTTTGATGCGGAATACATAGCCGTCTGTAAGTGGAAATGCGCCAATACCCGTGGCATCACTCGCGCCCAGTGCGACATAATTAATTACCTCTCGTTTATTGCCACCCTCGAGGTCGTCGTCAGAGGTGCTCGCACAACCTACAATTAGTAGAACAGCAAACAGTGAGGTCAGTAAAAAATTAAGTTTTTTCATATTAGATGTGCCACCCATATACAAATTTTAACATGCATATCGAACATAATTGATTGAAATGAAAAAGTGGTCAGAGCCCTTTTTCTTCAATCAATCTTAAGGCGCTTGAACACTATTTTGCCATTGATCTGCATTGATTGCTCCATTGACTACCATTAATTGTGGTTAGCGGTCGCACTATACTTTGATAGAATATGTAGAGTGATCCGATACAAAGCAATACTCTTATTTACTGTGCTACATCAAGCCGCTATAGCACAAGAAAATTACTGTCATGATGAAGAAACCAACGCGTATTGGGACAATCTTGCAATCCATTATACGGATCGCATGGATGTCACCAACTTAGTTAAGTTACGAAAACAACTGTGTAGACAAATCGACACAGGTGAGATTACTCTAGAGGATGCAACTAAGATTTTTGAGCGTGAGAGTAAGTGGGTTGCAGAGGGTTTGGAACGAGGGCGGTTTTGATTTATTTTGCACAATCATTTAGGTCGGACACGATTGATTTCATTGATTTCATTGATTTCATTGATTTCATTGATTTCATTGATTTCATTGATTTCATTGATTTCATTGATTTCATTGATTTCATTGATTTCATTGATTTCGTGAATGTT
>JBFGJY010000012.1:0-51246 GCA_041576975.1 Gammaproteobacteria bacterium | reverse complement strand
TGAAGCCGGCTTTTAACATCATAAAGATAAGAATCAGATTCCATCTCAAGTAGCCTTGAAGTTGAAAATAGTCAACCATATATGAAAATGCGCTGAGTATGAACAACAATATCCATATCCAGATGTATATGCTAAGTGGGTGTTGTTGTCCTTCAGCTGCCATTGTTATTCCTCACCAAAGATAAAAGAATGCAAAAATAAATACCCAAACTAAATCAACGAAGTGCCAGTAGAGGCCTGCAATTTCTACAATATCGTAACCCTTTTTCTCGTAACGGCCATTTAAGACACCAATTGCAACGTATGTTAAGTAAATAACGCCTCCACTCACGTGACCGCCGTGGAAGCCTGTAATCATAAAAAAGCATGCACCAAACTGTGGAGCGCCAAACGGGTTACTCCAAGGGCGTACGCCCTCTTCGACAATGAGTTTCGTCCACTCAAAGGCCTGCATACCTACAAAGGTAAGACCAAATGCAGCTGTAATGAGTAACATCAAAGCGGTTTTGCCGCGATCTTTGCGGTAGCCATAATTTACCGCCAACGCCATGGTGCCACTACTGGTAATCAACACCATGGTCATAATTGCAATAAGAATAAGAGGAATGGGATCGCCACCGAATGATAAGGCAAATATTTCACTTGCATTGGGCCATGGCATCGTTGAACTGATACGCACCTTCATATAGCCCGTCAAGAAGGAGGTAAAAATAAAGGTATCGCTTAAGAGGAAGATCCACATCATGGCTTTACCCCAGTGAACCTTGAAAACTTCTTTTTCTTCACCCCAATCCGATACAAGATCGGTTACGACATCATGTGCAGCGACTTCTCCTGAACTTTGTGCCATATGTTTTATATCCTCTTTATGTAGATAACAACAGTGCGAATAACACTAGCCAAACTAAAAGCAAGAAGTGCCAGTAAATGGTGCACAGTTCAACACTCATACGTATTTTGTGCACTTCAACTTTATTTTGTAATTTAAAAGTGGTTTTGCTCCATACCCACAATCCCCCAAAAATGTGCAGTGCATGAATGGCTGTGAGCACATAAAAAAAGGCGTTTGCAGGGTTGGAGGAGATAAAATAACCTGCGTCGTGCAATCCTTGCCAAGCCCACAGTTGACCGGCGATGAATGCAAAAGTAAAAAGGCCTCCAATGAATAAATTGGTTTTTACGCCACTTACATGATTGCGAACGGCTGCGTTGCGGGCAAGTTGGAAAAAGACACTTCCCAAAATTAACAAACCAGTGTTGAACCACAAAATTCCTGGTTCGGGTAAAGGACGCCAATCACCAAAATCCATACGCTGGAAATAAGCACTGACAAAAAGCGAAAATAATGAGCTTGCTACTGCAAGAAACACCAACAAGCCAATTTTTGCTGGTGGAATGGAGAACGCTCCACCAGCATGGTCGTGTCCAATGATTCCTTCTTCTGCCCAGGGTTGAACATTAATGGTTTGGCGGATTAGCCAAATCACCACTCCGCCCATAATCACGGCTAAAACGATAAGCGTTGCAGTCACGACTAAGTAGCCACTTCGTGCCTAGAATTTTCACTGGGCTCTTCATTCTGCGGAATGAAGTCTTCTTTTGCTCCCGGCACGCTGTATGAGTATGCCCAGCGGTAGACAACAGGAAGCTCAGGACCCCAATTACCATGCTTGGGTGGTGTATCCGGAGTTTGCCATTCCAAAGTAGTTGCACGCCATGGATTACTGCCGGCCCGTTTGCCCTTGAATATACTCCACACGATGTTCACTAAGAACAATAGCTGCACGGTGCCAACTGTCAATGCAGCAATGGTGATGCTTGCATTCACAGTCTGTACGGAATCTGGGAAAAACTCTGTGTGGCCATATGCATAGTACCGACGCGGTACACCAAGAATGCCAATGTAGTGCATGGGTAAATAAATGGCATAAGTACCCAGGAAGGTGACCCAGAAATGAATTTTACCCATAGTGTCGTTTAGCATACGACCGGTAAATTTTGGAAACCAATGATAGATTCCACCAAACACGATTAAGAAAGGCGACACGCCCATTACCATATGAAAGTGTCCAATTACAAAGTATGTATCGGACAGAGGTACATCGACGACTACATTGCCCAAAAACAAACCCGTAATGCCGCCATGTATAAATGTAAATATAAATCCAATTGCAAACAGCATTGGAACGGTAAGATGAATATTGCCATGCCATAGTGTAAGTACCCAGTTGTACACTTTAATTGCAGTGGGTACTGCGATAATTAGCGTAGTGGTGGCAAAGAAGAAACCAAAGTAAGGATTCATACCACTCACATACATATGGTGCGCCCATACAATAAAGCTTAAGCCTCCTATAGCAACTATTGCCCACACCATCATGCGATAACCAAAAATGTTTTTGCGTGCATGTGTGCTGATTAAATCAGACGCAATTCCAAACATAGGCAGCGCCACGATGTACACTTCAGGATGGCCAAAGAACCAAAACAAATGCTGGAACAAAATGGGAGTGCCGCCTGTAGTACCAGTTTGTTCTCCAAGTGATGATATGGCTGGCATAAAGAAACTAGTACCCAATGTCGCATCTAACAGCATCATGATGGCCGCGACTAACAACGCTGGGAAGGCTAATAATCCTAATATAGTTGCCATAATAATGCCCCAGACTGATAACGGCATACGCATCAACGTCATACCGCGGGTACGGGCTTGAAAGGCGGTAGTAATATAATTTAGTCCGCCCATCGTGAACGCAACAATAAATAACGCCAGTGAAACGAGCATTAAAATAATACCCAGTCCATAACCGGCAGAACCTTCGGTAATGGCTTGGGGTGGATATAAGGTCCAGCCTGCCCCGGTGGCGCCCCCTGGTACGAAGAAACTTGCACATAACACGATGACTGAGAGTAAATACACCCAGTAACTGAGCATATTCATATATGGAAACGCCATGTCCCGAGCGCCACACATTAATGGTATTAAGAGGTTGCCAAATCCTCCAAGGAAAAAAGCGGTGAGCATGAAAATCACCATAATCATGCCGTGCATAGTGACTGCCGAGTAGTACTCATTCGGTTGCACGAGGTCAAAAATGCCTGGGAAACCCAGCTGTAGGCGCATCATGGCAGATAATGCGAGTGCAACTAAGCCTACGGCAGTAGCAGTAATGATGTACTGAATTCCAATTACTTTATGGTCTTGGCTCCAGACATACATACCGATCCATGTTTTTGGATGAGCAAGCTCTTGTCCTTTGTCGGCTAATGCAACGTGTGCCATAACAATCTCCTCGTTACTCTATTTTTACTACTGTATTGGTTTACAATTAAGTGTTCAAATTAGATATCTAAATAAGTTAAATAATAATTATAAAGAATTGATATATGCGACTAAATCATGCATTTTCTCATCATTTAAACTGAGAACCATGGTCGTCATTTGTCTTCCGGTTATATCTTGCGGATGAGTACCACGAATGCCATGTTTAAAATTCTTCAGTTGGGTTATTAAATACCAATCACTCATCCCAGCAATTCGAGGGGCGTTTACTGCCCATCTACCTTGTGCCTGTTTGCCATGGCATTTGCTACAGGTCGTATAAAGATCGCGCCCATTTTCTACATCACCACTGACAGTTGGGGTTGCCGGCTTATCGGGCAAGGTTTGAATATATGCTGCGATATTGTCCATTGCAGTTTCATTTACAAGGGTTGCAGCCATGGGCGCCATTTGTTGCCCATAGGTATCTTGTTCGTTTGCACCACGGATGCCATGTTTAAAATAGGCAAGCTGGCGTTTTAAATACCAATCTTCTTGGCCACTAATTTTAGGTGCGTTGAGTGTTTGATTGCCTTCGCCTTCTAAACCATGACACGCACTACACACTTGGTAAAGCGCTTTACCAGCTTCGGCATCTCCTGGTTGATGAGCAGATAATTGTGCATAGGTGGGTTGTTGGTCTAGCCAAGCTTGGTATTGTTCTTCTTCCTCAACCACAACTTTGCCGCGCATGGTGTGATGTCCAATGCCACATAATTCTTCACAAAGAACTTCAAATGTGCCGGTTCGTGTAGGGGTCAGCCATTGCCACGTGACCATACCCGGAACCAGGTCCATCTTTACACGGAATTGTGGTACGGTGAAATTGTGCAGTACATCTTTAGATCGTAAAAGAAATTTAACCGGTCGGCCTACTGGTATATGTAATTCATTACCAGCAATCAAAACGTCATCTTGACCATAGGGATCTTCTTGATTCATTCCAAATGGGTTGTCGATGCTTATATTTTTTCCATCGGTGGTACCAAGTTGGCCGTCTTTACCAGGAAGGCGATAACTCCATTGCCATTGTTGCCCAACGGCTTCAACTATGTCGGCATTTTCCGGAGGCGATACAAATTTACCCCAAACAATTAACCCTGGTGCAAGCATCGCAACCACGCCAATGGTGGTAATAATAGTAAGCCACGCTTCTAGCTTTTTATTTTCGGGCTCGTACTTGGCGCGTTGATCTTTTCTTTTGTTTCGAAAACGTACGATGCAATAAGCCATGAATAAGTTCGCAGCAACAAATACAATTCCACACACTATAAAAGTGATTGTCACAGTAGCATCAATCATGCCCCAGTTTGAGGCCAATTCTGTGAAATACCATGGGCTCATAAAATGAAATATGACAGACCCAATTACAAGTAAAATTAATATAATGGCAATAGCCATATTCAAGACTCCTTATAAATTTAAATAAGGTTTGGTTTAAGTATTAAACTTAATTTTTTATTAAGTAGGGTTATCATGTAATTCCACCACTACACTGACAATCTGCAAAAATCAAAGTAAATAAACCCAGTAAATACAAAATTGAAAACCCAAATAATCTACGTGTGCTTTGATGGGTGATGGGTTTGCGCGCAAAGTCGATAGTTAAAATTAAATATGCTATTCCTAACGCTAACGCCAGAATTAAGTAAGTGGGGCCTACAAGTTGCAACCAATACATGGCAACACTTGCTGGTAGTAATGCAATGGTATACAGCAACATGCGAATTTTAGTTACACGCTTGCCGCTTACTACGGGTAACATTGGTAACTTTGCTGCACGATATTCTTCAGCACGCAATAATGCTAATGCCCAGAAATGCGGAGGCTGCCAAATAAACATTATTAAGAACATTACTAGTGCTGGCCAACCTATGTCGTTTGTGACAGCTGCCCAACCAATTACAGGCGGCAGCGCACCCGCTACTCCACCGATTTCAGTACATAATGGTGAAGAGCGTTTAAGCCACATGGTATAGATAACTACATAGAAAAACGTTGTTCCAGCAGCTAAATATGCCGTTAAAGGATTAACTAAGTAAAAGAGTATCGCGAATGACCACAAACTTAGCATGACTCCTAACCATAGGGCCTGTTGTGGATGCAGTCTGGAAGATGGTAATGCACGTGTACGTGTACGTGCCATTTGCTTATCAACTTCTCGGTCAACATAGTTATTAAATGCACCGCTTGCAGCAGAAGCAAGGCCTGTACCTAAAAGAGTTAATATGACTAAGTCTAATGCTACAACACCGTTGCTTGCCAACCACATGCCTGTGAATGTAGTGACCAACACCAACAAAGCAATACGTGGTTTACACAGTTCAATAAAATCACTTGCTTGGCTACGAGCTGCGGTTAATGTCACATTCACAGTTAGGTGCTCCTACTATTTTGAAATTTACTGAAAGTACAATTATACCTTTTTCAATCTAGAGAAAGGATTGAAATATTGATTATCCGTGGCGACTAATTGGGCTTCAGGGTGTTTCCTAGCCATCATATTTTTTACTACTTCATCTTGTTTTTTCGAGGTATAAATCAAGATTAAATATTTACCATCTTCTAAATCATCATGAAATTTTGCTAGCTTTTTATTTTCACTTGCAACACCGGCAAGGCCGCCTTCCCATATACCAAATAAGGTTAATAATACGATTACGATGAGGTAGACAAATTCAGGCATTTGTGGACCAAATGGTTTGAAGTACATCAGTGCACCGGCAGCTAATACACCAATGATGAAGCCAATTAATCCTCCAATTCCACCATTGCGAAGTACATCTAGTGTTTCCAGATAATTGCTGGAGTGTAGTTGTTCTTTGCTAAGACCTGCCTCGTCTTTACTAATGACATGCATAAACCAATCATTTACTCCGACCTCACGTAAATCATCTGAAATTTGTTGTGTGCTCTTTAAAGTTGGCGAAAGATAGTAGTTGGTCTTCATAGATACTCCACCATTTTGTCAAAATACTATTAAATGCATGCCTATAGATGCATCTATAATAATTATTATTATTAATCTTTTTGTTCCTTTTTTAAGGACAAAAATTCAACTTAGTAATCTTTGGATTTTTATAATTTCTTTATACAGTTGAAGGTAGTTTTTAATTTGGCTAACTAATTATTATAACTTTACCCAAATAGGGCAAAACTTACATGATAAAAAAAACTAAAGCGACACATAAGTCTCTGACAAATGTCTATTATGCATGATCAGCCATGTGATATACAAAAGAGTTTGCCTAATTATGCTTAATAAACAAACACTTATGAGTGGAAAAATATAAATTTTCGTTTAACTAAAATTTTATTTATATCGCGAAGAAAATTATTTTATGCTTATATTATTTTAAGGTGGCATTTTAAGAATATTTATATCTTTAATTCTTTCATTCTATAAATAAGTTCTCTAATCGAGATTTGAATATACCACATTGGCTATAGGCATTATTGAGAACTACTATGTCCATTTTTCTTTATCCATATTTTTATAACTACATCATTTGTGTAAACAATGAGGAAACGCAAGAATTATCCTTAAGCACAATAATTCAATTGCTATAGTTTTTTCTTTTTAGGCAAGTAGAGGTCATTGAAAAAGCTAAGTCACAAATTATTCGTAGCCATTTTTTTATTAAGCCTGATCATATTGGTGAGTATGATCTTCTTGAGTAAGTGGGCGTTAGAGCGTGGCTTTATAAATTATCTAAATGATACAGAAAACCAAGTGCTTGCTGGCCTTAAGATTGATTTAGAAGAATTATATCGAATTGAAAAAAGTTGGGAATCCATTTCCAATAATCCTGATGCTTGGCGTGAACTAGTGCGTAAACATAAACGAAGCGATTCCGAATCCGAGCCATCTTCTCAAGTCACAAATGTTATAAGTTCTAAAAAACCTAAGGCTCTTGCTTATGCAGGAGGCATCGGGCGTCGAATCCGATTACTAGATGCTGACCGAGTTATGTTAATTGGGCGTGAAGAAGCAAGTGAGAATGCTTTAGAACTAGCATTAAAGTTTGAAAGCAATACGATAGGGTATCTAAGTTTAAATCCTACAACTGAAATTCGTGACGAGTTAGATTTAAGTTTTACCAAACAATTGATACGCACTATCCAATTTAGCGCATTAGGCATGTTTGTGATCTCACTTCTGTTGGCGATTTGGCTAGCTAAAGGATTTGTCAATCCAATCAATGCACTGGTTTCGGGTACACGTTTCCTCACTGCAGGTGACTTTAGTAAACGAATAGCAGTGAATTCAAAAGATGAATTAGGTCTATTGGCGAAAGATTTCAATAATTTGGCTGCAACATTAGAAAGTAATGAAAATTCCAGGAAGCAATGGATTGCTGACATCTCACATGAGTTACGTACGCCGCTTACGATTTTACGCGGAGAGATTGAAGCGATAAAAGATGGTGTGCATGAAATGTCACCAAAAATGCTTGATTCATTGCATACTGAAATTTTACAACTACAGACTATTGTAAAAGATTTATATGAGCTCTCACTCTCTGATGTAGGCGCGCTAAGTTATAAAAAAGTTGAGACAGATATTTGTAAAGTACTTAGTGAAGCAATTGAAATTTATCAAGATAAAATTGATAAAAATAACTTAACTTTAAATTTTAATATAAATTCAAATGTAGAATTAAAAATATTTGCCGATCCCAGGCGTTTACATCAATTGTTTAGCAATTTAATCTCCAACGCATTGCGTTATACCGATTCTGGCGGGAAGTTAAACATTGACGTCATCAATCTAGATGAGAATGTATGTATCGATTTTCAAGACTCATCACCTGGCGTGACGGAAGAAGATCTATCAAAGTTATTTGAGCGTTTATATCGTGTGGAAAATTCGCGTAATCGAAAGTCAGGCGGTGTAGGTTTGGGGTTGTCGATTTGTAAAAATATCGTAGAGGCTCACCAAGGACAGATCGAGGCAACTCAATCTAGCTTCGGTGGTCTACGTATAAAAATTATTTTGCCAAAAATTTCTAAAGTCTAAAAATATGAGCCAAACAGTTCTAATTGTCGAAGACGAAGCCAAAGTTGCCGAGCTGCTAGCTGATTATATGCAGCAGTCTGGATTTGAGACCGTTATCGTTAATGATGGTGCACATGCTATGCATGTATTTGCTCGAGAACAACCGTCTATTGTTTTGCTTGATGTAATGTTGCCTAATCGAGATGGTATGGAAATTTGTAAAGATATACGTGCATGCTCCAATGTGCCAATTATTGTGATTACGGCTCGAGTTGAAGAAATCGATCGATTATTGGGACTAGAGTTGGGGGCCGATGACTATATTTGCAAACCCTTTAGCCCTCGTGAAGTGGTGGCGCGGGTTAGAGCCATCTTGCGTAGATCACAAAGTGTAAATACGCCAGCATGTTCATCATTGAAGCTCGATACAACACGATATACAGCTGAAATTAATTCACAACAAACTGAACTAACTGCAATTGAATTTAAATTATTGCAAATCCTATCTGGTGACCCTGGGCATATTTATTCACGTAGTAAGCTTATGAATTCTATCTATGATGATCATCGCATTGTGAGCGATAGAACAATAGATAGTCATATTAAAAAACTTAGAAAAAAGCTTTCGGCAATAAATGATGGAGAAGATATTATTCGTTCTGTGTATGGAGTAGGTTATAAGCTAGAGTCCGCATAACAAACCCAAATTGGTTAAGGCAGGTATGAGTCGAGAGCAAATAAAAGAAATTTTTAATATTGTATTAAGATCACTAATTTCTGAATAAATTATAGGAGGTTTATTTGTCTTGTTTTGATTCAATTGTGATTAATGCGCCTATTGAAAAAGTTTGGGAAAAAATAAAAGATTTTCATGATTTCTCATGGGCGCCCAATGTGATAACCAAATGCGAAGCAGTCGGGAACTGAGGCGGGTGCAAAACGAATTTTAAATGACGCTTTTCATGAAACTCTAGTTGAATTCAATGAAGAAGAGCATCGTTTTCAATATTCTATTGATGATGGTCCGTCACCCATATCTAAAGACGATGTGAAGAACTATATCGCCGATGTTCATTTAATACCAATAACAAATGATGATAGTACATTTATTGAGTGGGCTTCATCTTGGGAATCAGCAACAAATAGTGAAGAGATTACAGGGTTCTGTAATCCAATTTATGCTGCTATTTTAAATGACTTAGCTAATAAACATGCCTGACCGAACTTTTTTATATGTGAGACATTAAAAAGTCTCCTTAGGGAGACTTTTTGTTTTAATAATATGCAACAAAATTAAATTACTTATTTTTCTATCTATTTTGCAATGCAGCTCACATCCTGTATTGCTTATATATTTTCTTCTAAATTTTCAACTAAAAACAAAGTTTATAAGTTCTTAAAAATTTGCGAAGTAGGTAGTATTATTTGCAACAATTGTAGGCTGTGCGATTATTAGTTGTAATCTAAACTGTAATATTTAGGAGAATGTACCTAGCGAGTTATTTATGCCACATGGATCACTTTTCTGTAATTTTACTAAATTTTCTCTAATTACTGATGGTATATTTGCTTTTGATTGTGTTTCATAATCAAAATGAATCAATACAACATCTGCTTTTGCAACCAAATTACCATTTTGCAAGACATCTTGTTCTACAATAAAAGAAGTTTGGCGGATCTCACCGATATAAGTCTTAATTTCAACAATAGATCCGAGATAGATCTGGCTAATGTAATCAACACATATTTTTCTCAAAATCAAATTCCAATTTTCAAGTGATAGGCTTGGGTTAAATAAGTGAAATACTGGGCTTCGTGCTTGTTCCAGCCACATTGGCACAACAGTGTGGTTAATGTGCCCTAAAGCATCTGTTTCACAAAATCTTGGCTCTATCTTATAGCTAAGCATAGGTATTAAATGCATAAATTCGCTTACACCCTAAATATGCAGTGGCCGGCTCATTATTTGCATTAATTTCACTGATTTACAAAATGTTTTCCGAGTTTGGTTTTAAATCTGCATGTTTGTGTATTGACTATTGTTGCTACCACTTACCATGTGTTTTTAAATTTAAGCGTTGGATAATAGTCGTGGCAATTTCTTCAATCGAGACTGTAGTAGTGTTTATATATGGTAAGCGTGAGTTGTTAAATATTAACTCAGCCTTGCTGACTTCATATACACATTGTTCATATGATGCATACTTACTGTTTGGCTTTCTTTCTTCGCGAATCTTACTAAGTTGTTGTGGAGATATCGTCAATCCGAATACGCGGTCTTGTAATGTAGCAATTGCTTGTGGTAGAGCAGGTTCTTCAAAGTCTGAGTCCGCTAGGGGATAATTAGCTGTCTTCAAATTGTAGTGCATCGCGAGGTACAAACAAGTTGGGGTTTTGCCGCTTCGCGATACACCCGTCAAAATGAGATCTGCACGTTCCATGTCATTGATTTTCATGCCATCATCATGACTTAATGCAAAGTTCAAGGCTTCAATTCGCTGAATGTATGCATTTGTATTGCCGACGCCATGTGTTTCTCCTATGGCATGTGACGCGGCTGCACCTAGATGAGATTCCATAGCTGGAATAAATGTGGAAAAAATGTCTATGACAGTAATACCACTAGATAAAAATAAATTCTTGAGGTTTTCATTTGCTAAACTCGTGAATACTAGTGCGGGAGATTTATTTTTAGAAGTCACCTCTTGAATACGTTTTATGACATGTTCGACTTCTTTTTGATTTGAAACAAATGGAAAAACTTTTTTTTCAAATTGAGTATCTGGAAACTGAGTGAATAAAGATTGGCCTAGTGACTCAATTGTAATACCAGTACTATCTGATATAAAAAACACATTTTGTAATTTTTTTGTTTGCATATAAAAGTACACTCATCATGAATCGCTATACAATAAATTTAGCAGAACTTAGTTCGCGAGACTTGCCAAAAGTTGGAGGCAAGAATGCATCTCTTGGTGAGATGATCCAACATCTTAGCTCGGCCGGTGTGTGTGTGCCAGGTGGATTTGCTACGACATCAGAGGCATATCGTATATTTCTTGAACAGAACAATTTAGATAAGAAAATCGCGCAAGAATTAAATGCTCTAGATGTAGATAATATTACTGAATTGAGAAGCAACGGTGAGCGAATACGCAGATGGATTTTAAATTCTTCATTACCTAAGGAGTTACAGTATGAGATTAAGGGCTCCTATCGAGAATTAGAAAATAAACTTCAACCAAATATTGCAGTGGCTGTGCGTTCTTCGGCAACAGCAGAAGATCTGCCCGAGGCTTCTTTTGCTGGCCAACAAGAAACCTACTTGAATGTATCTGGAATTGAAGAAGTATTAGCTGCTGTTAAAAAAGTATTTGCTTCTTTATTCACTGATCGAGCGATAGCATATCGTGTTCATAAAAATTTTAATCATGCTGATGTTTTGCTTTCAGCAGGTATTCAGCAAATGGTGCGCAGTGATTTAGCATCTAGTGGTGTGATGTTTACCTTAGATACTGAATCGGGTTTTCGAGATGTTGTATTTATTACTGCAAGCTATGGGCTAGGTGAAACTATTGTACAAGGCCAAGTTAATCCCGATGAGTTCTACATATCGAAAACAGCATTACAACGTAAGCATCAAGCTGTAATTGGTCGTACTTGTGGAAGCAAGCTGCAAAAAATGATTTTTAATAACAATGGTAGTGGTGTTGATACTGTCGTCGTTGATCGTAACCAGCAAATAAAATTTTGCATCTCCAATGAAGAGGTTGAAAGTTTAGCGCATACTGCTGTGCTGATTGAACAACATTATCAACGACCTATGGATATAGAATGGGCTAAGGATGGGCTTGACCAACAGCTTTATATTGTTCAAGCGCGACCCGAAACAGTACAAAGCAGTAATCAAAAGATAATAGAAAAATATTCTTTAACGGAAAAATCGCAGATCATTACAACTGGCAGAAGTATTGGGCAACGAATTGGTGTTGGTAAAGCAAGAATTATTCATTCACTTAAACAAATCGATCAACTTCAAGTTGGAGAGGTGTTAGTTACTGACATGACGGATCCTGATTGGGAACCTGTCATGCAACGTGCTTCTGCGATTGTAACGAATCGAGGTGGTCGTACTTGTCATGCAGCAATCATTGCGCGTGAATTAGGTGTGCCCGCTATTGTTGGTTGTGGAGATGCAACCACCACTATTTCACACGAGCAAGATATTACAATATCTTGTGCGCAAGGAGACACGGGATATGTGTATACAGGTCAGCTTAATTTTGCAGTAAATCAAATCCAATTGGATAAAATGCCGGATATTCCTTGTAAGATTATGCTAAATATAGGGAATCCTGAGCGAGCTTTTTCGTTTTCACAAATTCCAAATGCAGGTGTGGGGCTTGCACGTTTAGAATTTATTATCAATAAAATGGTGGGTGTCCACCCTCGTGCTTTAATTGATTTCGATTCTATTCCTGATGATATTAAATCGATAATAAAAACACATATTGCGGCCTATTCTGATCCTACTTCTTTTTATATAGATAAATTAACCGAAGGAATTGCAACACTTGCTGCCGCCTTTGAAGGCAAGCCCGTAATTGTGCGCCTATCAGATTTTAAATCTAACGAGTATGCAAACATGCTCGGCGGAAATTTCTATGAACCGTTGGAAGAGAATCCCATGATCGGTTATCGGGGTGCCTCGCGTTATTTATCTGAAATGTTTAAACCTTGTTTTGAGATGGAATGCAAAGCTTTACGAAAAGTGCGCGATGAAATGGGGTTTACGAATGTTCAAATTATGGTGCCCTTTGTGCGTACGCTGGAGGAAGCTCAAAGGGTTACCGAATTACTTGCAAAAAACGGTTTAGTTCGCGGTGCAAATGATCTCAAAGTGATCATGATGTGTGAAATTCCTTCGAATGCAATTCTAGCCGAACAGTTTTTGCAATTTTTTGATGGTTTTTCAATTGGTTCTAACGATCTTACTCAAATGACACTTGGTCTTGATCGAGACTCAGAGCTTGTTGCAGGACAATTTGATGAGAGAAATGATGCGATTAGAGCTCTGATCAGTATGGCTATAAAAGCATGTAAGCAAGCTAATAAATATGTTGGGATATGCGGGCAAGGTCCCTCAGATTATCCTGATTTTGCAAGCTGGTTAATCGAACAAGGCATAGAAAGTATGTCATTGAACCCTGATTCTGTACTTAGTACGTGGATGTATTTAGCTCGCAAAGGGCACCAGACCACCTAATTAATCTTAGCAAGCAGTCGAAACGATTGAATAATTTGCAAATTCTTCGAGAAACCCAAAACGAATTGGCAAAGTGACTTATCAGCATTTATTTAATTAACATTTATTTGACTGGTCACTAACCGCGCGCGAGTTAAATTGCATCATGTCTGATCATGGAATTCCAGTTGCAGAAATTGAGATTAATTTATATAAAAAAATTCCGATTTAATCGGCACGACTGTTAACGGCCAACAGCGGACATTCAGGTATCCAACAAGCCCTGCGAGCAATCGTTTTTCTCTTCAAACTTTATCCGTCATTCTAGGTCGATCGCTATGAAATGCCGTAGATTAGAAACATCCCGAAGGCTATTCCAAACAGCAGCCACAGGCGGAAGGTTGTCTGAGAAAACTGCTCGGACCAGGCAAGGAATTTGCGGATTCGCTCTCGACCCAAGAATACAAAAACAACCGCAGCAACAATCACGATCCAACCTAAGCCCTGAAAGACCAATGGAAACCTAGAGTCAGAGGCAGCAATGATTAAGACTAGTCCCAACAATAACCTCACCATAACGGCAATATATATACCCCAGTCCTGGTTCATCACCCCATTGACCAACTTCTGAAGTTTTTTCGGCGCATAGATCCCCCATGCTGCAAGTGCACAGACAGTGATACCCAATACAAAGATAACGATTTGAGAACCGGCAACTATCATTCTTTCATGAACACTCTACAGCTGCTTTCGGCCAAGAGCATAGATTTAACGTTTTTGTGGTGGAAGCCCCTCATAGTGTGGCAAGGTATTTGGTTCGATATACCAAATCGCTTTTGAGCCACAGAAAATATTTTGTATTGGCTTAATCATGGGGTCATCGTTAAGCGTACCCGCTGGGACCACTACAGCTTTGCCTGTCTTTCCTAGCCAGGGTAAAGACGAACCGCAATTTTTGCAGAAAGATGTTGCAAAGTATTTTGTGTCTTGTGGCTCATATCTACCTACATATTCTTCACCACTGAGCCATCTAAAATCATTGGGCAATACCAATATATTAGAAGCAAAAGCACTCCCTGTAAATTTTCTGCATCGAGAACAGTGACAGTATTGAAAAATGCCAAGATTGCCACTTATTTCATAAGATACCTTATTGCAGAAACAACTTCCGATAGCCTTATGTTCGAACATAGTAATCTCTCCCCTTGACAATCGTTTTAATTAATGTTCCAAGTATCCAAATAAGAAAAAAAGCAACATGGCAAATGCAATAATGATAAAGATCAAAACAAATGTAGCTAAAACTTCACTACCCCCTCAATATTATTCTATGCAGCATTGTATTAGCGTCATGACTTATTCACGACCTTTGGCTTGAAATGCTCTAAATGGAAAGATATTTCCCACAATTAACCAGGTAATCCCTGCAATCGCAAAGGCGAGCGCATATTCAATACCATTACTAGGTTTAGAACAAAGCAAGTGGTTACAACGTGAACAATAGGCACCTTGGCCTTCTTATATTACTGGAAGATTTAAGAGCAAATCACATTCATAGCATGCGATTTAGGTCATTTAAGTTCGTTATAATTATTGCCGCCAATGCATATATTAGCGTTTAGCCCTCATTATTCATACTATAGAAATAATATTTTACAGTGCATCGGTTTATACTTTGTAAATATTGTATGCTAGAACGTAATAACAATAATGGAGAATGACATTGAAAGCAGTCGGTTTATATAAATACCTTCCTATTGATCAAACTGATTCCTTGCTCGATCTTGAAATCGACACACCTAACCCTCAAGCTAGAGAATTACTCGTCAAGGTGCATGCGATTGCGGTCAATCCAGTCGACACGAAAATGCGCGCACCACAGGATAAAGTAGAAGATAACCCGCGCATATTAGGATGGGATGTGGCTGGTGTAGTAGAAACTGTAGGCGCAGAAGTAAATTTATTTAAACCAGGAGACGAAGTTTTTTATGCGGGTAGCTTTATCCAACCTGGATGCAATAGTGAATTTCATATTGTTGATGAACGTATCGTTGGTAATAAGCCCAAGAGTTTAGATTTTTCACAAGCTGCTGCCTTGCCGCTGACTAGTATTACCGCTTGGGAAGCCTTATTTGATCGCTTAGGTGTGGACAGCAATGGTGGAGATAGGGGTAAGCAGTTGCTTATCCTGGGTGGGGCTGGAGGGGTTGGTTCAATTGCAACTCAATTCGCCAAGCAGGTAGCAAAACTTACAATTACATCAACCGCCTCTCGACCTGAATCACGTAAGTGGTGTACGGAGCTGGGTGTAAATCATGTAATTAATCACTACTTAGATATACCTGAGCAAGTTAGCGAACTTGGTATTGATGGGTATGATTTTATTTTATGCTTGAATGATACTGATGAACATTGGCAATCGATGGCTAGTGTAATTGCACCACAAGGTAAAATTTGTTCTATTGTTGAAACCGCTGCAAATGTAGATCTAGGCGCATTAAAAAGCAAAAGCGCGACTTTTGTTTGGGAGTTTATGTTTACTCGTTCTATGTATGAAACCGATGATATGATTGAACAACATCATTTGCTTAATCGTGTTTCTGAATTAATTGATGCAGGTAAAATAAAGACAACGATTAATACATTGCTTGAACCAATAAATGCTAAAAACTTAAAGACAGCACATGCCATAATCGAAGGTAGACATTCGATTGGTAAAATTGTGTTGCAAGGGTGGGGAGCCTAGACATAAATGAATTTTACAATTCTTTTATCCGCATCTATTTTTTAAGCAAACAATGTTCCATTATAGATTTATTATTTTTTCTGTCACGTGTGCTTGCTTGATTAGTGTTTCGCTCATTGGATGTGCATCGCATCAAAAACAAAAATCATTAAATGCCTTTGATGAGAGAATAAGATTATATGGACGGTTGTTGCGCTGGAAGGAGTATGAGGCGGCTGTAAACATGATACGACATCAAGATGAAAGCCCAGCAGATGTAAATCTGGAATACTATGATGACTTACGGGTAGTTGATTATGAGATTAAAAAAGTTGCAATGAATGAAGATCATAAAAGTGCAATAGTAGATGCAGAGATATCTTTTTACTACGAATCACGCAACACAGTTATGACCATTCGAGATACACAAAATTGGTGGTATATGGAAGAGGCTGAAAGTTGGTTTTTAGATGGTAGTTTGCCGTCTTTTTAGTGGTTTTGCTTGGCGTAAGAGAAATTCACGCCACTGATCATTTAAATCACCAACAACAATAAAAGAGGGATTCAATAGAGAATCTTTGGTGTTATAAAGTAGTGGCTCCATGTCGGTATCCACTAGCATGCCACCGGCTTCATCTACCACACAATGAGCGGCCGCGGTATCCCACTCAGATGTGGGACCAAAGCGCGGGTAGATATCTGCAGCACCTTCAGCCACTAAGCATGACTTAATTGAGCTGCCCATGCTTATTAATTCGTATTCTCCAATCTGCGACAGCAGCATCTGTAATGACTTGCCTGCATGAGAACGGCTGCCGCATATAGTTGGAGTGTCATCTGGTGTGGAATGGCGTGTATTGATTCTAACCGCTGGCATATTTTGTTCTTGTTTGAAGGCACCAATGCCTTTTGATGCAAAGTAACTGATATCTTGAACCGGTATATATACCACGCCTAGGCTTGCTGTTTGATTCGTTATTAAAGCAATGTTTACTGTAAACTCGCCGTTTCTTTTAATAAACTCACGGGTTCCATCTAAGGGATCAATGAGCCAATAATTTGTCCATTTAGACCTCTCGCGGTAGGGAATTGCGCTAGACTCTTCTGAAAGAATAGGGATGTTAGGAGTGAGCTTTTGTAATCTCTCTATTATCAAATTATGTGATGCAAGATCTGCTGAAGTAAGCGGTGAATTATCATTTTTTTCTTCAACCTCAAATCCTTCTTGGTAAATCTTAATAATCTCTAAGCCCGCTTGTTTTGCAATCTCACGAACTGGATTGACGAGTTCTTCTAGCTGTATATTATCTATATTCATAATTTGAACCATTATCTAGGATAAATATGTCTATGCAAATACCAATGGACTGGGAAAAAGTAACAACCGTCTTTCTTGATATGGATGGTACGTTACTTGATTTATATTTTGATAATTACTTTTGGCATGAACATGTGCCGTTGCGTTATAGCGAAAAGCATGAGATCAATTTAAATCATTCCAAACAACAATTACAAGCTCGTTATCAAAGTAAAGCCGGCACGTTGGACTGGTATTGCACAGATTTTTGGGCAAAAGAGCTTAAACTTGATATTTCTTCGTTAAAGCAAGAAATTTCTCATCGTATTCGAATATTTCCAAAAGCAAAGCAGTTTCTAGAGAAGCTTATGCATATTAATAAGCGTATTGTATTACTTACAAATGCACACCACGATAGTATTGCAATAAAAATGAATTCTCTTCAACTTGATAGTTATTTCGATAAAATCATTTCTTCACATGACTTTGGTTGTCCAAAAGAAGAGTTATTGTTTTGGAATAAATTGATGGAAATAGAGCCTTATAACCCAGCGAATACATTATTTATCGATGATAATCTTGACGTACTAGCTGCGGCTGAGGCCTATGGCATACAATATCTGATTACAATTAAGCAACCGGACAGCTCAAAACCTGAACAAGATACATTGCATTATCGTGCAATATCAGATTTTGCACAGATTATGCCGGTTTGATTGCTAATGATTATCCGCGTTTCCAACGTTTGAAACGTTTTTTGCAGTATTTCAGTAAAGTTTCATAATCAGGAAAATACAAGTCATAATCGTCTTCTGCTGGCGAGTCAAATTCACAATAGTCATTAGAGTGATCACGACAGATTTGAGGGCGCGCATCGTAAATTCCACAACCACCATCATCTTGAAGATGTGTGCAGCGGGCGGACACCATCATCCACCAACCTTCATCGTCTTTATAAACCTCAACACCTTCATGTGACACTTGCCAGAGCATATGTTCGTAATCTACCTTGCTTTTAGGTGCAGAAAGTTCTTCGGTTACATAAGTGCAGCAATATGAATTAGTGCAATAGCCACATTTGTTCTCTGCGGTAATTTCAACACCAGGCTCTAATTTTACTTTTATATCTGCTAATCGTTCCATTTATAAACAAAAAAAGTTCATGGACAAGTGCATTATAAACATGCTTTTACATTGATGGAATAAACTAAGATTATGCTAAATAGCGGCTAATTTTTTAGTCAGGACGAGATTCATCCCATGCAAAAGCACAATCTAACTCAGCGCGTATGACACGCAAGCCGCTTAACCCACGATCTGCTAATATCTGTATAGGTGTTTGATTTTGGAAACGTTTGTGTGGGGTGTGCATCCATACAATAGCCATATGAGCATTACGTGGGAAACTAGTACGTAATGCATCTGCAATTCCAGCAATG
Source organism: Gammaproteobacteria bacterium (assembly GCA_041576975.1). Classification (GTDB taxonomy): domain Bacteria; phylum Pseudomonadota; class Gammaproteobacteria; order UBA4575; family UBA4575; genus JBFGJY01. The sequence goes on along the minus strand of JBFGJY010000012.1, from coordinate 32,219 downwards.
TGTTCTATTCGTTCTATGATTTCATAAGTATCTGGTAAAGGATCTCCATCACGAAACCGTTCTAAGTGTCGTATACGAGTGTTTGTAGGTAGTGCCAAGATACTTATTGCATCTTTTCCTGATAGACCCCACTCATCTAGTATGCGCATTATATGTTTTGTTATTTGAACTTGCTCATCTTGCGTGTAAGAAGACATATAAATAATATGAGTAATAGGAATTGAGTTAGTGAGCAATGTATCTTATTTGCCTATCTCATTCTTCCTTATGAGGTTTCTTATTCGGGTGTTTGAATTTAATAATCGTAGATGTTTTTGGTCCATCGACAAAATGTGGCCTGTCTTTATTTTCAATTCCAGATTTATCAGCCAGCTCACGTTCACGCGCAGCTATTAAGCTGAAACAATCGCGAATATCTTTAATTGTTTGTTCGCTCAACGGGTGACGCATACCTGGGCCAGGTGTTGTATCTTTTACAATTTGCGCAAGTAGCTTGCGCATAACTACTAATATACGTTGTTCTTTGCTTCTTGTAGACATGTAAAGATTAGATAGTTTATTTTATTAAATGGTTTAAGTAGCCAAATTTTGAATATTCAATTAACTACAGCCTAGCAGATTCTACTATATATACCATCGACCCAATTATATTGAATACTATATTGTAAGTATCTACTTAGAAATCTATAGAATTTGGGTTAGTATCTTAACTGACAATATAAGCCGACAATTCATACAACAGGAGAAAAAGAATGCACGAAGCATTATTTTCAATTGGCCAAGTGATAGTGCATAAAAAATTTAATTATCGCGGTGTAATTTTTGATGTGGATGCGAAATACAATGGTACGGAAGAATGGTATGAACGTGTGGCAAAATCTAGACCTCCTAAGGATAAACCTTGGTACCATGTCCTGGTAGATGGGCAACTCATGACAACTTATGTAGCCGAAAGACATTTAGAGCTTGATGCTAGCCCTGAACCGATTACTCATCCTCTTACTGAAGATTATTTTGATTGTTTTGAGGGGGGTGTGTATCGAAACTTTCGAATACATAACTAATATGTTTAAGTCTATTACGTCATTTATACAAGACAAGATATCACCTCAGCAAGAAGCTATGGATGATGAGCATTTGATGCATTTAGCAGCTGCGGGATTGTTATTAGAAGTGAGTCGTGCAGATTTCGATATCCAAGATGAAGAACTAAAGATTATTGCAAAGGCATTACAACAAAGGTTTGATTTTACTAATAAAGAAGTACAAAACTTGATTAATTTAGCACTGACTGAACAAGAGCATCATGTTTCTATTCATCCATTTGTAAAAATTATAAACAAGAGCTGTACTCCAGAAGAAAAAAAGATATTGTTGCAAGATCTATGGCGTATTGCTTATGCCGACAATAAATTAGATAAATACGAAGATTATCAAATAAGAAAGATAGCCGATTTGCTGTACTTATCGCACAGCGATTTTATCCAAACCAAACTGAATGTATTGGGATCTTAGGACAAGAACAAAAAAAGGTGCAAAAGGCACCCTTTTCGTTTATACCATGCTTTTTAAGCCTTTAAGAGGTAAGACTTTAATCCCCTTGCTAGCTGGTTTTGCTTTAAACATCATTTCTTCACCAGTGAAAGGATTGATGCCTTTACGGGCTTTTCTGGCAGGCTTTTTAATAACTTTGATTTTCAATAAGCCTGGCAAATTAAAAAATCCGGAACCGCGAGGCTTTAATTCTCTAGCAATTAAACCCTCTAGTGATTCAAAAACAGCTGCAACTTGCTTACGAGTAAGTGTCGTGTCAGTGGCAATATGATTCAGGATTTCTGATTTGGTTGGTGGCTTCTTAACAGAAGTAGAAGAATTTTTAGTAGCGGCCATGCATAAGTCCTATAGTCATTGATAATCAAAAATTAGTGCGGGCGTATGATCAAGCACTGAGCAAAAAAATACAATAGTAACAGTTAAAAAAAGTGAGATGAGATAGTCACTTCTACAAATATCAGGTTTTTTATTGTATCTAAAAAATCTGATCTGTCATCCTTTTTCTATATTTAGGCTTTTAGAGCCTTGGAAGTGCTTTTACAAAAACGATATAAGGCTATTTCGCCAAGTAGGTTTGGGAACAATTTGATCCCCAAGCTATGGCGATGTGCATAGTCTACTGCAGTACGTTGTATAATTTTTATACTTTGCTTTCGACATAAGTTTTCAAAATCATTGATTGAGCACAGATGAATATTTGGTGTGTCGAACCACTCATTTGGAAGCGTTCGCGTCACAGGCATATGTCCACCTAATCCAAGCTGCAAACGACTTTTCCAATATGCCATATTGGGGAATGTAACGATTCCTTCTCTGCCTATGCGCATCATTTGCTTTAATAACTTTTCGGGGTATTGAATTGCTTGTAGTGTTTGTGTCATCACGACATAGTCGAATGAGTTTTCATCAAAAAATTCAGTGATACCTTCATCGAGGTTAGTTTGAATAACTTGTACTCCTTTGACTATACATTGAAGTATGTTTGTTTCATCAATCTCTAAACCATAGCCAGTTACATTACGAGTGTTTTTTAGATGGCTCAGCAATGTGCCATCACCACAACCTAAATCTAGTATTCGAGTATTAGGCTTGATCCATTCGCAGATTATCTCTAAATCAGGGCGTAATGTTTCATTCATATCTTAATCATATCCATGTACGTATGGAGAGCTCCATGATATTCGGGTATAACTGTCAGAAATGCGTCATGTCCAAGTTCAGCTTCAATTTCTAAATAACTCACTTCTTTTTTTGCAGCAATTAACGCATGTACGATTTCTCGTGAACGCGAGGATGAAAATCTCCAGTCGCCGGTAAATGAAACAACTAAAAAGTTAGCATTTGTTTTATTAAATGCTTGAGCTAAATCATGATCAAATTCTATTGCGGGATCAAAATAATCTAACACTTTAGTCATAAGCAGATAGGTATTTGCATCAAAACGGTCTACAAAAGACTTACCTTGATAACGCAAATAACTTTCAACCTGAAATTCTACGTCAAAACCAAAATTAAGTTTTCCCTCACGCAAATCACGACCAAATTTTTCTCGCATCGCATCATCAGAAAGATAGGTTATATGTCCAAGCATACGAGCAAGCATTAATCCTTGGCGTGGAATAGTGTCATGTTCGTAATATCGCCCTTGATGAAAATTAGGGTCAGAAAATATGGCTTGTCGCGCAACTTCGTTAAAAGCAATATTTTGTGCAGTGAGTTTAGGTGCTGCCGCAATTACCAGTGCATATCGTAAACGATCTGGAAAGTCGATAGCCCATTGCATCACCTGCATACCACCTAGACTTCCACCAATTACTGCCGCCCATTGTTGTATGCCCAACTCATCGGCCAGATAGCTCTGACTTAGAACCCAATCATGGACCGTCACCAGCGGGAAGTCTGGTCCATATGGCTTCCCTGTATCAGGATTAGTAGTAACGGGTCCACTGCTGCCTTTGCAGCCACCTAGATTGTTTGGGCAGACTATAAAAAATCGATTAGTATCAAATGGTTTGCCGGGCCCGATACAGTTGTCCCACCAGCCCGGTTTGCGATCTTCCATACTAAGGTAGCCGGCCGCGTGTTGGTCTCCTGAAAGGGCGTGACAAATTAATAGCGCATTATTTTTATCATGGTTTAATTCACCATAGGTTTCGTATGCAAGGGTGAATTCAGGCAGCGATCGGCCGCAATCAAGAGATAAGAGTTTCTTGAATGTTTTGTATTTAGTCTCAACGAGACCTACAGAATCCGCCGGAATAGTGTCTGGCATGCTTATAACGCTTTTACCTTTTTTTGAAGTGTAATGAGTGCATACCATGTACGCAATCATTTAATGATTAATAAAATCTTAAAGCTATATCGAGTGCAAAAATATTTTTATGCAATATAGAGCGATTAAAACAACGAAAGTTGAGAGATCAAACATACCAATTGGAGGTATGAGCTTTCTGGCGGGGCGAATTAAAGGCTCGGTTATCGAGCGCAATACTGAAGCAAGCGGATTATTTTGTGCATGCAGATGTGGAGCAATCCAACTGATTATTACAAGAATAATGATAGCGAAAATAAATAAATTGATCACTAAATCAATTAGTCCAAAAATAACAGGAACTATTAAAGAGTCTAGCATTATTTTTTTTCCAGCAAGCAATCCACGAATAATTAGTTCTGCAAATTTAAGAAAAATAATTACTACTAGTGCTGCTGTATCTAGACGCCCAATACTAGGGATCCATTTTCTAAGTGGTTTTAAAACAGGACTAGTGATAGTCAATATAAATTGTGAAAAGGGGTTATAAAAATCTGCATGAGTAAGGCCCAGCAACATTCGTATGATGATCGCATAAATATATAATGTAATTGAAATGTGTATTAGAAAATCAAATATATTAAGTAATGGGTTCATATTTACTTTGGATTATTTGAATCTATCACTGCGTTTACTCGAGCAAGTTGTTGGGCTCTTTGTGCAGCATTTGTAATTGCTGTATGAATGATATTTTTAACATCACCTTGTTTAAGTGTTTCGATTGCTGCTTCTGTGGTGCCCCCTTTTGAGGTTACGGCGCGACGCAATTCTTGCGGCGTTTTGCCGCTTTTTTCAATTAATTTCGCTGCGCCCACTGCCGTGTGTATTGTTAGTTGACGAGCTTGTTCCTCATTCAAGCCTAGTGATTGACCAGCTTCTAGCATCGCTTCAATTAGGTAAAAGAAATAGGCTGGACCACTGCCAGAAACTGCAGTAACCACATCAAGCATCGACTCTTCTTCAAACCATAAAGTAGAGCCCACACTGCTGAGGACACTTTCTGCAAATTCGCGTTGCTTAGGTGACACTTCTGCATTTGCATAAAGTCCAGTAGTGCCAGATTGCACTAAAACAGGTGTGTTTGGCATGCAACGCACAATAGGCAGTTCACCGCCTAGCCAGTCATCAATGTCTTTGACTAGTATGCCTGCGGCTATGGAAATTATTAATGGACGTGTGGATTGGCATTGTGCTGCAATTTTTTCACAAGCTAAGCGCATAGTTTGTGGCTTTACTGCTAATACAACTATATCCGCAAGATTGAGCGCCGCTTCTGTTTGCGAGAAAACATTGCAGCTTGTGAAATATTTCTCTAATTTTGCACATATTGCAGGGTCAGTATCTATTATAGTTATGTTTTCGGCTAACCAACCGCCATCAAGTAAACCACCCACTAAGGCTTGTCCCATATTGCCTCCGCCTATAAAAGAAATTTTCAAGTTTTCTAGAAATTGATTCACTTATTTAGTCATTCGTTTCCCAAAAATAGCAGTACCTACACGAACAATAGTAGCGCCTTCGGCAATTGCCGGTTCTAGATCTCCACTCATGCCCATTGATAATGTATCAAGATTGAGTCCTAAATGGTTTAACTGCTCAAGCTGTTGTCGCAGTTGTGCAAATCGTTTACGTAGTTCATTAGTATCGCTGCAAACTTGAGGAATTGCCATCAGACCTCGTAATTTAACATGCGGAAGGTTCAACACAGATTTAGCCAAGCTTTGCACTTGTTCCATTGGTACACCAGATTTTGTGGCTTCATTATCAATATTTACTTGTATACATATCTGAATGGGAGGTAATGATGTTGGTCGCTGTGCATTTAGCCGGTCAGCGATTATCATACGATCGACGCTATGTACCCAGTCAAAATTTTCTGCTATCTGTTTAGTTTTGTTTTTTTGAATAGGACCTATGAAATGCCAGTGTATTTCTTTGTCAGACAAAGTAGTAATTTTTTCGATTGCCTCTTGTACGTAATTCTCACCAAATTCTCGTTGGCCATGTGCAATGGCCTCTAATATATCACTCACTGGTTTTGTCTTGCTTACCGCCAAAATACGAGTGCTTCCAGGTTCGCGCTGATATTTGGATTCTAGCTTTTGTATGTTCGCCCTAAGAGTGACGAGCCGAGTGCCTATTGTTGAATGCATAGAATCTTAATTTATTTAGTCTGCGCTCTATTTAAGCGGTAAATTTTTATAAATAGGATGAAGTTGTAATTAGCTAATTTCCTCCGTCAGCGATCTTATCAGCTAGCAGCTAGTCGTATGAATGATTCGGCTCGTCGAGAATAGTCCCGAACCTGTATATCAACCGCATGACACTACCGATATTATCCTCCTAGCCCAGATATTTACGCCTCTAACTTACTGAGGTGGGATGGGTTAATACAAGGAGTATTTATACACCACGCTTGTTCAACAGAGCTAGATTAAGGAGTATTCGTGGACATTTCTCAGTTACTTGCCTTTAGCGTCAAAAACGGCGCATCCGATTTACATCTTTCCGCTGGTGTGCCACCCATGATTCGGGTAGATGGTGATGTTAGACGCATCAATGTACCTGCAATGGAGCATCGTCAAGTTCATGAAATGGTTTATGACATAATGAACGATAAACAACGCAAAGACTACGAAGAATTTTTAGAAACAGATTTTTCATTTGAAATTCCTGGCTTGGCACGTTTTCGAGTTAATGCTTTTATTCAAAATCGCGGAGCCGGGGCCGTGTTTCGAACTATCCCTAGCAAAATACTTACACTTGAAGAATTAAGTTGCCCGAAAATTTTTCAAGAAATCGCCAGCTACCCTCGCGGTATTGTTTTAGTTACTGGACCGACAGGCTCTGGTAAGTCAACAACACTTGCTGCGATGATGGATCATAAAAATGAAAACGAGTATAGCCACATTTTGACAATTGAAGATCCCATCGAATTCGTTCATGAAAGTAAAAAAAGTCTCATTAACCAACGCGAAGTACATCGCGACACTTTGGGTTTTAACGAAGCACTGCGTTCCGCCTTGCGTGAAGACCCCGATACCATTCTGGTTGGAGAATTGCGTGATTTAGAAACCATTCGATTGGCATTGACAGCAGCAGAGACAGGGCACCTGGTGTTTGGGACTTTACATACAAGCTCTGCAGCGAAGACTATTGACCGTATAGTTGATGTCTTTCCCGGCGCAGAAAAAGATATGGTGCGTTCAATGCTATCGGAATCATTGCGTGCAGTAATTTCGCAGACTCTATGTCGCAAAATTGGCGGTGGTCGTGTAGCTGCACATGAAATCATGATTGGTACACCGGCAATTCGAAATCTTATTCGCGAAGATAAAGTTGCACAGATGTATTCTGCTATACAAACTGGAAATTCGGTTGGTATGCAAACGCTAGATCAAAATTTAAAAGAGATCGCGGCAAAAGGACTTATTGCGCGTGAAGAAGCACGACGTAAGGCAACAAATAAAGATGATTTTTAATAATGTCATGTAACAATTTAATTAGGGAATTTACATATGGATAGAGATAAGGCAATAAGCTTTATGCATGACTTGTTGCGTAACCTCCTTACCAAAGGGGGTTCAGATTTATTTATAACAGTTGGTGCGCCACCCTCTATGAAAATTGATGGCAAGATGGTGCCTGTGACGAATCAACCTCTTACCTCTAGCCATGCCCAAGTGTTGGTTCGCTCCATCATGAACGATAAGCAGTCAAGAGAGTATGAAGAAACGCAAGAATGTAACTTTGCAATTAGTCTTCCAAATGTTTCTCGATTTCGTGTCAATGCTTTTGCGCAACGCGGTAGCCCTGGCATGGTTCTACGCGTGATTAACTCCGAGATTCCAAAATTCGAAAGCTTAAGATTGCCTCCAATTTTACGCGATGTCTCAATGACTAAACGTGGACTGGTAATTTTTGTAGGGGGAACAGGCAGTGGTAAATCTACTTCATTAGCGGCTATGGTGGGTTACCGTAATGAAAATAGTTTTGGACATATTGTCACCATAGAAGATCCAATTGAATTTGTGCATAAGCATAAAAATTGCATTATTACTCAGCGCGAGGTTGGTGTGGATACAGCCGACTACGATATCGCGCTCAAAAACACCTTGCGACAAGCTCCCGATGTAATTCTAATTGGTGAGATACGCGATCGCAAAACTATGGATTACGCAATTGCATTTGCAGAAACCGGTCACCTTTGTCTATCGACGTTGCACGCAAATAGCACCAACCAGGCCCTGGATCGTGTCATAAACTTCTTCCCAGATGATCGCCGTGACCAATTATTAATGGATCTTTCGCTGAACTTGAAAGCGGTGATTTCACAACGTTTATTACCAATTAAAGACAAAGAAGGGCGGATACCGGCTGTGGAAGTCATGCTGAATTCACCCTTAATGGCGGATCTGATCTTTAAAGGACATGTTCATCAGATGAAAGAGCTAATTGCTAAATCTAACGAGCTGGGTATGCAGACCTTTGACCAGCATTTGTTTCAGCTCATTGAAGCTGGACAGATCACCATGGAAGACGGGTTACGCAATGCAGACTCGGTTAACGATCTGCGCTTACGCTTAAAATTGGAGAGCAAATCAGGTACAAGCCAAGATTTACTTGATGGTACCGATGGTTTAGTAGTAGAGGAAGCCACTAAAGATGAAGGATTAATTACCCCCGTTCGAAAAGCAAAAGCTAGATGAATATTGATCCCTATCTTAAATTAATGGTCGAGCAAAATGCTTCGGACCTGTTTTTTACTACTGGAGCTCCAGTGTGTACGAAGGTAGAAGGTGTTACGCGTCGTGTAAGTCGAAACGTATTGGAACCCGGTGTGGTGCGAAAAATTGCCTATAGCATCATGGATGATCAGCAGATTCGAGAATTTGAGATGACTAAGGAAATGAACCTTGGTATTTCTGTTGCAGGTGCAGGTCGATTTCGTGTCAACGTATATTATCAGCGTGGAGAAGTATCAATGGTGATTCGCTTTATCAAAGGCGATATTCCAGAATTAATAGATTTAGGCTTGCCCCCAATTCTTAAAAAATTAGTGGCAGAAAAAAATGGTTTAATCATCGTGGTAGGGTCAACCGGTTCAGGTAAATCTACCTCTTTGGCAGCAATGATCGAACATCGCAATAAAGAACAAACCGGTCATATTCTCACTATTGAAGACCCTATCGAATACGCATTCAGCCATAAAAAATCCATTATCGGGCAACGCGAAGTCGGACTTGACACACTTTCTTATGAAAATGCACTACGCGAAGCGATGCGCGAGGCACCTGATCTAATCATGATTGGTGAGGTACGCGATAGGGAAACTATGGAAGCAGCCATTACATATGCAGATACAGGTCATCTTTGTTTAACTACATTACACGCGGTGAATGCCAACCAAGCGCTTGATCGTATCGTGAACTTTTTTCCGTCAGAAGGTAAAACACAGGTCTTAATGGATTTGTCGCTGAACTTACGTGGAATCATTTCACAACGCTTGATTCCTAATGTAGAAGGAGGCCGTGTCCCGGCAGTAGAGATAATGATTAACACCCCTTATATTTCTGAATTAGTCAAACGTGGTGAAGTCGGCGAGATTAAACCGATTATGGAAAAAGGTGCAGCTGTGGGGATGCAGACCTTTGATCAATCCTTATACGAATTATATAAAAGTGAAAAAATATCTCTCGATGATGCACTGTCGCATGCCGATTCTCGCGGCAACCTTGAATGGCAAATTAATTTTGGTGGTGGGGTTAAGAGTGTTAATGAGTCTAGCGATAATTTACAGTTTCCATCTGAGTTGAAAAAGCCCGCGAGCAAAAGCAAACCAAAAAAAGATCCGCCTAAGTTTTCAGAGTCGTTTGATGATGAGGAAGTCTTAGACAGTCATGTTGGCTTTGATGATCATGAAATCATGGACTATGTGCCATCGGATGAAGATAAAGATGTAAAAACGGGTGATCCAGTTCTTGATGAAGAGGACGGAAAAGATTCAGGGTATTTTGATCGTTTGAAGTCGGTGTTTGGGGATCATTAGTTCTTTATGACTATAGTTACATCCCCGTAACTTTTTCGCTCTCTCATAAGTTCGTATTCTTTTTTTTAACATTATTTCTTGAGAGCAAGGTACTTTTGTTATGGCAAAAGCACCCAAAACCATTTGCGCTAACATCACTTAAACCTGCGATGTTCGGTCTTTTCTGCGGCTCGTGAACTCGCTACGCTCAAACACCGCTTCGCCTCGTCCCGAAAAGCCCTTGCGCTTCTCAGCGTGATGTAATGCGCGATTAAGAGCTGCTATATTTAGATCTTTATGAACGCTAACGACTCAAAGTGGACATTCAAATTTGCCTGCTTTCAAACCGATATTGAGATTAAAGATGGAACTTAAACTCACTCAATTTGCCAATAGGTATTAATGACTTGATTGCATGGATGCATAAATCGATTATTACTACTTTCTTAAGTCAATCATGTTGAGACAGTCTTTAACGGTTAAGGATTGCAGAGACATTATCTGTGCGCACTCAGAATGAGGGCTCATAACAATAAAACAATTCATAGGACAAATATGCTAAGAGAATAGCAAGAGGAACGTATGCATAGATAGGATGAGCTATGTTCAGGACTTAAAACGATAGCCGATAAAGAAGGAGATATACGTAACATAAATATTCAATGAAAACAGCTCTAAGCTAAACCAAGTGTTTCCAGACAGGTTTTCATTGTTAAACAAGATTCGATATTTTGAATAAATCCATTGCATCACTAGGTTATGCGCGTCTTGCGCTGACGCCGAACGAGTTGGCCACTCTCCTTGACAATAAAATTCAGTTAGCTGAGATTAAGGCAACAGAGTTGAAAGTTGTATATGTCGAGATCGATGATCTTGATCGAGTTGCAAACCTATTAAAGTGGAAAAAACAATAAGGCCACTAAGTCAAATATAAGTGCATAGAGCTCACCGTAATAATTATGTCTGCTTTCGGCCAAAAGCAGACATTTATATTTTAAAAATTTTGCATTGAAGATTTTCTAGAATATTACCACTTCCTTAATTCAAAGCACCTCTCAGGGCATCCCATCTAACTTGGTGAGGGAACGGCAGGTAAAACGACAAAAAATGGTCGTTTTAGGCGTGTTGCGCTTGGAACGATTAAAAAATATTTTCTGCATTAAAAATTGGGCCATCGACGCAGACACGTTTCATTGCAGTGACTTTGTTGTTTTCTTTGTAGGGCACTACACAACCTGCGCAGCCGCCTACTGCGCACGCCATGTGTTCTTCTAAGGATACGTGGCAGGGAATTTGGTAGCGCTTAGCAAAATCAGCGACGGCTTCGAGCATTTGAGTTGGGCCGCAGGCGACTATTTCTACGCCTTGTTGTGTTTGTTTGTCTAAGTTTGTAAACCAGCGCTCGGCAAGTTCATGTACATAACCTTCAAAACAGCCTTGGTAACCCTGTAGACTAGTTAAGCGCGAAGCTATACCCCAATCATCCAATAAAGGCATGGCTGCGATGACATCATTGGGTATGTTTTGCACCAGTATTTTTGAGGGTTTGGTTTTAAATGGAAACGGGATTTCAGACCCCATGATCACAAAAGGAAACAGCTTTGATTTCTTTCGAAGTTCATCTGCTAGAAAAATCATTGGTGGTATACCAACTCCGCCACCTAGCAGTAACGGATGCGTTGTAGCATCACTGACTGTGAATGCATTTCCAATAGGGCCCAAACACTGAATTTTGTCACCAGCCCTATGTGTTGCGAGGTAAGAGCTACCTTGGCCTACAATTTTATAAAGAATGTCGATGTATCCTGTATTAGGGTCACTGCGCATGATGGAATAAGGGCGTCGCATTGCTAATTGATGATTACATTGTAGATGTACAAAGTTGCCAGCATGTGCATGTTGAGCACACTTTGGTGCGTATAACTGTATGACATATTGTTGTGCTGCCAAAGATTCATGACATATGACTTCAGCACATTCTTCAAAGATGGTATTACGATGAGTCTTCAGTCGAACTTCTCCATGTTTAATTGAGTCCAGATTAAGTTCACCACAAGTGATTTTCAAAAATCAATTTACCACCAAGTATGGTATGAGTTACACAACCTTTAAGCTCGTCTCCTAAAAGTGGAGTATTTTTACCACGGCTATGCATAGTTTCACTATTTAAAATCCAGCTGAGTTCTGGATCAACAATACAAACATCGGCGTGTTCGCCTACACACAAATTGCCTGCGCAAATATCAAGTATTTCTGCTGGTCCTTGAGTTACAAGACGAACTGCCTCACTCAAAGTCAATAAATCTTGTTGCACTAACTCAAGAACTAAGGGCAACAATGTTTCTAGTGTGGAACTACCTGGTTCAGTTGATTGAAATGGCGCAAGCTTAGCTTCAATTTCATGTGGCTGATGGTCGGCACAAATAGCCGATAATGATCCCGCTTGTAAGCCTTCGCGTAATCCCTCACGATCTTCTCGTGTTCGGTAAGGCGGCAAGTTATGACATAAACCGTCAAACCCTTGTATGTCTTGATCAGTTAAATATAAATGTAGAATACTAGTATCTGCAGTAATAGGTAGTTTGTCATAGCGGGCTCGTGCAATCATGTTGACTGCACGTCGAGTAGAGAGACGACAAAAGTGCGTACGCACATTAAGTTCTTCTATGAGTGCTAATTGAAATGCTACTGCTGCAGTCTCAGCAGCGGCAGGTATACCAGGCAGCCCTAAACGCGAGGAGGTAAGCCCTTCGTGTACACAACCATTGTGGGCGAGTTGATGATCTAGTGGATGAGTAAAGATTGTTAAATCTTGACTGGATGCATACTCCATGGCGCGACGTAGCACCAAAGAACTCTTTAGAGGCTGTAAAACATTACTGACTCCCACGCAGCCCGCTGCTTTCAGTGCTGCCATCTCGCTTAAACTTTCTCCTCTTAGACCTGCTGTTAACGCACCGATTACATACACGCGACATAGGCCGCTGTCATGTGAAAGTTGTTCGATTAGCTCGACTTGTGCAGGAGTATCCACTACCGGATCCGTAGTCGGTAAACAAGCCAGGCTTGTAATGCCTGCAGCCGCCGCGGCTGCGGTTTCAGACCGTATAGTAGCCTTATGCTCAAACCCAGGTTCACGTAAACTAGCAGAAAGTTCGACTAAGCCAGGTAACACAAGTCTATTTGAAGCATCGATGGTTTGGTCTGCCTGCCAATCATCTGGCGGCTTAGCTATGGCAACAACTTTCCCGTCCGCTATAAACAAATCTGCCGCTTGGTCAATTTCATTTTTTGGGTCGACAAGATGGCCATTTAGAATTTCAAGTTTCATTGGTCACACCATTGTCGTTTGGACTAATGGCAATTGATAAAATTGCCATGCGCACTGCAATACCAAAATTTACTTGGTGCAGGATGACGGATTGAGGGCCATCTGCCACTTCCGAACTGATTTCCACACCCCGATTGATAGGACCTGGATGCATTACAATCGCGTTAGGTTTTGCCAATACTAGGCGTTCAGGTGTTAAACCATATAGTTGGAAATATTCATGCTCACTGGGTATGAAGGCACCTTGCATGCGTTCTTTTTGCAAACGCAACATGATTATTACATCTACATCTTGTAAGCCTTGTTTACAATTTTGAAAAACGCTTACACCTAATTGTTCAACATTTGCTGGTAATAGCGTCCTAGGAGCAATAACACGCACTTCTTTAATTCCTAAAATATTTAGCGCTTTGATTTGAGAGCGCGCCACACGTGAATGCAATATATCACCTACAATTGCAACTCTAAGATTGGAGAAATCTTTGTAGTATTTACGAATAGTAAACATATCTAGCATGGCTTGTGTAGGATGCGCATGTCTTCCATCCCCAGCATTAATGATGCTGACATGAGGCGACACATATTTGGCAATAAAATCTGCAGCGCCACTTTCTGGATGCCTAACAATGAACATATCTGTATTCATTGCTTCAAGATTAAATAATGTGTCGAGTAAGCTTTCGCCTTTAGTAGTAGCAGAGGTAGCTACATTAATATTCAATACATCTGCAGAAAGCCGTTTAGCAGCGAGCTCGAATGTTGTACGAGTTCGAGTACTTGGTTCAAAGAATAAATTTACAATGGTTTTGCCACGAAGTAGCGGTACTTTCTTCACTGTTTGGCCATCAACACTAGTAAATGACTCCGCGGTATCAAGAATATGAGTAATTTCTTCGCTACTGAGTCCGCCTATATTTAAAAAATGTCGCATGAAAGAGTTAATTTACAATCTGTAGGCTCAAGGGATCTGGGCCACTCAGTTTTACTTGTTGTTTAGCATCTAATTTCAGAGAGTCCCCTACTACATCAGCTTGAATTGGTAATTCTCTGCCATTTCGTTGCACTAATACGACCAAACTTACCGAAGCTGGGCGGCCGTAATCAAAAATTTCATTCAAAGCAGCACGTACTGTGCGTCCAGTATGCAGCACATCGTCGATTAAGATTATGTGTTTATCATCAACGCTTAAGGGCAATTGTGATGGTTTAACAGTCGGTTGAATACCTACACGACTGAAGTCATCACGATAGAATGTGATATCTAGAACACCAAGTTCATCTTTATTGTTCAACAATGACTGGAGATGTTTAGCTACCCATACTCCGCCAGTGCGAATACCAATAAAAATTGGATTGCTTATATTATTTTCATCCATATGTATACTTAGCTCTTTGGCAAGCTTTCCTAACAGTTGTTGAACATTTAATTCAGTCATTTGTCGGGATCTGTTGCGTTTGGATCTAAATTAGATGATAACCAAGAATGTAAAATGATGGCTGCAGAGGCCTTATCGATATCGGCTTTATTTATTTTTTTGCGTTGACCTTTGCTGCGCAAATCTTTAAGTATTTCATAGGCGGTAACGGAGGAGTAAGACTCATCGATAGTCTCTACAGGTATATGGTAACGCGCTTTCAAGTTTTCACAAAAGCGATGTATTTTATTTTTTAAAATATTATTGTTTTGCGTGCTGTGATCAACACATCCCACAATCAATTTACTGGGTTGCCATTGTTCTATAATTTTGTCGATTTCGTTCCACAGTGATCTTGATACTGGGGCCCTAATAGTCGTTAATGGATTTGCTGTGCCAATCTCTATTAGACCAACTGCAACACCTATTCTAAGTTCTCCATAATCAAATCCAATTACACTAGACATTAGCAAAAACTGGGAGTACGGGAATAAAGCCAAAACAGATGAATTTTTCAATCAACTTTTATGCATGTCCAGCTTCATTAGAGATTAAATGTAAATCGATTCCAAGTTTATTCGCTGCAGTTTCCCAGCGCTTTTCTACTGGCGTTTCAAATACAATCTTGGCTTCATAGGGAACCGTTAACCAAGCATTATCTGCTAGCTCTTGTTCTAATTGTCCAGGCCCCCAACCAGCATAACCTAAAGCCACAATTGAATTCTTAGGACCGGCTCCCTTGCCGATGTCAAGTAATATATCTTCAGATGTTGTTAGTTTTAAATCATTATCAATTATATGTGTAGACTCCCATTCTCGATCCGAGTCGTGCAATATAAATCCTCTATTAATATGCACTGGACCACCTGCAAAGACAGGGTTGTGATTTGGAACTTTTTTACTTTTATTTTCGGTATCTAAGCGATCTATCAATTCTTTTACAGACATGGACGTGGGCTGATTAACAATGATGCCCATGGCGCCATATTCATTGTGCTCACAGAGAAGTGTCACCGTATGCGAGAAATTTGGGTCTCGCAATGCCGGCATGGCGATAAGTAATTGTTTGGTTAGATTTTCTGGCATGCTCTTATCTGGTGAGTAAGGTGTTGTCTTTACCAAATAGCCATGTGCGAGTCACCATTAACTGGTCATAACTATCATGCATTTCTTGGGGGAATGGCTGAAACGGTGCTGCAATGCGGACAATTTTTTTCGCGGCTTCATCGAGTATAGATTTCCCAGCAGATGATCGAATATCCATGCGCATCACTTTTCCATCATGATTTATAAGTACACTAAGTATCAATGTCCCGGTTAGGCGTTTTCGTCTAACCTCATCGGGATAATTCAAATTACCAATTCTTTCGACTTTTTCTACCCATTCACGGACATAACTAGCTTCTGTTGCCGTTTTGGCGCTTAAGGTATCAATATAGTTAATTCTGGGACGCTTGGCGTAATCTTGCTGTTCCTGACTGACTTCTGCAACCAGTTTGGCCAGCTCCAGGCGCTGAGTTGAATGGACTTCTTGCTTTAGCTGCTGGGATTGATTTTGTTCTTGCAGAGATTCTTCAACATTTACCATGGAATCAGCAGTTACTTGTGTGATGACTCGCTCTTGTTGTTTGTTGCTTGCAGATGCTGGTGTTTGTTTGGGGCTCATTTGTACCGGTGCAATGCCTTCTGTTTCTAATAGACTAGTACCTATAAATGGTGCAGAGGGTTGATTAGTGAGTTCGCTGCTGCCGCTGGCTAATTGATTTTCACTCGCAATACGAGTGGCATCTAATGGCGCTTGATGCGTCTTTGTTAATACCATCGTGACTTCAAGCATGGATGCTTGGTTGGGGTTATGGATTAAATTGACACCAAAGCCAAGGCCTAGAATTAGCATGGCGTGCAATATCGTTGCAAAAAATAAACTAAATCCTAGTCGATCAGAAGCAGAAACTTGTACTGTATTGACTACCGCTGCCATAGAGTCTATACATTTGTGAGAATGCTCATATTGCGTTCATTTTACTGCTCAAGAGCTTGAATACTATCATACTAGTGTTTATGTTTATCAGTTAAGCAACGCCACTCGGGAACAAAAAAATTATTTTATAAATGGCTTGAAATGAAATTATATGCGAATTCCGTTGATTAATTACTGACTTATATTAAGCCGTTTTTCAATAGCGTCAAATAATATTGCGCAGATGTTTAATTCATACATTTTATCTAATTCACGAACTCCAGTAGGGCTTGTGATATTAATCTCTGTGAGATAATCACCAATCACGTCAATTCCTACAAAAATAAGCTGCATAGCAATCAGTTCAGGTTTGAGTTGTCCACAAATCCACTGATCTCTTTCTGTAAGTTCAACGCCTTTAGCGGTACCTCCTTTGACCAGATTGGCGCGCAATTCGCCTTCAGCAGGAATTCTCAATAAGGCATAGGTAACAGGATCACCATCTATAAGTAGAATACGTTTATCCCCTTTTTTGTAATCAGCTATAAATTGTTGCGCCATCACTGTTCGTTGGCCGGAATCTGTAATAGTTTCAATGATTACATTTCGATTTGGGTCATTTTGTTGAATGCGAAAGATTGATTCTCCACCCATAGTATCCAGCGGTTTAACAACTACTTCACTGTGCTCGTCAATAAAATCATTAAGGGCTTGTTTACTTCGAGCAACCACAGAAGGCGCTGTGCATTGTATAAAACGTGTTGCAAATAATTTCTCATTTGCATTACGTAAGCTAGTTGGATGATTGATGACAATTGTCCCCATTTCCTGTAGTCGATCTAGTAGGAATGTTGTATAGATGTACTCCATATTGAAAGGCGGATCTTTGCGCATTAGCACTACATCAAGATCAGTTAGATTTTTTAATACTGAGTTATGTAATTCAAACCATTTTGACTTATCATCCTGTACCGAAATTTGCGTTGTTAGACCCATAACCTTATTGTTAACAAGGAACAGATCAGATTGTTGTATGTAATGAATTTGGTATGCGCGTCGTTGCGCTTCTAAAAGCATGGCAAAGGTACTGTCTTTGGAGACATTTATAGCCTCTATGGGATCCATGATGACGCCTAATTTTATTGTCATTAATGCATACCTCGTCAGTGATAACGTCGCATATGTCGGAAGCTTCTTGTCCTAAATTACGCAACTGGCATGGTTATACTTAATACCTCAATGCCTTGCTAGATATGCGATTACGGCTAGAGGTCTACAGGATAACATTCTAATTATCAAGACTATTCAAGATTAAATTGGGATCTAGGAAACGGATATGCAAGACAGTGGTTTAGCACTAAATGATTCAGTTGAGGTAAATGGCAGCTCGTCCGGAGCATTAAAAGTCATGGTTATTGACGATAGTAAAACTATTCGCAAATCAGCAGAATCCTTATTAACCAAAGAAGGTTGTGAAGTCATAACTGCAAATGATGGTTTTGAGGCATTAGCAAAAATTGCAGAGCACCGTCCCGACCTAATATTTATAGATATTATGATGCCACGTCTAGATGGCTATCAAACATGTGCATTGATAAAAAATAACCGGATTTTTAAATCTACACCAGTAATTATGCTTTCAAGCAAAGACAGTATTTTTGATAAGGCAAGAGGTAAAATTGTGGGTTCAGAAAAATATCTAACCAAGCCTTTTACAAAAGATGATTTGCTTGGAGCGATAGCCGAACATGGTAATAAATAGCAAATAGTTCGATTATCGATATGGCACATATACTAGTAGTTGACGATTCGCCCACTGAACGTCATTTTATTTCAAAGGTTTTGGAGCAAACCGGGTACAAGGTTTCTACTGCAGATAGCGGCGAAGAAGGTATTAAAGCAGCAAAAAACATACATCCAGATTTAATTCTGATGGATATTGTAATGCCAGGAATGAATGGTTTTCAGGCGACTCGCAAAATTACGCAAGCCCCTGAGACTTCTAGTATCCCTGTTGTAATGGTATCTACAAAGAGTCAGCAGACGGATAAGGTATGGGCTACTCGACAGGGTGCAAAAGGTTATTTAGTTAAACCTGTTAATTCGGAAATGTTAATCAGTTCGGTTAAATCTTTTCTAGCTGCTTAATAATTTAATGGTGGCTTCACTTGACTCAACTGCATTTGAATATTTATTATCTATTAATCGTAAATGTGTCGAGCAACAAGGTGGATTGGTCCAACAAGAAGCCGATGCAAGTTACTCACATGGTTTAGCGTTTAATCTTGGTTCACATCGGTACATTGTTCCAATTACAGATATCGATGAAGTTATTGCCATTTCAAACTTTACACGCATACCGCGAGCACCTAATTGGCTGAAAGGTATCGCAAATGTAAGGGGAAACTTAGTTACATTATTAGATCTTCACCATTTTATATTTGGTACAGCATCTAAAGCTTCAGCTCGAACTAAACGCGCATTACTTGTTAAGCAAGAGAACCAATATTATGGATTAGTGATTGATTCCATAATTGGTATGAAATCCTTTCATAGTGATAAAGGAAGTGATCAAGTGCCAGATGGATTTGATCCAGATTATATTGATTACATAGGCGCATTCTATTCCTCAGGAGAACAGTGGTATGCTGCCTTAATGGTTTACAATTTGCTGTTAGACGACCGTTTTCAAGATTTAAGTATTATAGCCTAGTAAATTATTGATCTTTTTCACAGATTCTCAGCTGTATCAGTTCGTGGTATTTGCTAAAAGAATTTTTGCGGCTAGCAATTAGCTCTCTAACCGATAAAAGTGAGTATTTTCACGACACAGCAATACCTTAGTAATAGTCGATCCCCCGTATCATTAGTGTATGGATCTTATTGATTCTAGGTGTGTATTTGTACCAATGAGGGGACACGCCTGAATGAATCACCTAGACCATACAGAAGAAAGAATTATCGATTACATATGCTTCTAATAGGAACAATTTAGATATGGCCTTACCTCAGTCAATAGCTCGGAAGAATAAAGACAGCGAATCGAGTAAATCAACATTAACTATCTTGGCCCTGCTTTCTATTTTGATCATGACCGTTATGGCTGTGCTGGCTTTTGATATGGGTAAGCACATTGGTATTGCTTCTAACAATGTTTTATTTTCAGCAGTTGTGTTTGCAATGGGTATGGCGTGTTTAGCGCTATTACTTTTTTTTGCGAATAAATGGGGTGGCAAAGTTAGACAGCAACTTACTGCTGTAGATGAACAAAATAGAAGAAATCAACAAGCGATTCTATTATTGCTAGATGAAATGACTAATCTAGCAGAAGGTGATTTAACAGTGCACACTACTGTTACAGAAGATATTACCGGTGCAATCGCAGATTCGGTTAATTATTCTATTGACGCACTCCGTAATCTTGTAAACACAATTAATAATACTTCTAAACAAGTAGCATCTGCTGCTGAAGTAACTCAAGACTCGACACAAAAGTTGACGAATTCAAGCCAAAAACAAGCGCGTGAAATTGCCAACGTCACATCAGCAGTCTCTGAAATGGCAAAATCAATTGAACAAGTAGCTGGGCATGCTAATAGCTCCGGCCAGGTTGCGCAACAATCTGTAAATATTGCACACAAAGGCGCACAAGCAGTGAGTCGAACTATTGACGGTATGGATACTATTCGAGAACAAATACAAGAAACTTCTAAACGAATTAAAAGATTAGGTGAAAGTTCGCAAGAAATTGGCGACATTGTTGGATTGATTGATGAAATTGCTGACCAGACAAATATTCTTGCATTAAATGCAGCTATACAAGCATCGACTGCAGGTGACGCCGGTAGGGGGTTTGCAGTGGTTGCAGACGAAGTACAAAGGCTTGCGGAACGTGCAGGTACGGCCACTAAACAAATTGAGGCATTAGTTAAAACTATTCAAAGTGATACCAACGAAGCAGTAATCTCTATGGAACAAAGTACAACAAATGTAGTAAGTGGCGCAAAACTTGCGGTTAATGCCGGCGAAGCATTAGCAGAGATTGAATCAGTTTCCGATAATTTAGCAGCACTTATTCAAAATATTACTGATGCAACAGACAAACAAACAATAGCAGCAAGTAATGTGACTAAAACAATGAATGTCATACAAGAAATTACTATGCAAACATCCGAAGGTGCAAGTAATACTGCTAGTTGGGTAGGCAAACTTACCACTTTAGCGCAGGAGCTTAAGCGCTCAGTTGCAGGCTTCAAATTACCGAATGCCATTGAAGAAGAAGATGTTATAGAGCGCAGGCTAGCTTCATAAATTACTGAGCTTCATACTATAATTTTTGCGAACAAAATGAAAATGCGAAATAGCGCTTTAGAAAAAGCTGCGGTAAGAAAAGTTAAATTCGAAATCGATACCATTATCGATAACGCTAGAAGTCAATTGCAATCCTATGTCGAGGATGAATCTGATGTTGAATCTTTAAAAGATGTTACGAAATCACTTACTCAAATAGAGCGCACTTTGCAGCTTGTACAAATTAATGGCGCTGCAGTTTTGGCTCGCGAAATGGGTGATGTAGTCGATGGCTTGATCGATGATTCAATCACGCAAAAGGAAAAAGCACAAGAAACCTTATCGCATGGAATATTGCAAATGTCTGACTATCTTGAATATGTTCAGGCAGGGCATAAAGATGTGCCCATAGTATTACTACCTTTGCTAAACGATTTGAGAGGCGTTAGAGAAGCGCCTTTGCTATCTGAACATATTTTATTTTTTCCAAACTTAGATGATATTGAAGTTCCTAACGTTAATGCAGAATTTGGTATACCTGCGCAAGAATATGCCAAGAAAATTCGTTATGGATTTCAATCGGGCCTAATTAACTTAATTCAAAACAAAGAGATTGATATCGCTGCTACAAAAATATGCAAAGTATCGATACGTTTGCATCAGTGTTCAAAGGAAATAGCATCACAAAGACTGTGGTGGATAAGCAGTGCTGTAGCACAGGCATTAGCCATTGGAATTTTACCAGTAAGCGCAGGATTGGCGTCTCTATTAGGGCAAGTTGATAGACAAATTAAAAATTTTGTTCAATATGATGAAGCAACATTTGCGAAAAAAATTCCAACAGGCTTAATTAAAAATTTACTTTACTACGTTGGTATTGCACAAGACCGAGGTCGAATTGTAAATAAAGTTAAAAATGCATATGGACTAAAAGATTTGATTCCAAATGAAGTGGCTATTGATCAAATGCGTGAAGGTATATCCGGGCCAAATCTGGATGTATTGCAGGCTGTTTCAAAGGCATTATATGAAGATATTGCAACTGTAAAAGACACTATCGAACTTTATGTACATAGCGAAAATCGCTCTCCAGAAAGTGTAAATGAAGTTGGGCAACAGTTGCAGAAAATTGCAGATACTTTAAGCATGCTTGGATTAGAAGAGCCGCGAGAAAATGTAATGCGTGAAGTAACTGCATTGAAAGGTTTGTCTGCAGAGGAGCTGGAACATGCAGATAGCAGTTTTGTGCAAATAGCGGAGACTTTAATTAAGGCAGAAAACATCGTAGAAAATTTTGTTAACTATAGAATTTCGGATAAGCCAGAGACTCAATCGGTTGATGTGACTGATGAAAATAATGGCAGCTCTGATTTGCAGATCGAAAAAAATCAACTTAAAAAGATACAGGTACAGACTATATCTGAGGCTTTAACTGAATTGGAAGAAGCTAAAAATTCGATCTCGCAAGCACTAACTTCTCCAGAAGATGAGGCAAAACTACAAGAAGTTCAAGATCGATTCCGCAAAGTTATCGGCGCACTCTCAATTCTAAAGTTGGATGATGTAGCAGCAATTTTAGAAAACGTTCAAGCGTATCTTATTGGTAGCGAAGCTGCTGAAGAGCTGAGCAGCCAACCGGCAAAACTTGATGCATTTGCGGATTCTGTTACTAGCGTTGAGTGTTATCTAGAAGCAATAATTGCTAATGAAGACAACCCCAAAGATATTCTACGTTATGGAGTAGAGAGTGTTTCTAATCTAATGGGCGCAGAAGCAATACATTTAAATGAAGCTAGTACTCTACAAACTATTGAAGTTGATGAGCTTCTCGATGAAAAAAGCGAGTCACTTAATCGTGTTAAAGATACTGAGCTAGTAAAAAAAAACATTGGAGACACCGAAGAACTTGACTTAGAAGATCTCAGCGCCACATCCTTAGGTCTTTCAATAGATCCTGAGTTGTTTGAAGAAAAAACCTCAGGAACAAATCAAATAGAAGAAGAACAAAGTCCTAGCATCGTAAATGAACAAAATATTAATTCTATCGAATTAGAAGCTCCTACAGAAGTTAATTCTGATCTGTTATGTGAGGATGATGATGAATTATCACCCGACTTAGCGGAGTTGCAGGCAACCAGCATTCAAGAAGCAGAAACTGAGTTGAGTTCCTTTGTAGGCGAGGCAGAAAATAAAGCCCTAACTTTAGATTTAAATAATGATGAAGAGCCAGTCGGTGTTGTTGAGGTAGATTTAGACGCTACTAACTTACTTGATCTTCAGGAAATAGAAGAAGAGCTGAGTTCCAATATACAGAAATTTGATCTCAGTGATGCAGAAGAACAAACATCAGTAGATTTGCCCTCATTAATTGATTTTGATGGCGATGAAGCTGAGTTTGACATATCTAATGATGTTGAGTCTGACATATCTAATGAAACACAGCTATTGCCTGCCGAAATGTTAGAGCATGAAAGTACTTCCTATAGCGAACCAAAATCTATTCCTTATACAATAGTTATAAATGAAGATGGAGTAGATAGAAAGCTACAAGTTATAAAACAAGAGGCAGATAATGAAGTAATCGAAATTTTTATTGAAGAAGCGGAAGAAGAGACAGAAAAAATTTCCCATAACCTCCCGGCCTGGCGTGCTGATTCACAGGATGAAGAGGCTTTAATCACGATTCGCCGTTCTTTTCATACACTTAAGGGCAGTGGACGTTTAATTGGTGCCGAGATTATTGGTGAATTTTCATGGCAATTTGAGAAAATTCTTAACAAAGTTATCGATAATACTCTTGAGGTTACTGCTGACCTTCATGAATTTCTTAATCAGTCTGTTGAAGCACTTCGACAACTGATAACTCAATTAAAGATTGGGAAGACCCCTAGCGTTGATATTCAAACCCTAATTGTCTCAGCTCAACATTTTCACACGAATCAAAATAGCAATGACGAGGTTAGCAAAACAAATACGCAATTAGCTAAAAGTATGGGCCCAGATGCGACTCAAGTCGATGTCAAAGAAGATGCATTGGTAAATGAGAACTCTGATTTGGAAATAAAAGTAGAAGAAAATGTCGCTGCACCAAGTATTGCAACAAAAAAATCTACAACGTCTAATAATGATAATAATTTTGATGCTGAGCTAAAGGAAATATTTATTAAGGAAGCTACTCAACATATCGAAGCTTTGGAAGCAATGATCGAGAAAAACAAAGCTACGAAAATGCTTAAAGTTGATGAAAGTATGATCCATGCACTGCATACATTGTATGGTTCTTCGCGTACTGCTGAAGTAGATGCAATCGCTAAGCTTTGCGGGGGGCTAGAAAAATATTGCCACGAATGTAGTCAACAAGACCAAGAAATTCAGGGGCAGCAATTTAATATTGTAGTTGCTTGCATTGAAAGCTTTAAACGGGTGTTAACAGAATATAGTGAGAATCCTCAGCAGTCCACTTTGGATGCCGAGTTGCTCAAGAAGGTTAATGACTTAAAGTGTGTTGATATTCCAGTATTGCAAGAGATTATTGCCACTGTAGAAAATAATCAAGAGGTAGATCTTGAAGAGACACAATTAATTACCACAACAGACACAAATTTCTCTGC
Organism: Gammaproteobacteria bacterium; assembly: GCA_041576975.1. GTDB lineage: Bacteria > Pseudomonadota > Gammaproteobacteria > UBA4575 > UBA4575 > JBFGJY01. Next base: position 7,719 of record JBFGJY010000012.1, on the reverse strand, counting down.
AGAATCAATTCCGGAAAATATAGATCGATATGAAGACAAAGATGCAGATCTAGTCGAAATTTTTCTTGAAGAAGCAAGTGATATTCTAGCTACGTGTAATGAGTGTTTAGATAAATGGCGTGCAAATGATGAAGATGAAAATTCACTATCAGAAATTCGTCGACAACTACATACTCTAAAGGGCAGTTCTCGAATGGCGGCCTACAACAATATTGGTGATTTTAGCCATGCCATTGAGTCATTAGTTATTCCGATTGCCGAAGGTGATATCAAAGCAACTAAAGATATTTTTTCATTGCTACAACGGTGTCTTGATTCATTGCATCAAATGGTGGACGACGCGCTAGCAAAACTGCCCGTAAATCCAGCTACAAATTTAATTGCTCAGTTAAATGCAGTTAGAGGTGAAGATGTATCGCTTGTGGATGTAGATGCGATTAGTGACCAAGCCTTTGCAGCACCAGGAATAAGCAAAAATAATAAAAAAAATCAGAATGATACAAAACCAGTCGTTAAAATCCCCGTATTACGTTCTGTAGTTAATCAAGATAAACAACAGAGCAATCAGCCTGTTATTGCGCCGCAACAAGCAGTTCGACTACAAGCAGACATGTTAGATAACTTAGTCAATAATGCTGGCGAAGTGAATATATTTCAAGCGCGTTTGGAGCAAGTAAGCAGTAGGTACACTTCAAATATAAAAGAGCTTGAACAGATAGTAGATCGGTTACGTGAACAATTACGAAATTTAGAGATTGAGACTGAAACTCAGATTCTTTCTAGACACGCTCATGAAGTACCAAATCTAGATGATTTTGACCCACTAGAATTGGATCGCTATTCAAAAATACAGCATCTATCTCGTTCTTTAGCAGAAAGTGTTAATGATTTATTGAGTATAAAAGATATTCTTTTTGAGCAAGTAAGAGATTCTGAAATGTTGTTGTTACAACAACATCGTATAAGTAGCGATTTACAAGAAGGATTGATGCGTACTCGCATGGTGCAATTTAGTCAGCTGGTACCTCGTATGCAGCGAATTGTAAGACAAACTGCGCGAGAGTTAGATAAAGATGCGGATTTAAAAGTAATAGGTGCGGATACTGAGGTGGATAGTTCAATTTTAAATCGAATTGTTGCGCCACTTGAGCATTTGATTCGCAATGCAATCTCTCATGGTATTGAGGATAAGTCACAGCGCAAGCTTACTGATAAGCCTAAAAGTGGAGAAATATTAATATCTGTAAGTCGTGAAGGTGCTGAGATCGTAATTAAAGTAGCTGATGACGGTGCGGGTATAGATACAGAGAAAGTCAGGAAAAAAGCTTTAGAGTTGGGATTGATAGAAAGCATCGATATCCCAGAGCGCGAATTAATAAATTTAATTTTGTCGCCGGGATTTAGTACCGCAGACAAAGTGACACAGGTCTCAGGTCGTGGTGTTGGTATGGATGTGGTCGCTAATGAATTGAAGCAACTTGGAGGATTTTTGCAAATCGAATCAATACTTGGTAAAGGGGCTAATTTTACAATTCGAATTCCCTTTACATTAGCACTTGCACAAGCATTATTAATCAAATGTGGAGATGAGATATATGCTGCGCCTTTGGTTAGTGTTGAAGGTGTGGTGCGATTATCTGCTCATGAATTGAAACAAAAGTATGCTAAAAATAATGCAACTTACCACTATGCAGATAAAGATTATCGACTTTGTCATTTAGGCACATTACTTGGTGTATGTCCCCCTCAATTAGATGGCGCGGATAACATGTATCCAATTTTACTGGTACGTTCTGGTGATTCGCGCTTGGCAATTCATGTAGAGGCAACCTTAGGTAATCGCGAAATTGTCGTGAAACCACTAGCTTCGCAATTAAGTCGTTTGCCAGCAGTATCGGGTGCAACAATACTAGGTGATGGTAGTGTAGTGTTGATTATAGATATACAAGATTTAATACGTATGGACTCTATCGAGCAACTAGAAAATGTCAGTCAGTTTGATAGCAAAATTACTAGCAATAAAATTCCTACTGTGTTGGTGGTTGATGATTCGATCACTATTCGAAAAGTTACTACTCGATTTTTAGAGCGCAATAATTATAAAGTTGTAACTGCAAAAGATGGTGTAGATGCTGTCCAAGTGTTACAAGAATTCACTCCTGACATGATTCTGTTAGATATCGAAATGCCACGCATGGATGGTTATGAATTGGCGATTCATGTACGCAATAATGCTCGATTAAGAGATGTACCTATTATTATGATCACATCTCGTACTGGCGAAAAACATCGTCTACGCGCATTAGAAATAGGTGTGCAACAATATCTAGGTAAGCCTTATAACGAAAGTGAGTTACTGAGCCATATAGAGACTGTATTGCATTAATTGCTATGTCATTAGCTGAAACTACAACTTATCCGACACTTAGTTGCATGTTATTACCATTAGGTGGTTATGACATCTTACTGCCTAAATCTTTAGTCAAAGAGTTTCTATACAAGCCAAATGTTCAAGTATTTGAAGATGACAGCGACTGGCTGATCGGCGAGATTGATTGGCAAGACTACGTGGTGCCACTGATTTCGTTTGAACAACTTTGTAATCAACCAAGAGTTACTAAAACTACTCATATGCGTGCCGTAATTTGTTACACTATGGATAATCTAGATAAATTTCCTTACTACGCTATAGAAGTTCAATCTATACCACGACCATTAATTTTAGATAGCCGAGCTTTACGCAATCATGAAGGCATGATGAATAAGCATTCTGAAGCTATTTCATATTATGTGAATATTGGAAGCAAAGAATTGGTAATACCAAATTTTGTAAAGCTAGAATCTATACTAGCAACTCGCGCAAATTAGTCCTGCGATTGAGGTTGCGTCACAGCCAAATCTCCCCACAACAATTGTGCGCAGACGATAGCAGACAATGCCGCAGTTTCTGTGCGTAGCACACGTGGGCCGCATGTCACTGCTTGATAACCATTTTGTTGTGCTCTACTAATTTCAACCTGTGTAAGACCCCCTTCGGGACCAACTAACAACCAAACCGATTTAAAAATATCTTGGCTAAACTTTGCGAGTGGGTAATTTGAGTCAGCGTCTAAAACAAATCCACGTTCATCATTCTCTAAGTTCTTTAAATACGATAAATCTGTTGTGTTATGTAGCACTGGCAATGTTGCACGACCACATTGTTCACAAGCACTAATGATAATTCTTTGCCAATGCTGATATTTGTTTGATTTAGACTTGGCCGAAAATTTAGTTACAGTGCGTTCAGTTGCTACAGGGTAAATATTAGTTACACCTGCTTCTACTGATTTTTGGATTGCATAATCCATGTGTGAGCTTTTAGAAATACCGAGTAATAGATTTGTCACTAAGGGTGATTCTTTGATCGCCTTTATGTGATCGATAACTTTTACTTCTACAGCTTTTTTATTAAAAGCAAGGATCTCACAGGGGTAATCGTAGCCATCACCATTAAATAACGTTAGAGAAGAATTTTTGTTTAAACGCAGAACATTAATTGCATGATGACGCGTAGTGTCATCAAGCTGAAGTTCGTTACTTAAGGTTAAGCTTTGATTTACATATAAACGAATAACCCGCATTGCATATGAGCGAGATGGTATTCGATATGTTTAGTAACGGTAGTAATCTGGTTTATAAGGCCCGTTAATATTTACACCAATATAGTCTGCCTGTTTAGCAGATAGACTAGTCAATTTTGCGCCAATTTTTTCTAGGTGTAAGCGCGCGACTTCTTCATCTAGTGTTTTGGGTAACACATAGACTTTATTTTCATATTTATCAGAATTTTCCCAGAGCTCAATTTGTGCCAATACTTGATTGGTGAAAGAGTTAGACATCACAAAGCTCGGATGCCCAGTCGCGCAGCCCAAATTTACCAGGCGACCTTCGGCTAACAAGATAATACGCTTTCCATCTGGAAAGATAATGTGATCCACTTGTGGCTTGATGTTTTCCCATTGATATTGTTTCAAGCTTGCTACATCAATTTCATCATCAAAGTGTCCAATATTGCAGACTATTGCTTGGTTTTTCATCGCAACCATATGTTCATGGGAGATTACTTTGTAATTGCCTGTTGCAGTGACAAAGATATCTGTCTCACCTACCACATCTTCTAATCTAACAACACGGTAGCCAGCCATGGCAGCCTGTAACGCACAAATGGGATCAATCTCTGTAATCAGAACGTTACACCCCAGGCTACTTAGTGACTGTGCACAGCCCTTGCCCACATCACCAAAACCACAAACTACAGCCGTTTTGCCTGCGATCATTACATCTGTTGCGCGCTTTATACCATCAACTAATGATTCGCGGCAGCCATATAAATTATCAAACTTAGATTTTGTTACTGAATCATTTACATTAAATGCAGGAACTTTTAGTTCGCCGCTTTTTTCCATTTCATGTAATCGATGTACACCAGTGGTAGTTTCCTCTGATAGCCCTTTTACATTGCCCAGTAGCTCAGGATACTTTTCATGCATGACTTTTGTTAAGTCACCACCATCATCGAGTAGCATATTTGGTTGCCAACCTTCTGGGCCATTTATGGTCTGCTCAATACACCATTCATATTCTTCTTCCGTTTCACCTTTCCAGGCAAATACCGGAATTCCTTTGGCTGCAATACCTGCAGCGGCATGATCTTGTGTTGAAAATATATTGCAAGAAGACCAACGAATTTCTGCGCCCAATTCGACTAAAGTTTCAATCAAAACCGCAGTTTGAATGGTCATGTGTAGGCAACCCGTGACGCGTGCACCTGAGAGTGGCTTTTCGTTGCCATACTTTTCACGCAATGCCATGAGGCCCGGCATTTCTGTTTCAGCAATAGCGATTTCTTTGCGCCCCCAATCAGCTAAACCAATATCAGCAACTTTAAAATCAGATTCTAATTTTTCTGCAGATTGAATACTCATAGCTTATTTTGCTCCTTCAGCAAATAACAGTTCGCGCTTGAAATGTGCGCGTTCCTGTAAATCAGAAATTTTATCTGTACGCTCCCACCGAAAATTAACTTCATCTCGACCAAAATGCCCATATGCAGCTGTAGCTTGATAAATTGGATGCAACAAGTCCAACATGGTGACAATTCCATAAGGACGTAAATCAAATATGTCTTGTACAATGGCCTCAATATTACTATCTGGAATTTTTCCCGTACCAAATGTGTCAATTGAGACTGAAGTGGGTCGTGCTACACCAATGGCATAGGAGATTTGTATTTCACAGCGATCTGCCAGACCTGCAGCCACGACGTTTTTTGCTACATAGCGCCCCGCATATGCAGCAGAGCGATCGACCTTCGAAGGATCTTTACCCGAAAAAGCACCACCACCATGACGGGCCATACCTCCATAAGTATCTACAATAATTTTGCGTCCCGTTAAGCCACAATCGCCAACGGGGCCACCAATCTCAAATTTACCGGTGGGATTAATGTGATATTTTGTATTAGTTGACAACCACTTTGTAGGCAAGGTCGGTTTTATGATTAACTCCATTACTGCTTCATGTAGCTCTTTTTGCGTTATCTCCGGATCATGTTGTGTCGACAACACCACAGCATTGATGCTAGTTGGTTTTCCATCTTCATATACAAAAGTCACTTGACTTTTAGCGTCCGGACGTAACCAAGATACCTCACCAGATTTTCTCACAGCAGATTGTTTTTGTACGAGACGGTGTGAATAAGTAATTGGTGCTGGCATTAATACATCGGTTTCATTGCTGGCATATCCAAACATCATTCCTTGATCACCCGCACCTTGTTCTTCTTTGTTTGTTTTATCTACTCCTTGAGCAATATCAGGTGATTGTTTGCCTAATACATTGATGACCGCACAGTTATGGCCATCAAATCCGACAGCTGAATTGTCATAGCCTATACTATTAACGGTGTCACGCACTATTGCTTCACATTCTATTTGGGCAGAAGTGGTTACCTCACCTGCAAGTATAACCATGCCGGTTTTTACTAATGTTTCACATGCTACACGCGCGGCTGTATCTTGTTCTAATATAGCGTCTAGAATGGCATCAGAAATTTGGTCTGCCATTTTATCTGGGTGACCCTCTGAAACAGATTCAGAGGTAAACAAACGTGTTGTAGTCATAAATTATTCCTTAGCGCCGTATGCCATTACAATCTTAGAGGTTAACAGATAAATTAAAGCGCGCTATTGTACGCATTGAATTCAAATAAAAACATGAGATTGTCACAATATGGTTCAAACTGCTTCTAATATGATGCCATTAGGTACCAAGGCCCCAGATTTTTGTCTAACTGATACGATCTCTGGAAATGAACGATGTTTGAGTGAGTTACGAGGTGAAGTAGCCACGGTGGTCATGTTTATTTGCAATCATTGTCCATTTGTAAAGCATATTAGAAGTGAACTCGTAAATCTCGGCCAAGAATACCCCACCAAGGGGATTGGCTTAATCGCCATCAGCTCTAATGATGTGAGTAGTTATCCCGAAGATTCGCCAGATAAAATGAAAGCATTGGCGCTGTCCATTGGCTACAATTTCCCTTATTTATACGATGAGACTCAAGCGGTAGCCCGTGCATATGATGCGACTTGCACCCCTGACTTTTTTATTTTCGATAAAGAATTGAAATGCGTTTACCGAGGCCAGTTGGATGACTCACGCCCCGGTAATGATATTTCCGTCACCGGGAGAGACATACGCAGTGCACTTAATACAATCATCGCTGGCAAAGAGGTTGATATGAATCAAAAGCCTAGTGTGGGGTGCAGTATTAAGTGGAAGGAGTAATAAATTTTCCGGGTGTTAAAAAACCAGACCCAAATCTAGTGATTAAATTCAACAATTATTAGCATCCACATTTACTTAATTCGTATTCTGAATGGCTGCAGATTTTTTGTAACTCATTGTATAATAAGAAGTTATAATTTTTAGCATTAGATGTAAAATTTTGTTTCTGAATCATTCCATTTATCCTTTAAAATCAACTGCTTATCATTAATTCTAGTTAATTTTTTCTGAACACCTTTCATCACTAAAACTATAGCTTAAATCGGGTTTTACCCCTGAATTCCTTAGTTATGAGACTTACGGCGTCTAAAATTTGACGCTGTAGTCGTACTATTGGCAGCTATAGAGGAATTTTAATTTTCTTTTAGAAGTCAATTATTTACCTCCATTGTTCTGACTTTTAGAACAATTGTTAATCCCGTAACTCGACTTTATTTACTCAATATTTTTTGAGTAGCGACTTGGAAATTAACCAAGCCGTCAACGGGCGAGTTTGGGCAAATGAACGCGTTAAAGGAATAACGAGTGAAAATTTGGAAAGGACGCAAACGTAAGGACAAGCAAACACGAAAGTGTTTGCAAGCTTGTTTTTATTTTGTAGCGTTGTCCTTTTTAGTATTTTCACTATCAGCTCACGCAGCATTCCCAGATCCCCTAGTTAATACTGCCACTGTAACTGCACCCGCAGGGGTAACCGATCCGGCAGGAAATAATGCAGCTACGGACAGCAATACACTTGCTTTACCAAGTTTAGCGATTGCCAAGACCTTAGATGCTAACGCCGATGAAGACGCCAGCACCACGGTCACCTTGAATGACACCTTAACGTACAGTGTCACCGTCACCAACGACGGCACCACCACCTTGACCAACGTGGTCGTCAGTGAT
>JBFGJY010000011.1:0-54442 GCA_041576975.1 Gammaproteobacteria bacterium | reverse complement strand
GTCTGTGATGGCAGCTGATTTTGATGGTTCGAAACCTTTAGTGTGTGCAATCGTGGAGGTATTAGATTGTGGGCTTCAGGATAAATGCGACCGTGTCAATCCGGAATTCGTAAACTTACCCGACATATTCAAAATAAACTTTACCAAAAAGGAAATGGGCGGAGGGGACCGTACCACAAGCTTTCAACATACTGTGCATGAAGAGGGTAATTTGATTATTCAAGGCACCAGCGGCAATGGTAGAGGCTGGTCACTGTTATTATCCGAACATACCGGAAAGTTTACGGGTGCAGTGGCAGGCGTTGAGTATGGGTTTCTACTTTTTGGTTCATGTGCATTAGACTAATATTTACTTAATAAACAAGGTACGGTTATTACTGTTCACAAGTCTAAATAGGTAAATTTTTGCGACAATAAATTTTAAACTAGCTATTCAGAAAAAAGTTGCACCAACAAGAAAGGGCAATTTGCACAAAAAAAATTTATAACTCTCTCTTATTTAATATTCACAGAAATTTCATTTTACACAACCAAGTTGATAAGAGAGACTTCGAGCAATAACTACTAACAATACAATTTATCCAGAGGAAGCAAGATGCAGATAATACTCAGATTTATCGTAATTCTAATTTTAATTTCCACCAGTGCATACGCTGCGAGCGACAAACCCAATATCCTAGTGATTTGGGCTGATGACCTCGGCGTATGGAACGTGGGAGCCTATTCGCACGGCATGATGGGGCACACACCCAACATCGATCGCATTGCGAAAGAAGGCATGCTGTTCACCGATCACTATGCGCAGCCGAGCTGCACGGCAGGACGGGCGGCGTTCATCACCGGTCAGAATCCGATTCGCACGGGCCTGACAACAATTGGCATCCCGGGCTCGCCGCTGGGGCTGCAGAAAGAGGATCCTACCCTCGCCGAAGTTTTAAAACCGCTCGGTTATGCTACCGGGCAGTTCGGCAAGAATCACCTCGGCGATCGCAACGAGTTTTTGCCCACGGTGCATGGCTTCGATGAGTTTTTTGGCAATCTGTACCACCTGAACGCTGAGGAAGAACCCGAACAACTCGACTATCCCGGCCGCAGAAATCCGGAGTTTATGCAGCGCTTTGGACCTCGGGGCGTGCTGCATTGTTACGCCACGGACAAAGACGACCCCACCGATGATCCTAAATATGGTCCCATGGGGAAGCAACGGTGTGAAGACACGGGGCCGCTGACGCGCGAGCGAATGAAGACGGTCGATGGAGAAATGCTTGATGCCGCCGAGGGTTTCATTGACAAAGCCGTCAAAGACGATAAACCATTCTTTGTCTGGTTCAACACAACGCGTATGCACATTTGGACCCATGTACCTGACGAGTACATCCAGAAGGCCGTGGCGGAAGGTCGTCCCGAGGAGGACCTCTACCGTGCAGGCATGCTGCAGCATGATGATCAAGTGGGGCAGTTGTTGAAAAAGCTCGATGATCACGGCATTGCCGACAACACGATCGTGATTCACTCGACCGACAACGGCTACGAGCTCCTGTTCTGGCCCGATGGCGGATACTCGCCCTTTAGAGGTGAGAAGGGCACGACCTGGGAGGGAGGCGTTCGGGTGCCAATGCTGGTGCGTTGGCCCGGCAAGATTCCGGCCGGTAGCGTATCGAACGGCATTCAGAGCCATGAAGACCTGTACGTTACGCTCGCGGCGGCTGCCGGTGAGCACGACATCAAACAGAAACTCCTGAAGGGTTACCAGATGGGCGACATGAAATACAAGGTTCATCTCGATGGCTACAACAACCTTGACCATTGGTTGGGCAAGACAGAAAAATCGGCACGCAACGAGTACTTTTACTACGACGAGACCAACCTGACCGGTCTGCGCGTGGGCGACTACAAGATGAAGTTCGGTGTCAAGCAGAACGGGCTCTGGTGGGACCAGCGCGTCTATCCTTCGGTGCCGTACCTGTTCAATCTGCGCATGGATCCGATGGAGCGCATCGATCCCGAGTCTGAAGAGTGGGGCTACATGGGCCGCTACTTCATGGCCCGCAAGATGTGGACGATGATCCCGGCACAAGGTTTCATTCAGCGACATTTGCAAAGCCTGGTCGACTATCCTCCGCGACAGGCAGCCGACTCCCTGAGTATCAAGGAAGCCGTCGATCGCATCATGAACAGCATGGGCAAGAATCCGGGCGGCTAGCCGCGCTATTGCACCTGCGGATGTGGGAAATCGTGTCGGCTAACTAACGCTCGCTCGGCGAGTATGATACATGCTGGTGCGAAAAATTAAGTGATTCACTTTCGATTGCTGCAGCAGGATTTTCAATGACGGATTCGACCTCTCCGATGGCTGATAGTGCTACGCAAGCAACAACCGCTAGTTGAAATTAATTTCGCATGCGCTCTTAGAGTTACTTAAGTTTTGACAAGGTAGAAAATATTTGCTCATCTGAAATTGAATCGCCATTCGTATCGATATCAATGGATATCAATTCGTCCGACATGATTGAGACATCGGCATTAGAATTTTTGCCAGCTATATTGATTTCACCGTTTTCTGGTAAGTGCAAATCAACAAAAAATTCACTTAAGCTCAGCAATTCTATCCCCGCTAGAGGGCTTAAGGGTGTGCTTGCATTAACAGTTGTGCTTGGAGCGCCACTGCTAATTTTCATTGAATCAATAGTTAATGAATAACTTGATGGTACAACTGCAAGGCTGATGAGTTGTGAAATGTTCATATTCGTTAACAAGGTCTGTGATCCATCATCTAAAACAAGTTGATTATTCGTAATATGTCCTTTGAGTGATGCTGTAGTTGCATTAAAATTTAAAGCGATTTCCATATCGCCATTAACAATTAACACTTCATTTTCTGTGCTGACTTGAAAGGAGTCTGCGTTAACACTTAATATAAATGACCAATCTGTACCCGTATCAAATTTGCCGATATCAATGCCTTTTGCATCCAGCACCGATATCCTTAGATTTCCATTTGCAATGACCTGATCTACATTGCAATTTGTATAGTTGAGTAAGAAATCATCCCCTACAGAAATTCTATTTGAATGATCTAAATCGTTTAGCGTAAGCATGATGCTGCCATTTGCGTTATCACAGACATAGCTGTGGAGATCAGACTCCATATAATCATTCGCATACTGTGCCGATTGACTTGCGATTTCGGCAACTGCGAGAGTTTGGTTTAGGGATTGCATGACTTCATTGCTTGTCGACTCCGCATTGGTGACTACTATGATAAGACCTTCATCATCATCGTCATCATCGCTAGAATCAAAACTGCTGACCACAAAACATTTGCCACCTATTAGCAGAGGTAAGATCAAGAAAGCAAAAACAATGGCTTTAAAAATTTTCATTTTATCCTCGATTCAATCTAATGACTGTTATGGGTGAATCGATTTTTATATTGTAGCGAAATCTAAATTTCTTACACCATATAGTTTGTAGCGCTATTAACGTTTTGTAACAAAATGAACCGTCTATTAAACACTTATGGTATGCATATGTTAGAGTTAACAGATATTGTAATTATTCACGATTAAATAAACTAATAGCTACAAATATCGACAGCTATCATTTACATAAGATTAAAGCAGCCTAACCATAAATCATCTATTGTCGTTAATTACGAATAAGCGTTAAGGTTTTACCAAGATATCTATATTATAGAGATAAGAATTAAAGGAGAGATTGTGGGGAGGATTAGTTTAACTCGCTTTACCACGAATGCTTACAAAACATTTCTAATTTTTGGACTTCTGTCATACAGCAATTTACTTTTGGCGGGTGGTTTTTACATACAAGAGTTGGGAACGCCCATTAGTATTGGCACTGCAGGCACCGCTAGAACGACTAATAATTATGCCCCTGAAGCTGCATTTGGGAATCCTGCTGGAATGACCGGGATTACAAAAGATACAATACTATTAGGCTCGCAAGTATTACTTCCTAATATAAAATTTGACTCTGACATTGCCACAGCCGGTGGTAGTGACGGTGGTAATGCCGGTAATGTTGCAATTATCCCAAGTTTTTTTGCTGTTAAACCCATTTCTGATCAAGCCCGTTTAGGGTTTTCCGTTGTGGCCCCATTAGGGGGAGGTGTAGATTACGGAGATAATTTTGTCGGCCGATATGCTACACAGGAAGCTGCCTTAACTGGTATCGCTATCAGCCCATCCTTTGGGTATCAGGTGAATGAGGACCTTTCAATAGGCGCTGGGATTTCAATTATCTATACGCTATTTGAAATGGATATTGCTATCAATCAACCACTTGCTTTACCCGACGGTATAGCAGAAATTAAAGATGCAGACGATTGGGGGCATCAGCTATTTTTAGGGATGCAGTATCAACTAAACGACAAAACACTACTCGGTATAGTGTATCGAAGTGAAGCAGAGATCGAACTGAGTGGAGATTTCAAAATAAAAGATACTATCTTACCGAATACCCCTTCTGGCAGGGTGGAGGCAGGTTGGGATAATCCGCAGCTCATTGAGGTGGGTCTAAGTTATGAAGTCGCTGACAATATGAAAATATTTTTACAAGCAGACTGGGAAGATTGGTCAGCCTTTAGTGAGAATACTTTTCAAATTTCTGGTGGTGGTTTAGGTTTAGCAACAGTCGCAGAACTCGATCGAGAATTCAAAGATACCTGGCGAGTAGGTGTGGGTGTGGGTTTTCAATCCAATGAAAATCTATATTTACTTGGTACCAGTTATGACAGTTCTCCGGTGAGTAACAGTAATCGCACGTTCGATTTACCGCTTGATGAACAATTTAGAATTGCTGGTTCAATAATTCATGTTGAAGAGCAAGGTTTAGACTATGCATTGAATGCCAGTTTTGTATATTTTGGCGAGGGTAAAGTAGATCAAACTTCACAAGGTGTCCGCGCTAAAGGTGAGTTTGATACAAACTGGGGATTATTCTTAGGTGGGACTCTGAGATACGAGTTCTAATTATTTAATGATACGCAAATAATTTTGAAAATTTACCAGCGCCGCATAATTCATCATTACTAATATAGCAAACATTCGAAATATTAATTAATTTCTATTGATTAAATAAATTTTCAATAAATTATTTTGGGTAGGGATCGCATTACTGCAGCTACAACAGTCATTGCTAAAACACCAGTTATAAAAGGCTTCAAAGTTGGTCTATGCTTGGAAAGTTCTTCGAACATGACATTTGCGATCATAGCGCCCGATAAAAATGCCGTTGTAGTCATCACAAATTCTTTCGGTAGCTCGGTGAAAATTCCATAAAGCCAACCCACAAATATTGAGAGAGCTAACAGCCAGCGTAAATAACGTGTGAAAATTAGATAATTCCATTGAAAGAGTTGATGGTTGATACCAAAAAAATGAACCCCCAGCACCATTGCGACGAGAATAATGGGTAGAATACCTGGACGAGGAATATCAGCTAAGATATATCCTAAAATGATGCTGTAAAAACAGAACGCTGCATAGTTAAATAGTCTTATTATTTTTCTATCCTTATATTCAGCTTTACTGTACCAATCGACAACAAAATAAATAACCAACCCAATTAAAACAAACAAGTAAATGCGGTAGTTTATAAATTCCCAGCTACCAGCAGGGCTTTGCTGGATAATTTGTATTGTGAAATCCGATAGTTTTGGAAGCATATATAAAAAAACATATCCAAGCGCTATTCCACTGCTGAATGAAATCCAGTAATTAATAGATATATACAGTTTTTTTTGTAGAGATGGATACATAATATTTAGAGATGCCAAAATCAAGACTGCAAGACCTGAGCCGATATTTTTTGAAATAAATAATTCTGTTATATCTGTCACGAAAATATTCTCATTTGTTTCATTTATCTTCTCAGGTAGTGATGCAAGTGAATAATAAATAGCTCTGGTTAATCCTAAATTTAGAAAATTATGTATAAATTCATTGCTTAACGAACTTATATTAAATTCTATTCAACATACATGTATCTGATTTTGATTATAAAAAATTATAATTTTTAAATTAATAAGTATTGCGATACTCTTTATAGCGCGAAAAAAATAAAACCTCCTACTCAGAGGTTCGGCAAAACCTGCTGCATAGCGGCAGGTTTTGCTTTGCCTATTCATTATCTGTAAAATCCTCCGCGAATTAGTTTCTGCTTATATATGTTTGCTTCAATATAGAGGTGCAAAATGAAGAAAGTTCTAACTATCGTTATTCTATTTAGCTTGACAGCTTCGGTTGATGCTGTCATTTATCATTTTTTCAACGGTGAAAAATTACTTGAAGCCGCACAAGAATGGGAAAAGTATCAGGAGTTCCCAAATGATGCAGACTCAAACCTTGTAGCAGGATATGCAGGATATGTTGGTGCGATTTTTGATCAAGCAGCAGGCTGGGTTCGTATTTGTATACAGGAAGGAACCACTAAAAATGATATTTTAAAAGTAGTTACTGAATACGTAAAAAAAGAAAGTGATAATCTTGATCGAATTGCTACTGATTTAGTTAAAGAGGCTCTTTACTATGAATACGGATGTGCCTGAGATGAAGTTGATTTTATCTATTCTAGCTCGTTTAAGTGATCATAAGGTGTTGGCGCCTTACTAGAATTTGTGAAAGTTTTATATTTAACTGCTCGTTGTGCTTCTTCTCAATGATTAGGTGAGGCTCAAACACTAGACGGTAAACTCAGATATATGTTTGCATGTGCGGATAGATATTTTTAATCTTGCGTATTGTTATTTGTTAACGCAAATAAGACACCTTTTTCTATACAAATATTAAGACCCATTCCTTTTGCATATTCTTCTAAAAGAGATTGATTATTTTCAAGAATATGCACATTACTAAATTGGTTTTCATAGTAGGGTGCTTGATATAGGGTCTCAATTACACCCGTTTGCTTGTTCTTAAGACGAAGTTGAGCAGCAGTATTGTCTAATTAGAGCAATAACGTGCACCCAGTAATTTCCAGCTTGGGCCGCTATTTATGATTCAAATGATAACCACAAATCCATTTCTTTTGGATGAGTTCAGGAATAACTTTTTGTAGTGGAATATTTACTTCTTTTTGTGTGCCCGAAGCTTCAAGTTCTGAAAATGTAGAGTTGTATTGAATTTTCTCTAGCATCCAAAAATAAATCTGATCAACCTTATAGATAATCGGCTTAAAATCTTCTCTAGTCACACACAGATACTGAGGTTCAGTTATTGCATTAATTTCTTGGGCATCTGCTTGCCCTTGATTGGCGAGCCAGATTTCATAGATAGGATAGTTTGATTTTAAAATAGTAAGAGATGCACTTAGCTCAAAGCAGATTCGTTGATAGCTTTTTTCATTTAGCGTTGTGAGTGAATTAAAATTAAATAATGGATCCGGTTTGGCGTAATAGGCTTGATCAAAAGCCCACTCGAGTTGAGCTAAATCAGATAGATACGGATAATCTGAACACTCCATGTGGTTGTGAACCCAATGTTGTAGAAATTTTGGAAAAGATTGTCCGTAATGATTTAAATTTTGAATTGTGGCTGGATATTTATAAAAGTAGCTCTTTGCAATTTGTTTAAAATACCTCTCCCCAAGTATCTTTTCACAACATCTATAACTTTGTGCCAGGGCATTGGTGTGTGCTGCGCACATGGTGTCACGGTAAATATTGAGTCTTTCTTCTTGTGTTAACTTTCCATTTTTTGAGAATAATTGAGTGCAATTAGCGTTAGCTTCAACACTTCTTAAGCCATTCCAAAATTGATGCTGTATGTCACGCAACTGATTCATAGTCTTAGTGTTACATATGCTATACAGGACAAATTACTTTTTCCTGTGCTGTTGCACTGTCCTTTTTTGCTGATTGTTGGTAGTGATTTGCTTTTACTGCCTCTTGCAACAGTGTTGAGAGTGGTGGGATATCATTATCCCATTCAATTAATGTTGAGATTGAATTGTTATTTTTCATGACTCCTTTATATAACTCCCACACGGGTGCAGACACTTGATTGTTGTGTGCATCAAGTAGATAGGTGCCTTTGTCTTCAAATCCAGCTAGATGAATTTCAGCCACTAATTCCAGTGGTATATTCCTTATGTATTCTGTTGCATCTATTTCATTGTTGTATTGACTGACATAAATATTATTTAGATCAAGTAGAATTTTACAGCTTGATGCTTTCGCAATCGCAGTTAAAAACTCCCATTCATTCATTGTGGAGCATTTATAGCTTAAATAACTGGAGACATTTTCAACCACTAAGGTTGTTTTTAAAAAATCTTGTATTTGTATAATTCGATCGCTTACATAATTTATTGCTTCTTCTGTATAGGGTAGGGGAAGCAAATCGTTTGCGTGCTGCTGTTCAAAAGAAGTCCAGCATAGATGGTCTGAGATACATAATGGCTCAAGTTCATCTGCAAGTCTTTTTATTTTAGCTAGATAGGAGAAATCAATTGGATCAGTCCCTCCTAGTGACATTCCGACGCTATGCATAGTCACTGGGTAGTCTTGTCGAATGGCATATGCCTGTTCTCTGGCATAACCGCCTTCAGCTAGATGGTTATCTGTAAGCAGTTCAAAAAAATCTATATCAGGTGTTGTTACTAAAATTTCTTTTATATGCGGTGAGCGAAGCCCCACTCCAATCCTTGGAGTGAGTTGCTTCGTAAAGTTGTGAGATAAAGTACTTTCCATCACCTACTCTATCTTATTTATTTTGCAGGTTTGGTTGCCTTAACGATACCGCCAAGTTTTGTGCATGTGCCAGCTGGGACATAAATCCATTCCGTTTCCAGCATATGGTCTTTTGCTTGGCCGGCGCATTGATGGGAGCCATCTAACGCTCCACAATCATTTTTCCCAGCCATGGAAACTCCTGCACATTTTTCCCAATTTTTAGGCGCATCCGGTACGGCAAATGCATTTTGTGCAGCCATGCTGGCGCCAATGGCGAAAATTCCAGCCATAGTAGATTTAATTATGGTTTGTTTTTTCATTACTGCCATCTCCTGTATTGATTGATAAAGATTGAATAAGAATAAGCAAATGACTCATCTATAAGTTGATGAGGCTCAATTAATAGACGGGATTTTCCCGGATTTCATTACATAGAGTGGCAAAAATTTTTATCTTGTGTATTGATGCTGACTTTTTTTAAAAATATTCGATATTCTAGGATTAATTTACAATTCAATATTCATAAGATTTAGAATGCTTTAGCTTGATTGTTAAAACTCGTACTATAGATTTATAAATATCAGCTAGAGAGAGGGATTTTATCATGAGACTCGTCTTCTTATGTGTTGGATTTTGGTTATTGATAACAATCACTTTTGCAGATGAACGGTTAGATAAAAATACGCATCAATCCAACATCGTAGCCCAAGAAATTGAATACCACACCAATGGTGCGAAATTAAAAGGCTATCTTGTCTATGATAAAAATTTAAAAACTAAACGTCCAGGTATACTGGTGGTGCATGAGTGGTGGGGTCACAATGATTATGCGCGAAGACGTGCAAAAATGTTGGCTGAGCTAGGCTATATCGCCTTTGCTGTAGATATGTATGGCGACGGTAAATTAGCAGCGCATCCTGATGATGCAGCTAAATTTATGCAAGAAGTTACTAATAACATGCCGCTTGCAGAGAAACGCTTGAATGCTGCATTGCAAGTATTGAATCAACAGGAGTTTACCGATACTGATAAGACGGCTGCGATCGGTTACTGCTTTGGTGGTGCAATGGTTTTACATCTTGCCCGAGTTGGAACAAATATAGATGGTGTGGTTAGTTTTCATGGCAGTCTTGGAACCCAATCTCCGGCTAAAAAAGGTAGCGTCAAAGCAAGAGTGCTGGTTTTACATGGTGCAGATGATCCGTTTATTCCAGCGGAGCAGGTCGACGCATTTATAGAAGAGATGCAAAATGCAGATGTAGATTATGAATTTGTTGCTTATCCCAATGTGAAGCACAGTTTTACCAATCCACAAGCGGATGAGTATAGTAAAAAATTTGACTTAGCTGCGCTGCAATATAATCAGCATGCAGATGAGGATTCGTGGAATAAAATGCAAGCATTCCTTAAAGAAATATTTAAATAGTAATAAAAAAAGTTATAAGTTGGATGATCCTTGTTTTTACTAGCACCATAGCTGTAATCGTGCTTTCAGTTGCGCTTCACTATGAGGTTTTGACTCATTTAGCAGAGAAGCATTTCAAACGTTCATGGCCATCAAGACTGTTGTTACCAATCGGTGTATTAGTCGTAATTCTTACGCATGTCATCGAGATTTGGATTTTTGCATTTTTGTATTATTATTTACTCTCAATGGGTGACGTGGGAGATGTTATTGGCGAGTTTAATTATTCAATCAAGGATTGTGCATATTTTTCATTTGTGAATTACACATCATTAGGATACGGGGATATTGTTCCTATCGGTAATATTAGGTTTACTGCGGGTGCAGAGGCATTAACCGGGTTAGTATTAATTGCATGGACTGCCTCTTTTACTTATTTACAAATGCAGCAACTTATAAGCAGTAGAAAGAAAAATAAATAAATGTCTAATTAATTACTAAAAATTTCTTAATCAATAGTTCGAGGCACTGATAAGTATATTGATATCCATTAGGCCATTGGCTCTTGCGTGGACCCGCAATATTTAAAATTTTTATATTGTGTTGTTGAATGAAGTTGTGAGCTATGTGTGCTGCTTGCGCTACATTATTTTGCTGTGCGTCAACCAAAGTATATGGCCTGTTGTGATCTTTACAAAAACGTACCGTTAATGCAGTACCACCTCTCAATTCTTGTGTATAAATAATTAAAGTGCCATCGCCTAGCAATATATTTTCCAGTGTACGTTTTGCATAGTTTTCTGTTGTATGTTCTTGCAGTGGATATCTGGCATCAATGATTCCGTCTTCGGCAATTCGGCCTTTAGGGCAAAAGCCACCACAAGGAAAATTATTGTTTAATGCAACATCGAGTGCGGCGCGGTCAACACCAGTTTGACCACCAGAAATAATTTTTTCTAACAAAATTTTTATAGATAAGTGATCTGTTTAATCTATAACTGACAATATTATAAAAATAAGCATATAGGTATAGATATCATAGAAAATTTAAAATCATAAAATGTTTTGCAATTATGCCTTATAGGCATGCATAACTATTAACTAAGAATTTGAAAGCAATACTGCTCAGTAAAAACATAGATAGAAAGACATGAAAAAAAGTGCTCTCGAGAGAGATGCACGTATGCAAATAGCCCCATGAGCTAATTGCTTATGGGGCTTTTATGTTAGAGATAAGTTAGGCAGCAACAGCGCTACCTTCTAGTGCGTTAGAGACTTTTTCAAGTTCCTCGCGTAATTTGTCTGGTAAACGCGAGCCATACGTCTCAAGATATTCACCAATTTCCGCAATTTCCGTTTGCCACTCTGCAGGATCGACAGACAGAAGTGCTTGCATGGTTTCATCTGTAATATTTAAACCTGATATATCAATATCTTCAGGATTTGGAAGGAAACCGATCGCGGTTTCATTAGCACTTGCCGTACCTTCACAGCGATCGACAATCCATTTAAGAACACGCAAGTTATCACCAAAGCCGGGCCACATAAATTTTCCTGCTTTATCGCGTCTAAACCAATTGACATGAAACAACTTCGGTAACTTGTCTGATTTGCCTGCAAAGCTTAACCAGTGACTCCAATAGTCTGCAAAGTTGTAGCCACAAAAGGGTTTCATTGCCATGGGATCGCGTCGAACTTGACCTTTGCCCCCAATTGCGGCGGCTGTCATCTCAGAGGCGACAGCTGCACCCACAAGCACACCATGCGCCCAATCTTTTGCCTCATAGACCAAAGGCGCAAGTTCTTTACGTCTACCACCGAAAACAATGGCTGAAATCGGTACGCCATTGGGGTTTTCAGCTTGCGGTGAATAGCTCGGATTATTTTTTGCAGATACTGTGAACCTAGAATTTGGGTGTGCCGCAGGACCCGTTTCTGGATTGTAAGGATTGCCTTTCCAATCAATAGCGGGTTCATCGACTTCTTTTTCTTCCCACCAAGGCTCATTGTTTGTTGTTACTCCAACATTTGTAAAGATTGCATCATGTGTAAGCATGTCAAACGCATTCTTATTAGAGTGCTCATTGGTACCCGGGACCACACCAAAATATCCCGTTTCTGGATTAATTGCCCATAGGCGACCATCGTCACGCAGATGCATCCAGCATATATCATCTCCCACTGTCCAAATTTTCCAGTCTTTGTATTGTTCTGGTGGAATCAGCATTGCTAAATTGGTTTTGCCGCATGCAGATGGTAATGCGCACGCAATGTAATGGGTCTCCCCTTGAGGACTTTCTAGTCCAACAATCAGCATATGTTCTGCTAACCAGCCCTCGGTGCGCGCTTGCCAACTGGCGATACGTAATGCGTGACATTTTTTACCCAGTAGAGCATTACCTCCATAACCCGAACCAATACTTTTAATCGTTAGTTCTTCAGGGAAATGCATGATGAAACGTTTTTCGGGATCTAAATCACCGATGGAATGTAAACCTTTTACAAATGTTTCATCTTTTTCAATGCGCTTTAATGCAGGTGTTCCGATACGTGTCATGATTCTCATATTAACAACAACATATGGACTGTCGGTGATTTCCACACCGCAACGTGATAGAGGAGAATCGATTGGACCCATGCAGTAGGGTATGACATACATAGTTCTACCTTGCATGCACTCATGAAACAATGCATCTAATTTTGCATTTGCTTCTGCCGGATCCATCCAGTGATTGTTAGGTCCAGCATCTTCCTCATTTTTTGTGCACACATATGTTAGATGTTCTACGCGTGCAACATCGGAAGGGTCTGATCTATGCAGGAAGCAATTTGGATTGGTTTGTTCATTTAATTTAGTTAATGTGCCAGTCTGCAACATTTGGTCAATGAGTTTATCCGCTTCGGCTTCGCTACCATCACACCAGTGGATATATTCTGGTTTGGTGTGTGCCGCTACTTCCTCTACCCATTTCGCAAGGGCATTATTCGTCGTCTTCATCTGTAATTCCTTGTTTATTATTTAAAATGTTATGCGACTCGGCCTAATAGTTATTGTATGGCCGAGAAAAAAATCGGAGCGCTCGATTATACCTGTAGCGCTTAAAGATATAAGTCTTGAGAAAACTTTAATCGACAGGTTTCTTTAATTTATACCCCCAAAGAGATATAAAAATAAGGCTCTTATCTATATCAAGTTGGTTACTAAATGGTCTTTTAAGATGATTTAATTCAGTTTGGACTGACCAACAATATCAGCAAACCAGGAGATATGGGCTTTTGGTTGATACTTTTCAAAGAATCAGTCAATTCTATAGCTAAGTGTACTCCAGAATTTTCACACTCTTTTGTTATTTGATCGCTAAGACTGAGTACGCTTTGTTTGAATAAAGACATTCCAGCTGATAGACGCAGTCTATTGTTAAATGAGTTTTTATCTTCTATATATATATTGTAGGGCGAAGTAATAATTTTGTTCTGCGAAGTATTTAAATTTTGTTGGGGAATCTTCAAATCATCGACTTTCAATTCATACGGCACACTTGCATTTTGACTATAGCCATGATGTGCGACACAAAATGGCTTGAAGGTACGATTGTTGGATAGCGTTGTTTGGTTTAGTATTAATTCTTCTGGGTGGACTGTGGTTAAGGTTTGATTAACTTGAACAGATATA
Organism: Gammaproteobacteria bacterium; assembly: GCA_041576975.1. Lineage (GTDB taxonomy): Bacteria > Pseudomonadota > Gammaproteobacteria > UBA4575 > UBA4575 > JBFGJY01. Next base: position 40,672 of record JBFGJY010000011.1, on the reverse strand, counting down.
TCAATGGACGCAGAAGATTGTTTACCTAATTTTCCCTGAGATGCTGCATGACCGATGCAGATTACACAATTCAATGAAATAAAAAGAGTTAGAATTAAAATTCTAAGAATAATTCTAACGCTAAATAATTTATTTGTTCTTTTAGTAATCATCATCTCACGTATCCGTTGAGCAAAGTGCACAGAAACGTGAGACCAACCAAAGGATTCCTACCTCATAGCTTTATCCGGCGGTCCCGCTGTCTTAGAGCTCGCTTTAAATGGCGGCTTCCGTAGACCGGTGACTTTGCGTCTCCATCTTTCAATGGATTTGCCTTTAACATCTCAATGTAACGGCACCAATTGGATAAATTTGAGACTTGTAATGTCTATCAGATCACAATTGTAATTTTTTTTATGCCTAAGGTCATTACACAATTTAATAGTGGTAAACAAATACCCCTACAGTTCCGAGAGTTATCAAAATCTATTGGCTTATTTCGCCATGAATTGTGAGATGTTTACTATAGTAACGAATTAATATTGAATGAGTTATTTGTGCGAATGGCAGCAAAATTTCAATTCATTAGAAAGTATTTTTAAATTGTGAGAATTAGCTGAAATCAGATTTACTTCCAAACATAGATTCTCAAATGCTTTATGCCATGGATTTTAAAATTTTGACAAGTGCAGTGATGGCGCATGCATTCGTGAGAAAAATATAAGTAAACTTGCGCAAAGGCTGACTGAACGTCAATAGCAATTAAAATTGCTCATATGTAACTAGAAAGTGATGATAATTAAAGCCTATTTAACGCGTTATGAGTAACTAAACCTGAAGTATATTTGTGTGTTGTTATGAATTATATATGACTTTATTGCGGCCATTCTGTTTTGCTTGATAAAGTGCTTTATCTGCTTTTCTTAAAAGCTCTCTACCTAGAACCTGTGCATCATCTGATTTGTCTGGAGATTCTAATGTAGAAACTCCTATTGAAACAGTTAATGAGCATTTGATGCCATCATTTTCAACAAAAGTTGTATTGCATACGCTTTGTTGAATTCGTTCTGCAACCTCAATAGCCCAATCTTGTCCTGATTGTTCAAGAAGGACGGCAAACTCTTCGCCTCCATATCGTGCCACGACATCAATATTTCGTAATTGTGCTCGAATTAACTCTGCTACTTTTTTTAAGACAATATCACCGCTTTCATGTCCAAAACTATCATTAATAACTTTGAAGTGGTCAATATCGATAAATAAACAACTCACTGATGAATGTAGTCTCTGTGCACGTGAGACTTCTTCGCTAAGACGCTGGTCAAAAAACCTTCGATTATTTACACCTGTTAATGCATCGGTTAGTCCTGCTTGCTTAAGTTTTTCTTGTGCTATTGTGGTGTCTAAACAAGTGGCCAAAACGGCTGCAAGGTGTTCAAGAAAATCAGTGGCATCGTTGCTATTAAAACGTTCATGTTGGTAGCTGCCCAAATTAAGGCTACCTAGTAGTTTGTTATTACGATACAAAGGTAATAAGGCCACACTCCGCGGAAATTTTCGATCGCTTAAAAACAGATTTGCATGCTTGTTATAATCAAAAGCACCAAGTAGGGGTTTTTTAAATCGGCCAAATAATTTTTTTAACTGCAAGATTTCCTGCATAATAATTAATTCTGAGTAACGACACGCATCTTCACCTACATCCTGTAGTAATCGATTTATATCTTGATGCTCATCACGTAAAATAATAGTTAAAACATCCCAACCAAAAATAGATTTACTTTTATGCGTTATCAGCTGCATAAGTTCGGCTAATGAATTGCAGTTTAAAAGTCGCAATTCTAAACTTTGGAATTTGCGCAATGTTTTTTCATTTCTGCGCGCATCATGAACTAAAGACTCAAGTTTGCTACGTAAGGAATTCACATCTGTGATTACCTCTTTTTTAAACTTTGTAACAGTAGTCATGTCTTTTTTGCTAACTTAATAGCTTTAGCCCTTCAATAGGAATGGGTGATCCCATGGCGTATCCTTGTGCGTAATCCACTCCAAGTTCGCGTAGCATTTCTACGACTTCTTCGCTTTCCGCACATTCTGCGATTGTTCCAATTCCCATGATGTGCCCAACTTGGTTAATTGCTTCCACCATTGCATGATCTATGGTGTCATCAAGCATGTCATGCACAAAGCTGCCATCAATTTTCAAATAATCGACGGGTAAGTTTTTCAAATAGGCAAATGATGAGAGCCCACTTCCAAAATCATCTAGTGCAAATCTACAGCCAATTCTTTTCAGTTCTAAAATAAGTTGGCTGACTTGATCTAAATTACTAATCGCCGCAGTTTCTGTAATTTCAAAACAAACTGTTCCGGGATCTATTTTAGTTAAATCGATTTCACCCTTAATAAAGTCTAATAATGTATCGTCATTTAAGGAGTTGCCAGATAAATTAATTGCGATTTGCACACCTGAGCCCTCGCCAAATATATCGTTATAACTATGAAATGCAGTGCGAATTACCCAACGATCGAGACTCGACATCAATCCATAACGCTCCGCTGCTGGAATAAAACTGGCTGGCATAATGAGATCACCTTTCGGATCTGTTAATCGAAGTAATAATTCATAGTGCAGAGACTCTTTATTCTTCGGTGACAATGCTACGATGGGTTGGCAATATATTCGAAAACGATCTTCTTGTAGCGCACCAGTTACGCCAGCCGCACGCATCATTTCTGTATGGCGTCTGGTAAGCTCATCATCTTCCTTTCTATAAATATGAATTTTATTGCGGCCATGGTCTTTGGCAGTAAAGCATGCAAGTTCTGCACGTGTTAACATTTGTGCAGGATCTTGTGAGCACTTATCAACTGAGATCAGACCTATGCTTAATCCAATTTCAAAATGTTGGTCTCGCCACTTAAATGTAGTACTACGGATCGTATCGATAAGCTCCTGCGCAATGGCCCGCGCATGTTCGATGGTTGTATTTACAAGTAGCAAGCTGAATTCGTCACCGCCAAGGCGCGCTAAAACATCGATACTACGCATATGGCGTTTCATTTGTTGTGCAGCTTGTTTTAGGATGATATCTCCTGCAGTGTGCCCTGCTTGAGCATTAATAATCTTAAATTGGTTGAGATCTAAATAGCACAACACATGTTGAACATCATGCGCAGCTGCACTCGCAATTGCTTTTTCTAGACGATATTCAAATTCTTTTCGATTCAACAAGCCTGTCAAGGCGTCGTGGGATGCTTGGTGTGTGATTTCTTGTGTAAGGCGTTTTGTTTCCGATGCATCTTTAAAGATTAATACTAGGCCTCCTGATTCAATATTTAATGAACTACTAGGTGCAAGCGACAACTCTATTGGGTGTTCGTTATTAAACCGATCTAATAATACTAGATTTGCACTAGTCTCGATTGGTTTACCAGACTCTAGACAGTCCCTACCTATGTTGATTTTTCTTTCTCTAGTATTTATGTCTATGAGCTTGAATACATTGTCAAGATTTTTTCCCTTGGCTTCATAGCTCGGCCAACCGGTTAAACCCTCGGCGACAGGATTCATGGAATCTATATTGCAATTATTATCTGTTGTGATTACACCGTCTTTGAGTAATTTTAGGGTAATTCGATTTCGTTGCTTTTCTTTTGCTAATTTGTTCTCAGCAATTACGCTTTCTGTTATGTCTTGTAAAATCAAATTAATGTTATAACCTTGTATGCTTTCTTCTGTAAAAGCAGAAACACGGATAAATTTAAATGTACCGTCTGCATGTTCAAATTTAATTTCGCGAGGTAAATTTTGATTATCTTCATCACAAGTATTAATAATGTGATGGAGCTTGATAATTTCAGCCTGCTCGAAGATTAACGATAAAGGAGTTCCCAAGGAATCTTGTTCATGTAAACCCAGCATTAGAGCCGCAGGTGTATTTAGCTCAAGAATAGTATCTTCTTCATCTATGCAAAGAAGTCCAATTGATGCAGTTTCTAAAATTGAATCCAGCCTGTTTTCTAAAATAACGTTAGTTGTCGGTTGAGAATCGCTTTGATCAGTTAGTTGAGCGCTATCAAGTTCTATAACGTTTTTATTGGGCCTGCTAATAAAATCAACAGCATTTTTTAATGCTGATGGTAAAGCTTTAATGTTAGCTGTTGACCACAGTTCAACACCATGCGTTAGATCAGGCATATCTTTGATGGTTTGATTCAACTCATCAAAATCAGTTGGTTTACGTAACAAAAATAATTTTATTGTTGGATCATGTTCCTGAATCCAACTTGCTACTCTTAGCGGTTCTTTCATATGATGTCCCAGGACAATCACTTTGCTATCAATATGCCCATCATCGAGCAAATCTGTCAGTTGTCGTTCGTTTGCTAAGTTTGAAATTGCGAGTGGTGGTGGAGTGTGTCGACAAAGATATGTCCACAAGTCCTTGCCGACATTTACTAAAGATACTTTTACAGCCATATTATTAGTAGAGTCCCCGGATTCGCTTTCATCATACTTGTGATTCGGGCGTAATCTATTTTCTATTCCTTTATTAATTATGGGAATCACGTATTAAATATGTCTCTCTGTGAGCCAGTCTTCAAATACTTACGAATCCATTGGCGCACTAATCTTGACGCACTATCATCGTCAGACTTCACTTGGCGCATGAACTCATCACGTAAGTCTCGCGAGATCCTTACTTGCAGTAATGCTGATTCTTGGGGCTTTTTCTTTTGTGGTGATGTCATTTAATTATCATGGGAAAATCATGATAATAGTATGACAAATTTCACATTACTATACAAAAAAAGTGGTTTGAAAAGTTCTTGGAACATATTGATAAATAAAGCGACAATTTTTGGGAATTTAACATATTGTGGATATTTTGGCCTCTATCGCATCTGCTTTGGAAGGTAATTTTTCTTATTGTGGCGAAGTGTAACGTTACTTGTTAATAAGTAAATAATTAAACACTAATATTAAAATCTAAATTCGACCCAGGCCGGTATGTTGAATAAGTTACTGATATATATATACAAAATTATAAATGTTGCACCACATGTATTTACTCAGACGGTAGGTATTTGAATTTATGGATAATCTTTACCGATTACTGAACATTCTGGAAATGCTGCGAGATCCGGAACATGGTTGTCCATGGGATCGACAACAATCCTTTAATTCTATCGTTCCGTACACCATAGAAGAGGTTTATGAAGTTGTTGATGCTATAGACCGACAAGATTTTTCTCAATTAAAAGACGAGCTCGGGGATCTACTCCTACAAATCGTCTATTACGCGCAAATCGCTAAAGAGCAAAATTTATTTAATTTTGATGATATTGTTAAAAATATTAGTGACAAACTTGTGCGTAGACATCCACATATATTTGATGAATACACTGAATCGAATATCACAAGCTGGGAGGCAATCAAGCAAACAGAGCGTAGTAACAAATCTAAGCATAAGTTTAAAAGCTTATTAGATGATATTCCCATGGCCATGCCTCAATTGTTTCGTGCTAAGAAAATACAAAAACGTGTTGCTACAGTTGGATTTGATTGGCAGGAAGCCAATGAAGTGTTTAATAAAGTTGAAGAAGAGCTTATTGAACTAAAAGAAGTGTTTGAAACACAAGGTCAACAATATAGATTAGAAGAAGAGTTGGGAGACTTGCTATTTTCTGTTGTCAATCTTGGTCGACATTTAAAAGTTAATGCGGAAGAGGCATTACGTAAGAGCAATATGAAATTTATTCAGCGATTTGAGTATTTAGAAAGTCAATTAGCGCTAAAAGGTAAAGAGCTTAATGATTGCACTTTGGAAGAAATGGATGTTTTTTGGAAAGAAGCTAAAGTTAAGATTGGATAAAAATAAATGTTATAGCTGTGGTGTATTATTCAAATCGCATTGAAAAATCTATAGCTTGAATATTTTTAGTAATTGCACCAATTGAGATAAAATTCACACCTGTTTTAGCAATTTCACGAATGTTATCTAATGAAATATTCCCTGAAGCCTCTAGTTTTTTTCTATTAACATTAATATTCACTGCAGCTTCTAATTCTGATAGAGAGAAATTATCAAGTAAGATTGTATCTGCTTCCGTTTCAATTGCTTCTTGAAGTTGTTCATTAGTTTCCACTTCAATTTCTAGTTTTAAAGATGGATATTGCTGTTTTGCCAAAGCAACTGCTTTTTTAATTGAGCCCGCTGCAGCAATATGATTTTCTTTGATTAAAATTGCATCATATAAACCCATGCGATGATTCATACCGCCACCACATAATACGGCATATTTTTGTGCATAACGCATACCTGGAAGCGTTTTTCGAGTATCCAAAATTTGTGCAGTCGTTCCTGCAATTCGGTCAACATATGCACGCGTGAGTGTTGCTGTCCCAGATAATAATTGTAGAAAATTTAATGCAGTACGTTCGCCAGTAAGAATGGCTTGTGCTGCGCCTTGTAAAGTGCAGACTGTTGAATCTTTTTCAATTTGATCACCATCTTTAATCAACCAATTAATTTCAATATTTGAATCAAGTTGTTGAAAGGTCTCATCAAACCATTGTTGACCAGATAAAATCGCTTCCTCGCGACAAATTACATTGGCCTGAGCTGTTTTATTGACATTGAATGATGCTGCAGTTACGTCGCCATCACCGATATCTTCTTCAAGAGCGATGCTCACTGTACGTTTAATGGTTTGTAATGCTTTTTCGCTATGTGTAAGCAAATTCATTCCTTGATCTTAAGGTTCAATGTAAATGTTAATGTTTGCTTACGTATACTTTCGTAATTTTAAATATGACAGGGCTTAACAATGCTAAAGCAATTAAATTTGGCACAGCCATTAATCCGTTCATTACATCCGAAAAGGTCCATACAAAATTGAGTTTTTCGCCAAAACTTTCACCGCTTGGCCAGGCGCCAATTAAAATTGCAAAAAGCCACAGTATCCGATAAGGAGTGATAATTTTCACACCAAAGATAAACTCCGCACATCTCTCTCCATAAAAACTCCAACCCAGGATTGTGGTGAAAGCAAAAATGATTAAACCAAAAGTTACGATATAGTTGCCACCCGGTAAACCGCTGCCATAAGCTAATGTAGAAAGAGACGCGCCGGTCTCACCACTTGACCATGCACCGGTCATAATTATTACTAAAGCGGTCATGGTGCATACAATGATAGTATCGATAAAGGTACCGAGCATACCAATCATGCCTTGGCGTACTGGATCTTTAGTTTGTGCTGCTGCGTGTGCAATCGGCGCGCTACCCAAACCGGCTTCATTAGAAAATATACCACGCGCGACCCCAAATCGAATTGCCGCCCAAACGGCTGCACCTGCAAATCCACCGGTTGCAGCGGTACCACTGAATGCGCTCGTAAAAATTAACTCGAAGGCGTCACCGATGTGTGCAATGTTGGCAAAGATTACTATTAATGAACCTACAATATAAGCAATTGCCATGATAGGGACTAATTTGCCAGCCACTTCACCTATTCGACGAATACCGCCAAGGATTACTAGACCGACAAGTATAGCCATGATGATACAGGTAACACGTGGATCTAAAGAAAATGATGACTTAACAGCATCTGCAACGGAATTAGATTGCACCATATTACCGATGCCAAATGCTGCGACCATTCCAAACAGGGCGAATAAAAAACCTAGCCATTTCCAATTATCACCCAATCCATTTTTGATGTAGTACATTGGTCCGCCAACATGATTGCCGAGGTTATCTACTTCACGGTATTTCACTGCTAATACTGCTTCACCGTATTTCGTTGCCATCCCAAATAAAGCCGTGATCCACATCCAAAATACCGCGCCAGGCCCACCTAAAAAAATTGCCGTTGCAACACCAGCGATATTTCCGGTACCGATGGTAGCGGATAAAGCAGTCATCAATGCTTGAAAGGGACTGATCTCTCCTTGGTCTTTGTCGGCTTGGCCAGAAAAAAGTAATTTAAACCCATGGCCAATTTTTCGCCATGGCATAAATTTTAATCCAATGCTGAGATAAACCCCTACACCAAGTAGTAACATCAACATGACGGGGCCCCAAATAAAGCTACTTATCTCGTTTAATTTTAGTGTTAGTTCTTCCATTGGCTTCCCGCTGTTTAAAAATTATCTTTTTTCATAAATACATTATGATGAGAGTAGATATTTTTTTTTCTTTTAGGTCAACTTGCTAAGGTAACTTTTATTAAATGTAAATGCAGCCTTATCGTTTCTGATTAGACAGGTGCAAATGGCAATGCTACCCTGAAATAAAAAGTATATCTAATGGAATTAAACCTGCCTGCCAATCGATTTCATTTAAAAAATTTATCCGATCAAGATTCACTAAAAATACTTGAGCGAGATGTACGTGTTGGCTTGTTTGCAACTCCGCGTAGTCTGCCACCAAAATATTTTTATGATGATGAAGGATCAAAACTCTTCAACGCAATATGCGAGACGAAGGATTATTACCCCACACGCACTGAGTTCGCATTATTTAAACAGCATGCCGAAGAAATTATAAATACTGTGCAAGCTAGAACCTATGTTGAATTAGGTGCTGGAGCTTCAATGAAAACAGAAATTTTATTATCCAAATTAAATTTAAATTTACATACTTATGTTACGATCGACGTGTGCCAAGAGATACTTGTTGATGCTGCCCATCGTTTGTTAAATACCCATCCCAACTTACAAATCAAGTCATTGATTGGTGAGTACGTTCCCGCAATCCAAGCGCTTCCGGTACTTGATTGTCCAACGTTATATATTTTTATTGGGAGTTCAATCGGTAATTTTACTGAACAAGAATCAATTGAATTATTGTCCAAAGTTAAAAATAAAATGAATACTGATGATTATTTTCTCTTAGGTTTAGACCGGGTCAAAGATAAAGGGGTTCTTGAAAGAGCCTATGATGATACTGAGGGCATTACGGCAAGATTTAATTTAAATGTATTAAAAGTCTTGAATGATAAATTAGGGGCAAATTTCAATCTTGAACAATTTTACCACCAGGCCATTTACAATGAAAAAGATGAGCAAATTGAAATGTATTTAGTCTCTAAACAAAGTCAAAATATCGAATTTCCTACTTTGAATGAAACCATTCACTTACACGAGCACGAAAAAATATTGACTGAAATTAGTCGTAAATACACCAAATCATCTATTCAGCGTTTGCTTTCCAAGAGTGGACTGATTGAACAATTACATTTTGAGCCCGACAATGAATATTTCTCACTCATTCTGGCAAAACGAAGGCATTCATTGTAAGAATTGACAATCTAAATAGGTCTTTATTAAACATAGTTACCAACAGAGTCGCTGATCGTGAGAATCAGACTTTTAATGCTTATCATATTAGTTATGGTCGTGCTATCGGTCCACACAGCTGAAGTAGTCTCTACTAAAGAATTTCCCAAAACCGATTTTACTAAGCATACCGTGCCATTATCTGAAATATATTCAGGAGGGCCTCCGCGAGATGGCATCAAGCCGATAGATAAACCGACATTTGTTTCAGCAATAGATGCTAGAGATTTTTTAGATGAGCGCGAACCAGTAATAGTTGTGAATGTGAGCAACCAAACTAAAGCGTATCCACTGCGAATTTTGCTCTTCCATGAAATTGTGAATGATGTAATTGGTGGTCAGCCAGTTTTGGTTACACATTGTCCATTATGTAATACAGCAATTGTATTTAGTAGAAAAGTTGGTAATGAAGTTTTAGATTTTGGAACCACTGGTCGTGTACGCGACAGTAACTTAGTGATGTACGATCGTCAAACAGAATCTTGGTGGCAACAATTTACTGGTGATGCCATTGTGGGTGAGTACTCGGGATCACTATTGGAACCAATCAATAGTCAAATTGTTTCATATGCACAATTCAGTAAAAATTATCCAACTGGTTTAGTTTTATCACAAGACACAGGTTTCCAACGCTATTATGGTGAGACCCCTTATCCGGGTTATGACAATCTAGGAGGAATTCCGTTTTTATATAAGCGTCAAATCGATTTTCGCTTACCTCCATTGGAGCGTGTTTTAGCACTGGCAAGCAATTCTAAATCTATTATTTACCCATTTTCTTACTTAGATAAAAATCCATTAATCAATACATCATTTGAAGATCATGCAATACTTGTAATTAGCCAAGCAAATATGGTTTCAACCATGGATAATAAAATAATCAAAGATTCTAATACTATGTTAACCGCTGCAGCGTTTGATAGAAATATAGATAACCAAGAATTAAACTTTAAGATTGAAGATGGCCATATCTATGATATGCAAACACAATCTGAATGGAATATTTTTGGAGAAGCGGTGAATGGTGAATTGAGAGGTACAAAGCTTAAACAAGTCGATAAAAATGTACATTTTGCTTTTGCATGGTTGGCATTTTACCCAAACGCCGAGATTATTAACGAGTAATGTTACCAAGCTATGACGTAAGAGGATCTAGCAAAAATTATAAATGAATAGGGCTAGTATTTACTTATAACATTAAATTTTCCATTAATGCTTTTTGTGCGTGCAAACGATTCTCGACCTCGTCCCATACAACGCTTTGCGGGCCATTTAATACACCATCCGTAACCTCTTCACCACGATGCGCGGGTAAGCAGTGCATAAATAATGCATCTTTGTTGGCATGTATAAGTAAGGACTCATTTACTTGATAGGCATTAAAAACTTTTTGTCTTTCATTTTGTTCTTGTTCTTGCCCCATACTGGCCCAGACATCCGTTACGACTAAGTCAGCATCAGTAACGGCTGTCTCCGGATCATGCGACATGGTAACTCTATCTTTTGCTAGGGCAACAATTTTACTATTTGGGCTGTATTGTTCGGGGCAGGCGATGTTGAGATGAAAATCAAATTGTCGCGCAGCATTGATGTAAGAGTGACACATATTATTACCATCTCCAATCCATGCGACAGTAGCGCCTTTAATTTCACCACGATGTTCAAGCCAGGTTTGCATATCCGCTAATAGCTGACATGGATGATATAAATCCGTCAGTCCATTAATCACCGGCACAGAAGAATACGCTGCGAATCTTTCAACAGTTGCATGTTTAAAAGTTCTAATCATTACTGCATCAACCATTCGAGAAAGCACACGGGCGCTGTCCTCAATTGGCTCACCACGTCCTAATTGTGTATCGCGTGGTGACAGAAACAATGCGTGACCACCTAATTGAATCATGCCGGTTTCAAAAGCTACACGCGTACGAGTAGAGGACTTATCGAAAATCATCGCCAGCGTCTTATTTTGTAGCGGAGTATAGTTTTCACCTTGCTTTAATAGCTTTTTTAACTCAATAGCGCGTGTAAGTAAGTTGCTAAGTTCATTAGGTGTAAAATCTAGCAAGGTTAAGAAATGACGGGTACTCATGATGCAAAAGCGGATTAGTTGTTTTGAGATTCTGTAAATTCATGTACACAATTAACAACGATTTCTACGATGGTGTCTGCATGTGCTTTTTCTAAAATCAGTGGTGGAAGTAGTCGTATTACACTGTCAGCAGTTACGTTAACTAACAACTTGTGTTTTAGACATATATCTACAAGCTGACTACATGGGATAGTCAGTTCTATTCCAATCATTAAACCTCTTCCGCGAACCTCTTTGACATATTTTGATGTAGAAAATTTTTTACGAAAACTATTTATCATGTGTGCACCAAGTTGTGCGGCATTTTCGCACAAATTTTCAGATTCAATCGTTTCAAGTGTAGCCAGACTGGCGCGACAAGCAAGTGGGTTGCCGCCAAATGTAGAACCATGTGATCCCGGTGTAAATAATTTGGCTACGTATTGTTTTGCCAAACACGCACCAATAGGTATTCCGTTCCCCAGACCCTTAGCTGTTGCAACTACATCTGGTTGTATATTTTCATATTGAAAGCAAAACCACTTTCCAGTTCGGCCATTGCCAGTCTGAACTTCATCTAGCATCAACAAGATTTCATGTTTGTCGCATAGCTCTCGTAACATTCGCAGATAACCTTCATCGGGGATGATAATTCCACCTTCGCCTTGTATTGGCTCTACTAACATTGCGGCAACGTTTGCATTTTCGATTAAAATTGAATCTACTGCATCAACATTATTGTAAGGTGCACGTATAAATCCGGGAACAAGGGGCTCAAATCCTGCATGAGCCTTGCGATTTCCTGTTGCAGTAAGAGTCGCCATGGTGCGTCCGTGAAAACTATTTTCCATTACGATGATCGCTGGAGTTTTTATGTTTTTATGATGTCCGTAAACTCTTGCTAATTTGATTGCAGCTTCATTTGCTTCGGCGCCAGAATTACAGAAGAAAGCAGCTTCCATTCCTGATAGTTGACAAAGTTTTGCACCGAGTTTCTCTTGCAGTGCTACTCGATAAACGTTAGATGTGTGTATGAGTTTGGATGCCTGATCCGTCACGGCGTTTACAACTGCGGGATGAGCATGACCCAACCCACACACAGCAATACCGGATAGTGCATCAAGATATCTTTCATCTTCTTCAGTATCGGTGTACAGCCATACGCCTTCACCACGCACAAACGTAATGGGTTTACGTGCATATGTGCCCATTAAATGATTGTCATATGAGGCCATTTTTAGCTCGTATAAATAAAAACGGCAGCCGAAATAGCCGCCGAGACGAGAATTATACTGTTGATTAAAAAATTAGCAAAAGTTAAGACCCGGCCACTTAGCCGGGTCCTACATGTTAATAGTCAATGGTTTAACTTAGAGAAATAGATTGTGTCCTGCCGCGACCATACATGCCAACATGGGAATTGAGAGTAGTGTATTGGTACGCGAGGCCATGAATGCAACTTTTTTGGCTTTAGCTTTTTCATCATCACTTGCCTGAACCATTCCCAAAACTTTTTTCTGGTTAGGCCAGATCAATACCCAAACATTAAACAACATTATTGTACCTAGCCACGCACCAACACCAATTGCTGTCACACCATTGGTAGCAAAGAAGTTGCTAACAAAACCACCTACATATTCAAGTGCCCATGCGCCAGTTAGCCATGTGGCAACTGCGCCCCAGCGAAACCAGACTAATGCACGGGGAGCAACATATTTTCCAATCGCTGAAGGTCCGGGACCGCCGCTATCTGCAGCCGCTTCGTTCATAGCAGGCACCTGTACAAAATTAAAGTAGTACAACAAGCCGATCCAAGTAATACCGGCAAGAACATGTAGCCACACTGCAAGTGACCAAAGAACCAGACCTGTTGGACTAAATGCAAGTGCAATTAAGATCGCGACGATTACACCAACAATGATTGTTCCAAGAATTGAGTTTAGTGGATTCATAAGGTAGTCCTCTTTGTGCTTTTAATAGTTATTATTTGAATCTGCCTCTTTGGCTTTTTCTTGTTAGAGTAATTATAACGAACCCACAGAGTAAACCTAAATATTTATTGTAAGCCCATGAATCCTATAGAATTAAGCATATTTGCGCGCAAAATTGATGCGGTTTGCGAGGAAATGGGCGCGCAATTGCAGCAGGCTGCGTTTTCTCCAAATATCAGGGATCGACTCGATTTTTCATGTGCTGTGTTTGATGTGCAGGGTGGTCTTTGTGCGCAAGCCGCTCATATACCGGTGCACTTGGGCAGCATGGCTTTTGCGATGCAGCAAATTGTTGAAGATATTACGTGGACGCAGGGCGACTTTGTTGCGCTAAATGATCCATATTTGGGTGGCACACATCTGCCTGATGTGACAGTCATTTGTCCAGTGTTTATTAAAGGTGAGTTATTGGGCTTTGTTGCCAATCGTGCACATCATGCTGATATCGGTGCAGAGACACCCGGCTCGATGCCAATCTCAAATAAGTTGACACAAGAGGGTGTTGTCATTCCTCCAACGCATATTGGTAGCAATGCAGAAATAGATCAGGAAAAAATTGTGGGTCTCTTCGAAGATGCAAGAAATCTGCGTGATACCTTTGGCGACATGGTTGCCCAATGCAGTGCAAATCAATTGGGAATTCAGCGCATACAAGAATTAATTGAAATTTTAGGTAAAGAAAAGTTTATTCAATCCTTGTATGAGCTTAATCAGTATGGCGAGCGAATTGCACGTTCAGTCATTTCAAAAATACCAAACGGTGAATATTCATTTACAGAATATATGGATGATGATGGGCAAGGGAATAGTGATGTTCCAATACGCGTTACCCTACGAGTGGATGATGAATGCGTTGTAGTCGATTTTACGGGTACCGCACCACAAGCAGCTGGCAATATTAATTGTCCAATTTCTGTTACTGCGGCGGCAGTGTTCTATGTATTTCGTTGTTTGATGCCTAAAGAGACACCGGCCTGTGCAGGGAGTTTTTCACCTATAAAGCTTGTCGTGCCTACGGCATCCCTATTAAATGCAAATCGACCTGCGGCGGTGGCAGCTGGTAATGTAGAAACAAGTTCACGTATAGTGGATCTAGTTTTAGGTGCGTTAAGCCACGCGCTACCGGATATAATTCCCGCATGTAGTCAAGGCACCATGAATAATCTTGCTTTAGGAAGTTCTACTGGTGAGACATGGGGTTATTATGAAACTATTGCTGGAGGTATGGGGGCCTCAAAATATGCACCGGGTTTCTCTGCAGTGCAATCTCATATGACCAATACTCAAAACACTCCTGTAGAGGTTTTGGAAATTTACTTTCCACTGCGAGTTAATCGATATGCTATTCGTAAGGGTTCTGGTGGAAAAGGCATGCATAAAGGCGGTGATGGTATGGTTCGAGAATTTGAATTTCTAGATGATGCAATATTTACGATTTTATCTGAGCGGCGGCGGCACCCTCCATGGGGGTTAGGCGGTGGTGAAGATGGCCAAGTTGGTGCGAATTATTTAAATGACCGACTCTTGCCCGCAAAAGTACAATGCAATGTTAAACTAGGGGATCGTCTGAGAATTGAAACACCGGGTGGGGGTGGTTGGGGGAGCTTTACTTAATCTCAATGTGTGGTATTTGTGGAGAGTTGCGTTTAGATGGTAGCGCATCTAGCCCTGAGACATTAATGCATATGCTGGTGCCATTGCGACGTCGCGGCCCGAATCATGAAGGCACATATTTTTCTCATGTCGTTGGTTTGGGTCATAGGCGCTTGTCGATAATTGATCTTTCGAAAAATGCTAACCAGCCAATGACGGATGCAATTACCAAACTCAGCATCGTCTTTAATGGCACGATTTATAACTATCCGCAGCTGCGTAAGGAACTGATTCAACTTGGTCATTCGTTTAGTTCAACGGGTGACACCGAAGTGATCCTCAAGGCCTATGCTCAATGGGGTAAAAATAGTGTTAAAAAATTGGTGGGTATGTTTGCCTTTGCAATTTGGGATGAAGACAAACAGGAGTTGTTTCTAGCGCGTGATCGTTTGGGTATAAAGCCACTTTATTATACGCAAGCCAAAGGTTTTTTTCGGTTCGCATCAAACACGCAAGCACTATTAGCTGCAGGGGAAGTTGATACCGGGTTTGATTTTATAGGGTTGCACCATCACCTTACTTTGCATGCTGTAGTGCCTGCACCAACTACGATTCTTAAGGGGCTGAAGAAACTTCCTCCTGCACATACTATGTCAATTAATGCAAAGGGGTATAGTTCTATTGATAGGTATTGGCGATTACGTGCAGACCAAATTAATAAAACAAAAAGCGAACAAGAATGGCAGCATGATATTCAAACAGCCTTAAGCTTGGCTATTGAGAGAAGGTTACGTATTGCAGATGTGCCGGTCGGGGTATTGCTGTCTGGTGGATTAGATTCAAGTTTATTGGTTGGTTTATTAGCAAATGCAGGAATTCAAAACATTAAAACTTATTCAGTTGGCTTTGAAGATCAACCCGAAGAGCGTGGCAATGAATTTGAATACTCCGATGCCATAGTTGAACGTTTTGCTACTAACCACCATAAATTTTATATCCACAATAGTGAAGTGCTAAAGCGTTTACCAGAGGCTATTGATCAAATGGCCGAACCGATGGTGGGACAAGATGCCATTGCATTTTATTTGTTAGCTGAGCAAGTCAGTCAACACATATCAGTGGTGCAGTCTGGTCAAGGCGCAGATGAAGTATTTGGCGGGTATTTTTGGTATCCATTGATGCAAGCAGAAAAAACATTTTCTGTAGAGAGTTTCGCTAGGCATTATTTTGATCGCACTCATGCTGAGATGTGCGAAACATTAAATAAAGAATATATTAGTGATGATTTTACTTCCGAAAAAGTGAAACAGCTCTTAAATGAAACTAATGCAAAAGAATTTGTGAATGCGGTGTTGCACATGGATGTGACCACTTTAATTGTAGATGATCCAGTAAAGCGCGTCGATAACATGACCATGGCCTATGGTTTAGAAGCACGCGTGCCATTTTTAGATCATGAATTAGTAGAATTAGCCATGCAAATGCCAGCGAAATTCAAGCTTGCAGAGGAAGGGAAATATATGCTGAAAAAGATTGCACGAGGTTTGTTACCAGATAAAGTTATTAATCGTAAAAAAGGCTATTTTCCTGTACCTGCACTGAAATATGTGCGGGGTGAATTTCTAGAATTTATGCACGAGATCTTAAATTCAGACAGTTGCCGACAACGTGGATTGTTTCAACGTGACTACGTCACAAAGCTGTTGAAAGATCCCGAGAACTATATGACTCCACTTAGGGGCAATAAACTATGGCATTTAACCTTATTAGAGCTATGGTTGCAGCGCAATGTGGATACATGTCTTGCGAGCTAGTTTCCTCTCAGTAAAATACACCCTAAGGAAACTCTGATTTATTATGATACGTTGTTAAAAAATGTCTCAAAATGCTCATTTACTACGTGTAAACTGCGCTTACTCGACATTTTTTACCTTGTCTGTGTCGCTTACGCTAATAAATCAAAGCTTTCACAAAATATATTTATAGTTAGGAGTTTTCGAAATGGATGTAATGGATCGAATCAAAGAGCAAGTAGAGTCCAATCCCGTTGTTATTTATATGAAGGGCACTCCTCAAATGCCGCAATGTGGATTTTCCAGTCGCGCTGCAGAGGCACTTAAATCCTGTGGACATGAGTTTGCCTATGTAAATGTATTGATGGACCCAGAAATTTTTGAAAACTTACCTCGCTATGCAGATTGGCCTACTTTTCCGCAGCTTTATATTAATGGAGAGCTTGTTGGGGGTTGTGATATCGCATTGGAGTTGCATGAGAAGGGTGAGTTGCAAAAGATGGTTACTGATGCAGTTGGTGATAAGAGTTAAATTGCGAGCTTGATATAGATAAATAAAAAAAAGAAAAAATTGGACGTAGGAGTTGTGAAAAGTTGCAACATCGTGGATGTTATGTTGTTTGTAAAAAAAAGAGCCGTAAGAACCTATTTATTCGCGCCATCCTCTAAAGATAGAAAAAAGTCCAATAGCTTAAATTGTGATTAACTTTTTTTGTAACCTTGCTCTTATATTTAAACTTGCTGCTTTTTCCACTTATTCATAACGTCACAAAATATTGCAGCAGTTTTTTCAGCATCGTAAACAGCAGAATGTGCGCTACTATTTTCCCATTCCATATTAGCGGCTTCTGCAATTCTTGATAACACCGTTTGACCATAAGCAAGTGCGCCCAGAGTAACAGTGTCGAAATTGCTAAATGGGTGAAAAGGATTATTTTTTATTCCGGTGCGTTCAACTGCGGCATTAATAAAACCTAAATCAAAAAATGCATTGTGACCAACGAGGATTGCTCGAGTGCATTTATTTAATTTTACGTGCTCACGCACTGGCTTAAAAATTTTTTGTAACGCTTCTTTTTCAGGCAAGGCAATTCTTAAAGGATGAAATGGGTCGATTCCATTAATCTCTAAAGATGCAGGTTCAAGATTTGCGCCTTCGAATGGCTTGATATGTGTAGAGATGGTCTCTTGACAGAAAAATTTTTCCTCTGTGTTTATGCCTATCAATACTGCAGCAACTTCTAGTAATGCATCCGTTGTTGCATTGAAGCCACCAGTCTCGACATCAATCACTACAGGGCAGAAACCACGAAATCGATTACCCAATGGGTTTAAATCTTGCTGTTTTTCAGTGCTCATGAACAATTTGTCATGTTAATGTTTGGTTTCAAGCTATAATCCGCTGCAAATAAAAATCTGTAACAAATAACTAATCTAATTGCATACTATGTCATCGGTTCAAAAAGTTGTACTCGCCTATTCGGGTGGCTTAGATACCTCGGTTATTCTGAAGTGGCTGCAAGAAACCTATCATTGTGAAGTTGTGACGTTCACTGCGGATATTGGTCAAGGTGAGGAGGTTGAACCCGCGCGCGCGAAGGCCAAGGCCTTCGGAGTAAAGGAAATCTATATTGAGGATCTGACAGAAGAATTTGTGCGTGATTTTGTCTATCCAATGTTTCGTGCCAATGCGATCTATGAAGGCGAATATCTCCTTGGAACTTCAATTGCACGCCCACTAATCGCAAAGCGCTTAGTGGAAATCGCGGAGCAAGTTGGTGCCGATGCCGTTTCTCATGGTGCAACCGGTAAAGGCAATGATCAAGTACGTTTTGAACTAGGCGCCTATGCGCTTAATCCAGATATTAAAATTATCGCGCCATGGCGTGAATGGAAGCTCAATTCTCGTGAAAAGTTATTGGCATATGCTGAAAAAAATAATATCGCTATAGAGCAAAAGCGCGGTAAACAAACCCCATATTCAATGGATGCGAATTTACTACATATTTCTTACGAAGGTGGCGCTCTGGAAGATCCTTGGGCTGAACCAGAAGAAGAAATGTGGAAACTTACTCGAACACCTGAACAGGCACCTGATCAAGCAGAGTACATTGAAATAGGTTTTGCGCGAGGAGATGCCGTAAGCTTGAATGGTGAAAACTACAGTCCGGCTCAATTATTAAAGAATCTAAATATACTTGCTGGTAAGCATGGTGTAGGTAGACAAGATATAGTTGAAAATCGCTATGTTGGTATGAAGTCACGTGGTTGTTATGAAACACCAGGAGGAACAGTTTTACTCAAGGCACACCGTGCAGTGGAATCCATTACCCTTGATCGAGAACTAGCGCACCTAAAAGATGAACTAATGCCACGTTATGCACAACTTATTTATAATGGGTATTGGTGGAGCCCGGAACGTATAGCGATGCAAAGTTTGATTGATGTAACACAAGAAAATATCACAGGTATAGTGCGCGTTAAACTATATAAAGGTGGTTTGAGCATTGTTGGACGCAAATCTCAAAATAACAGTTTGTATGACACTAGTTTTGCTACTTTTGAGGATGATGAGGGTGCGTATAATCAACAAGATGCAGAAGGTTTTATAAAATTAAATGCTTTGCGTATGCGAATTGCGACCAAATCCTCTAGACATCGGGATTAAATAGCTTTAAAACTACAGCCAGCATTCCACATAACAAGAAATTACGCTATGGCCCGACGAATATTTTTGTTAATCCTAATAAGCTTAATAGCAGGGGGTTGCGCCAGTACTCAAGAATTGTCGAATGACCCAAGGGATCCCTTGGAAGGGTTCAATCGCGCTGTTTACACTTTTAATGACACCTTGGATCACACACTTTTAACACCCCTGGCAATTGGCTATCGCGCGATCACCCCTGAATTTGCTGAAACAGGAATTAATAATTTCTATGCAAATCTCAAAGATTTTATCGTTGCAGCTAATAATATCTTGCAGTTTAAATTCGGTGCTGCGACTTCTGATGTGGGTCGTATCGTAGTTAATTCAACAATTGGATTGTTAGGATTTATTGACGTAGCCAGTAAGATGGGACTGCGAAAACATGACGAAGATTTTGGACAAACGCTTGGATATTGGGGTGTGGGTACCGGTCCCTATATCATGCTACCATTTTTGGGTCCCAGTAACTTTCGAGATGGGCCTAGCATAGTTGTAGATTGGTTTTTCTGGCCTCTAAATTGGGTAGATCTTAAGAATTCGGAGCGTAACGCATTACTCGCCTTAGATATCATCAGGATACGCGCAGAATTATTGAAACTTGAAGAAAAAACCGAGGAGCTTGCACGGGGGGATCGTTATGTATTTATTCGGGATGCATTTTTAGATCGCAGAGAATTTTTAGTTAATGATGGCGAGATCTCTGTAGATGATGACATCTACCAGGATCTTGAAGACTATTAACGTTCACACAAGATGAATACTTTTGGGCAAATGTATCGTCTGCAATAAGTCTGCAGGCCCATTCTACTCTTTACACAAAGCTTGTTATCAAGTCTATGAAGATACTCGCGAGTGTCTGCGTCAAGTATTTTCAAAATCCATAGAATTTTCCACACAAGCAGATGAATTTGTGAACGCATTAAATGATTGTCGGCCCTCTTCATCATTTTCTTCAAGCCTATTTGATAGTTTGATAAAGCGTATTTGGCAAGAGCAGGCCAACAAAATTATAAAGGGCAAATCGCTCAATGCCGAGCATGCAAATTATTTGCTTAACCTTGCGCCAGTACTAGAAATTGAAGATAAAGATGTAGAGCAATATTTATTTACGAAGCTTTCAAATTTAGAACACCTGGTAAATATTAATCAAAGGCAGCCTATCTCGAAATCATTCACAGGGATACACCAGTTGATCGATATGGTAAACGATGAGTCCTTAATTTGGGTTTTTGAAGAAACTTTGATGATGAAACGGAAAATTTCATATGAAAATAAGAAGTGGACAGAATTTCAATCGATTGTAAATAACTTATTTAAAAAATCACGTTACAAGAAATTAGAAGTAATGGTTGAAGCAGTTGGTAAACTAGCGATTACAAGCCAAAATATTTATTTCATAACTGAAAAAGAAATGATAAAGGTAAATTATGCAGATATCTATGATATTACCCCAATGCAAGATGGTGTACGTATACAAACGACACAAAGAGATTCTACACCCAACACGTATATTACAGGGGATGGGTGTTTTATATATACATTACTCCGCTATGCTCAAGACCAAAAATTAGAGAGATAGTTGAGCCGCCAAACAGTTTTTTTAGCCAGGCAAGGGTACCGCCATTACACTGTGCAGATTATTTTTCTTACCAGCTTGTTAACCATGCTTAGCTTACAGTGATGTCGAAACACGCAAACTGGTGATACTTCATTTTTTATTAGCATAACCTCGCTTCTGAATTTGTCTATTTTGGAAATGGTCTGTACCCATTTATTAAAAAAACACTAGCAATGTTATCGCAGCGATGCATAGACTATCAGCATTAAGATAAGGGCTAGCCTATTGAATATCTTTGTATTGATAATAGCATTGGTCAATAATGGTGGTGATTAATAGCTTTAGAAGCTAAAGGGTTTTATCTGCTAGATAATAAGCTGTTATCATTACAGTACTAAGGATATTCAATCACTTTAACCAATTTGTGGAATAAATAATGAGTAAAAAGGCATTTGAAATTCTTGCTGGTGGGCGTTATCTGGAAGATACCGCGATCTCTAGTGATTATGATCGTGATATCGAACTTGAGAGTCATATGCGAAAGATTCTGCAACTACTAGGCGAAAACCCTGACCGCGAAGGATTAATAGATACACCAAAGCGTGTTTCCAAGGCAATGCATTTTTTAACAAGTGGTTATGACCTCACTGTAGAAGAAGTAGTGCAAGATGCCTTGTTTGAAGAACATTGTGAGGAAATGGTAATTGTCAAAGATGTAGAATTTTATTCTCTATGCGAACACCATATTCTGCCATTTTTTGGGCGTGCGCATGTTGGCTATTTGCCACGTGATCGTGTTATCGGCTTGAGCAAAATTGCACGTGTCGTCGATGTGTTTGCAAGACGCCTACAAGTGCAAGAAAGGCTTACTACTCAAATAGCAAGTGGTTTGTTAGAAGTATTAAACGCGCATGGAGTTGCTGTCGTGCTTGAGGCAAGCCACTTTTGCATGGTGATGCGAGGTGTACAAAAGCAAAACAGCAAAACCGTTACTAGTTCAATGCTTGGGGCGTTCCGTGAAGATTCTCGGTCTCGTTCCGAGTTTATGGAATTGATCCGCGAGTCATAACTTATACCTAGCTATCCGAACTCTCATTGCTGTCTGGGCGCACAATAGTTGCTTTACTCTGAAGTTCATCGACATATTTTTCAATGGTTTGTCGAGTTAGAGTACGTTGTACATCTTGTTTAGCGTCCTCAAAAGTAGGTTGATCTGCAGTTCGCTTATCTTCTAATAAAATTACATGCCATCCAAAACGTGTTTGTACTGGATTATTTGTGTAAGAGTCTTTCTCCATTGATTCTAAGGCCTTTGCAAACGGCGGCACCATAGTATCGGATTTAAACCAACCTAGATCACCACCATTAGGTGCAGAAGGGCCTTGTGATTTCTGTTTTGCAAGTTCAATGAAATCGGCGCCACCTTTCAATTCTTCGATAACTGCATTGGCATCTTCTTCTGTTTGTAACAATATATGCCTTGCCTTGTATTCGCTCGAATCGCTTAGGCTCAATAGTCGATCGTATTCGGCTTTTAATTCTTCCTCAGAATAGTTTAGATCTGAGAACTTTTCCGTCAACAGCGTATTAATTAGGATGTTATTTTCCTGCTGCTTGATTTGTTCAATGATATCTTTACGGTTGGCAATACCTTCATTAATAGCTTCTTGACGTAATATTTCAGTAGCAATCAATTCATCAGTAATGTTTTTGTCACTTAAATTAGCTTGCGGGTTTGAGGAGCGCTTGATATTTGCGAATTGCTCAAAATCATTGTTTGAGATACTGACATCATTTACTCTTACATATTCACCACTGTTGTCTTCCACTTTGTTAGTTTCTACTTTGGTATCTGGCAAACTATCACCTTTGCATCCAGAAATAAGACACAGGCAACATGCAGTCAGCACGATCAGTGCGAGCTTTTGTTTATACATAGGTTATCCTTAAAAATTAAGTGTATAGGGTTAAGGTAAGATGTGTTTGAAAGGTTTGACGCTTACTTTTTTATAGACGCCTGCAGCAATATAGGGATCTGCGTCTGCCCATGTTTGAGCAGATTGCAGTGATTCAAATTCGGCAATAATCAAACTTCCCGTAAAACCCGCGTCACCTGGATCGGGACTATCTACCGCAGGGTGAGGTCCTGCAATGATCAGTCGCCCTTGATCTTTAAGCTCATTTAAACGCGCAATATGTTGATCACGCACAGATTTGCGTTTATCGAGGCTATTCTCCACATCCTGACTTATAATTGCATAAAGCATAATAAATTATTTTTTAATCTTTGTCTGTGAGTTTTTCGAAATGTAGAAGGCCTGTATCATCAAGAACCCAATTGTTAAACCAAGAATACCAAATAGTTTGAAATTTACCCAGCTAGATTCGCTAAAATTGTATGCAACAATAATATTAAGTATAGCAATAACTAGAAAGAATACAGCCCAACTGATTGTTAATCGATGCCATACTTGCTTGGACGCATGCATGAAGTTTCCCATCATGCGTTGTGCCAAAGGCATGCTGCCTATCATTGTGCTAACCAGGAAAATTAATGCAAAGATTGCATTTACTAATGTAGGCTTCCATTTTATGAAAACCGGGTCACGTAAAAATATAGTGATTCCACCAAATAGCAAAAAAGCAAAGAGAGTTATGAGATGTAATTTCGTTGGTTTGCCATCTATTACCCAGTGGAATAAAGTTTGTAAACCAGCAGCTACAATACCAATTAATATTGCAAAATAGATTGCATTGCTTTTCTCGCCAGGTATAAGCGCAACATGCAACCACGAGTTTATGAAATGAATAATTTTGATAGGTACATTTTCATAAACTTGGTATGCAACATAAAATAAAATTATTGATAAAAAATCGATGAAAATCTTCATGGCTCAAAAAAATACATATGGAATTGATGATTTAATGATACGGTCAATTTTAATTTATAACTGAATTATTAATGTATGAGCCAATATTTTGTTATTCATCCGATAAACCCGCAGAAACGATTGATTCGTCGTGCTGTAGAGATTATTGATCAAGGTGGTTTAATTGTATACCCAACAGATTCTTGCTATGCATTGGGTTGTCATATTGGTGACAAACATGCGATGCAAAGAATTCGAAAAATTCGTCAAGTGGATGACAAACATCATTTTACTCTAGTGTGTCGCGATCTTTCCGAGTTATCCAATTATGCCATTGTAAATAATAGTGCCTATCGGCTCATGAAGCGTTGTACACCAGGGCCTTATACCTTTTTACTAAAGGCATCCCATGAGGTGCCACGTAGATTGCAAACCCCAAAACGCAAAACAATCGGATTAAGGGTGCCAGATCATCCAATAGCCTTACAGCTATGTGAAGAATTAAGACAGCCTCTAATGAGTAGTACATTAATTTTACCGGGTGACTTAGAACCACTATCTGATCCCGTGGGTATGCGTGAAGTCTTAGAACATGATGTAGATTTAGTCATAGATGGGGGCTATTGCGGCGTTCAAGCGACAACGGTTATCGATTTAATGAATTCCACTCCAATAATATTGCGTCAGGGCAAGGGCGATGCCAACTGGCTAATACAAGACTACCCTAACGCTGCGTATAATATCTCTAGTCAATGAATGTCATTCAAGCTATTGCACTTGGAGCTGTACCCGTTTTGTTCGCCATTACAATGCATGAAGTAGCTCATGGTTGGGTGGCAAAACAATATGGAGATCATACTGCAGAATTATTGGGTCGACTTAGCCTCAATCCACTTAAACATATTGACCCAGTTGGTACAGTTCTAGTTCCTATTGTTTTGATAATCATGACAGGATTTGGTTTTGGTTGGGCCAAACCAGTACCGGTTAATTTCAATCTGTTGCGAAATCCAAAGCGAGACATGATTTTTGTGGCTGCAGCAGGACCAATCGCAAATTTGGTAATGCTAGTTTTTTGGGCCATAGTGATGAAAATAGCGTATATGTTGGGCGGCGAATCTTATTGGCTATTTAATATAATTATCTTCATGAGTTATGTAGGTATAGTGGCTAATCTTTTATTGATGCTTATAAATTTAATCCCAATACCTCCTTTAGATGGCGGCAGGGTATTGGCTGGCCTAGTGCCCAGTCAATTATCTAACCAGTTAATTAAAATAGAACCATTCGGAATATTTATTGTTTTTGGTTTGTTATTTTATTTGGTTAAAAATAACTCATTAACAAAACCTCTTAACTATTTTTATTCGATATTAGGAAAATTGTTTGGAATTCCTATCTAATTTTTTTAAATGAACGCTAACCCTTCGCAAAATAATCGCGTGCTATCTGGTATGCGACCAACTGGGAAACTACATCTTGGTCATTTGCACGGTGTTTTGCATAACTGGTTAGAGTTGCAACATACGCATGAATGTTTTTTCTTTGTCGCGGATTGGCATGCATTAACAACTGAATATGACAATTCTCAAATAATTTCCCAGAATGTAACGAACATGATCATCGATTGGTTGGCTGCAGGTGTGAGTCCAAGTGCTGCAACATTATTTATACAGTCACACATACCAGAACATGCAGAATTACATTTGTTGTTGTCGATGATCACACCACTTAGTTGGTTAGAACGTGTGCCAACATATAAAGACCAACAAGAAAAATTAAAAGAAAAGGACTTGGCAACATACGGATTCCTAGGTTATCCACTTTTACAAAGCGCTGATATTTTGGTTTATAAGGCCGGAAATGTGCCGGTGGGTGAAGACCAAGTCGTACATGTCGAATTAACACGTGAAGTCGCGCGTAGATTTAATTTTATGTATGGTAAAGAACCTGATTTCGAGGAGAAAGCAAAATTAGCTCTGGGAAAGATTGGTAAAAAGAATGCCAAGCTTTATCGCAAACATCGCAAACGTTATCAAGAACGGGGAGATCTTGAGTCCTTGGAAGTGGCTAGGGCATTGTTAGAAAACCAACAAAATTTATCAATTGGTGACAAAGAACGTCTGTATGGATACCTGGAAGGTGAAGGAAAAATTATTTTGCCGGAGCCCCAGGCTTTGTTAACTAAGGCGTCAAAGATGCCTGGCCTGAACGGACAAAAGATGTCTAAGTCATATAACAACACCATTTCTCTTCGCGATAGTTCAGATGTTGTCACAAAAAAAATACGCACCATGCCAACGGATCCTGCACGTGTAAGACGTACTGACCCAGGAGATCCGGAGAAATGTCCAGTTTGGCAATTCCACGATATTTATTCCTCGAAAGATACAAAATCTTGGGTACAAGAGGGTTGTCGTAGCGCAGGGATAGGCTGCCTCGAGTGCAAGCAGCCTGTAATTGATGCAATAGAAAGTGAGCTCAAACCAATCCGTGAACGCGCAAATCAATATGCAGAAGATGAGACTTTTGTTTTCAGCATTATCAAAGAGGGATGTGAGGAGGCTCGTAATGTTGCACGCGATACTTTAGATGATGTCAAGCAGGCAATTGGGTTATCATACTGGTAAGGAATAGTTCGTGATCGATACTGACGCCAATTCTCAAGAAAGTCCTCAAGCAGAGCTGCCTTTTGCGGTCGTGAAAGGGGAGCCAATGACGGTTCCACCGCAAGATCTTTATATTCCTCCTGACGCACTAGAGATTTTTCTTGACGCCTTTGAAGGTCCCTTCGATTTATTGCTGTATTTAATTAAACGTCAGAATCTAGATATATTGACATTGCCCATTTTCCAAATCACGAAGCAATACATGAAATATATAGAGTTGATGAAAGAATTGCGGCTTGAACTCGCGGCTGAGTATCTAGTCATGGCAGCCATGTTGGCAGAAATAAAATCGCGCATGTTGCTACCTAGGCCTGTTGAAGAAGATGACGAGGAAGATCCGCGCGCAGAACTAATACGACGATTGCAGGAATATGAAAGATTTAAAAAGGTAGCTGAAGAAATGAATGAGTTGCCACGTATGTATAGAGATACATTTGGAGTTTCAGTTATACAATCGGAATATGAATATGAACGTCCTCAACCCAATATTGATTTAAAAGAAGTGCTGCTTGCCTTTCGTGAAATCATGCAACGTGCGCAAATGTTTGCGAGCCATCATATCCAGCGTGAACAGCTATCTGTAAGGGAGCGAATGTCACGTATACTTGGTATGTTAAATGTAGAAGACTTTGTGGAGTTTAATCGATTTTTTAATTTAGACGAGGGACGCAGCGGTGTCATTGTAACATTTCTTGCATTGCTTGAACTCATTAAAGGTCATGTGATTGAACTGGTGCAATCGGAACCTTTTGCACCAATCTATGTTAAACCAGCTGTTAAAGGCCCAATTGAAGAAGAAGATTTATGAAAAGTAGCCAAGTTAAACAAATAATTGAAGCGGCGTTGATGGCTGCAGATACAGCACTGAATATCGATCGCATGATGCAATTGTTTGAACTCGATGATCAAAAGCCTACACGTGAACAAATTAAAGAAGCAATTAAAACACTTCAAGATGAGTGTGAAGGAAGAGGAATAGAGCTTAAGCGTGTTGCGAGTGGTTATCGTTACCAAACTCGTAGTGATGTGCAGCCATGGGTTGCACGTTTGTGGCAAGAAAAACCACCGCGATATTCGCGTGCCTTACTTGAAACCCTGTCATTAATTGTCTATCGCCAACCCATCACGCGTGGCGAAATTGAGGAGGTCCGCGGTGTAAGTGTTAGTAGCCACATTATTAAAACATTGCTTGAACGTGAATGGATACGCGTTCTTGGACATAAAGAAGTACCGGGTCGTCCTGCACTATATGGTAGTACTAAACAATTTCTAGATTATTTTAATTTAAAATCGCTGAATGAATTACCCAGCCTGGCGGAATTAACTGACCTGGATCAAATGCATCCAGAACTAGATCTCCCAGAACCTGAAGAGGGTGAAAAAGTGCAATTGCGTATCGTTACGAGTACTGGAGAAATAGCCGATACAAACGAGACGCATCATTGATTTATGTTTTTTAGTTTAAATTAGGAATTGAACGAGAATTTAACACTCTAGGTTGATCCCTTTTAATTCACCTCAGTAATTTTTTTCGCTCTCTTTTGAGTTTATATTTTTTATTGAACATCTTTTCTAGAGAGCAAGGTACTTTTGTTACGGCAAAAGTACCCAAAACCACTTGCGCCGCACATCACTTGATCCTCGAATGCTCGAACTTTTCGGCTGCTCGTAAACTCGCTACGCTCAAACACCACTTCGCCTTTTCCCGAAAAGTCTTTGCGCTTCTCGGGTGATGTGAAGGCGCGGTTAAGAGCTGCTATATTTAGATCTTTATGACCGCTAACGACCCAAAGCGGACATTCAATTTCGATTTCCAATTAGCGCACAGGTTGGGTACTTGAATACCCGATTGATGAGCCAAAATAATTACTAATATACTGCGCTCGATATAAGAGGTATATTTCTTACTTCTTATACCATCTGCCGCTTTGAAAGGTGGGCGCTGTAAACTAAAAGAGACGAAAATATGTTACAAAAGAAGCTGCTAGTCGGACTAGCCATCGCCGTGCTCTCCTGCACTGGCTTTGCACAAGACGGGCCGATCAAATTCCCCGCTGACTACAAAACGACGTATACAAATTACTTGAACCTTGACCGTACGCAGAACGATGACCAGATCATCCGCCTGTATGCAAACGACATTGCCGTCAAGGGAATGAAGGAAAATGGGCAATTTCCATATGGCTCCGTCTTGGTCGGCGAAGTTTATAAAGCTAAAAAAGACGCGAGCGGCAAGGTCATCACGAGCGCGTTGGGCCGTCGCATTATCGACAAACTCGCTGTGATAGCCGTTATGGAGAAGCAGCCAGTATGGGGCGCTAAGTTCCCCGAAGGGTTGAAGAACGGTGACTGGGACTTTGCGACCTTTAAACCCGACGGCTCAGTTGCGAAGAAAGACTTAAACAGTTGCCGCGCGTGCCATTCGCCATTGACCAGCATCTAGCACACTTTCTCGAGCGAGCATCTGAAATAGGGTCCCACCGAGGCGCCCTTCTTTGTACAAACTGGTGCGGTCATAAATGTCCGCTAACGACCCAAAGCGGACATTTATTTACTTTGGCTGAATATTTGTAACTTAATTTCTTTATGATTTAGATAATGTGTGAATGGAATAATTTTTGGGATAGTTATTCCTGAGAGCTGCCGCTTAATTTCCTCGAACTTCTATCTCTTAATTACCAGCAAACGATTCAATATTACAATCTCTCGTTTAATACTACCTATTTAACTTCAAACGCATAATTATTAAGTAACATAGGCAAGTTTGGGCGATTTCGTACGCCTTATATATAAACTAAGACACCTCATTTAGTCCCTTACCGCTGAATTCCTGGCGCTTATTGGCGAACTCAATTAAACGTGTTTTGATACGCTGATTTAGAGAACCTTCCGGGAAGTTGTCCTTGTCATCACGTGGGCCAGCCTCGACTCCAGTTAGGATCTCCATGCATTCGTCGATACTATTTGATGCATAAATGTAAAATTGTCCATTAGCGACTGCGTCAATTACCCGCTGCCGTAACATAAGATGTTGAACGTTGGCGCTGGGAATTATCACACCTTGGTTACCTGTCAGTTCGCGCGCTTGGCACAGGTCGAAAAAGCCCTCTATCTTTTGGTTAACACTACCGATAGCCTGAGTATGACCGTATTGGTTTACCGAACCAGTAATCGCAATGGCTTGTTTAATCGGCACTTCTGCAAGGGCAGAGAGCAGGGCGCAGAGCTCTGCTGTCGAGGCACTGTCTCCCTCGACCGGGCCATACGACTGTTCAAACACCAAACTGGCAGAAAGCGATAATTGGTGATCTGGAGCGTAGTGCGAAGCAAGATAGCTCGAAAGGATTAGTACGCCCTTTGAGTGGATCGGCCCTCCTAGTTCTACCTCGCGCTCAATATCGATGACTTTTCCTGACCCGAGAGATAAGCGAGCGGTAATGCGGGTGGGATGACCAAAAAAGTAATCACCAAGTTGAATTACCGTAAGACCGTTGACTTGGCCTAAGGCTTCGCCTTCTGTAGCTACCAGAATTGTATCGCGCAGAATCTCACGCATGGTCCGATCATGGATACGACTTTTTCGGTGGCGGCGGGCTTCGATCGCACGTGATACTTCTTTCGCACTTATAATATTGTATCCTTGTTTGCCGGCCCAGTAGTGGGCTTCACGTACAATGTCAGCTAACCACCGTATCCGCGTTGAGAGTCTATTGGCATCACCGGCATGGCGCGAACTTTCTTCGATGATTCTCATGATGCCGGTTCTATCTAATGGTTTGAGATTCTCTTGACGTGCAATTGTGGCAATTAGTCGCGCCAGCTGCTTAATGTTATCTTTGCTGCGTTCCATATCGTCCTCATAGTCGGCTGCGACTTTGAAGAGGTCTGGAAATTCTGGGTCGTAAGACTGTAATAAATAATAGAGCATGCGATCTCCGATCAATACAACTTTAATGTCCAAAGGAATTGGTTCGGGCTCGAGCGATACAGTGCTTATCAGGCTATACGCCTGTGCTAACGACTTTATGTCAATTTTTTGTGCATTGAGTGCGCGTTTCAAAGCGTCCCAAGCAAATGGTTGTTCAAGAATTTTGCGCGCATCAATAACTAGATATCCTCCGTTGGCACGATGCAAAGAACCAGAGCGAATTAACGTAAAATCAGTAATAAGAGCACCCATTGTTGCGATATGTTCAATTTGGCCGACCAAGTAAGGGTAAGTTGGATGGTCTTCGAAAATAACCGGCGCACCCTCCATTCCGCTGCAATCGACTAGAAGATTGACCGCATAGCGATGTGCGATAGGAGACCCCCGGGCGCCGATGCCATCTGAATCTCCTGGTGCCGTCATCACACTTACTGCTCCGGTTTGCATTTGCTTAAATAAATCGACATTGTTTACGATGTCCTGTTGTAATTCTTTAAGAAAACCAACAACTTTTTCGAAAAACGTGTATTCCTCTAATAGCTCCTCAATCAAAGCGCTCACAGCAAACAAGGCAACTTCGCGGTCTAGTTCTCGAATCTTCTCACGCATTTTGCGCACTTGGTGGGGTATTGACCGCAACATTTTGCGCAGCTCTGCCTCAAGTTTTTCGGTCTCCTCTTGCAATTTAGCTTGTTCTTCTTCGGAGAGCTTTTGAGACTGCTTAGGTGTGATGAGTTTGCCCTTAATTAATGGAACAAAATTAAAACCGGTGACGGTCTGAATGATTTGAAAACCAGCCACTTCGGCGTGTTTTTGAATCTCTTTAAAGGAATTTTGCTGCTCTTCAGTTGCTTTCTGCTCTATTGCACGACGTCGATCGTGATAGTCCTCACTATCTAACGCACTGGAGATTGCAGACTGTGCTTCTTCAATGAGTCTTTCAATTTTTTCGCGAAAAGGTCGGCCTTTACCTGCTGGCAGCTCGATAGCCTTGGGTTTACGGGGTTCGTCAAAATTATTTACATAACACCAGTCAGAAGGAATTTTGCGTGAGCTGGCTTTCTCTAAAAGACATTCTCGGATAAAGGTGTGGCGACCGGTTCCCTCGTGACCAAGAACAAAAAGATTGAATCCCTGCAATTCGAGCTCGGTGCCAAGTTCGATGGCTTCAACAGCACGTGTTTGGCCGATGAAATGGTTTAGATCTTCAAGGTCGTCGCTAGTTTCGAAAGTGAAGTTGTCAACATCGCACTTACCGTAAAGATTGTCTACTGATAATGGTAGGATCGAATTCATTTTTATTTTTTTGAGTCTAATGAACTTAGGCCATATGTATGGTTAACTAATGCAAATAGTAATAATAGCATTACGACCTAGATAGAGTGTCAAAATGGATTTTTTCCACGACAAAGTATCCATATAAAATTTAGCTAGTCATGAAATGGATCTTAGCAGAAATTTGCTTAAATCCTACAAATAGACTTGTAGCAAAGTACCTGACTTTACAGCCAAGTGTACTCGGTTGGAATCCACTCAAAATCCTTTATGTACATAAAAACCTATTTTTAAATTTGAAAATGGTGAACCAGACATTAGCTGAGTAATTTTTCTTGAATTTGAAAATAAATAACATGCACTCTGAACGACATTTTTAAAGTTACTAGATAGAGAATTACAACGATGTGGATATATAGCTAAAATGATAATGACGATGTTTCGTTAACAAAAATTTAATGGGGCAAAAAGGTATTTACGCGTCGATTCAATAACAATTACTGAAGTAGAAATTATCGAATTGTTAGATATAGATTAGAAGAATATAGATAACGATGCTGCTTGATAATTTTTTCGCTATACATTCATACTTTTTTTAGCTTTCATTGGAATGACCGCTAACGACCCAAGCCGGACATTTAGAAATAACATGCAAATGTATTAGGAGCACTCTTTAATTGGAAAAAGATACGGCAATTAAACTAATTACAATCTATCGAGGGTTGGAAGATCCATTGAATCGTGCTACAGAAATTATTGGCACTGTTAAAGATCCAAATGAACAAAAAGAGATTCGTCATCCCCTTGGAAATTTTATGGGTCGTCTACGGACAGATTTAATGTTGCCGATAGTCAAGCAGTACCCTGAACTTGATCTAGACAAAAAAACTGAATTACCGCTTTTGGCCGAAAGCTGACATTCAGACTTGAATGATGTTGCTTGAATCTAAGAACAAAGAACCTGTTAAATTTCCCATTATTTACTTGACGAGCTAGCAGAAAAGACTGCCGACAGATGAACAGGGAAGTTCATTTGAGGCACGCGACACCTGGATGGTGTCTTGTGTCGACGGCAAAGTCGTTTTCTGAAGCGAGTGGACCCGTTAGGGCAAGTAAATTTGGGTGTCATTTTGATATACAGGGACGTATGAATGTCGCAGTCGCATGGATGCGAAAGAGCGACCTTTTGGTTCGTTTTCTTTGAGCAAGCAAAGAAAATGAACAAACTAGTTGGATAATTGTTAATTCATGCTCTGTGCGTTCACTTCTTACCGAAATAAAAAAATATACCTATATAATAAATAGATAAATATCGGTGAATATAAAATTGACTGAAAGAGTTCAAAAATTTTTAGCTACTCAAGGCCTGGCATCACGTCGGGAAATTGAGCGCTGGATAGAAGCCGGTGAAATTCTTATTGAGGGTAAGGTATGCGTCCTAGGGCAACGTATTACAGGTAATGAAAAAATTGTAATACGCGGTAAGCCCGTTAATTTTTATAATAAAGTTAAGACAAGAGTACTTCTCTATCATAAGCCAAGCGGGGAGGTCGTTACACGAGCCGACCCGCAACAAAGGCCGACGATTTTTGATCAACTGCCGATTTTAGAATCAGGCCGTTGGATATCGGTAGGCCGTTTGGATCTCAATACCTCAGGTTTGTTACTGTTAACCACGGATGGGGTGCTCGCAAATGGTTTGATACACCCAAGTAATGAAATCGAACGAGAATACCGAGTGCGTGTACATGGCAGAGTAACAGATGAGGTGTTATCTCACTTGCAACAAGGTGTGTACCTTGAAGATGGTTTGTCGAGTATGCAAGTGCTTGAAGTACAAGAAAATAAAGGAACAAATACGTGGTGTCGTGTGGTATTACGGGAAGGTCGAAATCGCGAAGTGCGTCGACTTTGGGAATCTCAAGGATTACAAGTAAATCGTTTAGTTCGCACACGCTTTGGGTCGATTAAATTACCAAAAGAAATTAAGCCAGGTGAATATGCTGAACTATCAACACGTAGCATTCAGCAATTATATAAATTGATCAAGTGACATCCTCAGCGGGTTAAGCCTTGAATGATCTATTGAATATGCGTGGTAAAAGACCAAACAAGCAATGGGCCAATAAAGTATATAAAAAACTTTTACAACTATATGGAAATCAGGACTGGTGGCCAGCTAATTCAAAATTTGAAGTTATGGTGGGTGCAATTCTCACTCAAAATACGGCTTGGACAAATGTTGAAAAGGCGATTGCTAATTTAATAGCTGCAGATTCTCTCTGTGCAGACGTTATTGCAAGTGCAAATCATACATCTATAGCACGTCTCATTAAGCCTTCTGGTTATTTCAATGTAAAAGCCCAGCGTCTGAAAAAATTTTGTGAATGGTATGTAGAAAGCGGGGGCTATTCACGGCTACGCTATTGGTCTACTCCAAAGTTACGTAGAGAATTACTCAGTGTCTATGGTGTGGGTCACGAGACCGCTGATGATATTTTGCTCTATGCCTTCAATCGACCTGTATTCGTTATCGATACGTATACGCGAAGGATTTTCTCACGTCTTGGAGTAATTGCAGGTGATGAATCATATAATGAGCTTCGCCTTGTATTTGAGTTGCAGTTACAAAATAAGCCAAAGTTGTTTGGTGAGTACCATGCCTTAGTAGTTCAGCACGGTAAGGATGTGTGTAAATCCAAACCAAATTGTAATATTTGTGGCCTAAATTCGATGTGTGCCTATACCGAGAGTACGCTTAGCCGCAAAAGTCTGGATTAATTTTGTAATTTACACCTGTAACTCCCTTACT
This sequence comes from Gammaproteobacteria bacterium, assembly GCA_041576975.1. Lineage (GTDB taxonomy): Bacteria > Pseudomonadota > Gammaproteobacteria > UBA4575 > UBA4575 > JBFGJY01. The sequence goes on along the minus strand of JBFGJY010000011.1, from coordinate 6,077 downwards.
GTCAGGCCCTATGAAATATAGATAGGGTGCCACCACATCGTCCGGTGGACAGAAGGATTGTGGGTTTATACCGGGGTAATTAGTCGTTCTTAGCTTTGTGCGGACAGGGGAAGGGTCCACAGCATTGACGCGAATGGGCTTGTCACCATCAAGTTCATCTGCAAGGATCTTCATCATACCCAGTTGCGCAGACTTTGCTACGCCATAAGCTCCCCAATAGGCCTTGGTACAATCATGTGTTGAAAATACAATGGTGGGATCAGTAGATAATTCAAGTGATGGAATACAACATCGTGTCAGCATAAATGGCGCATGCTGATTGATAGTGATGGTGCGCAACCAGATATCAAGCTGATAATTTCTTAACCCTTGTAATGCCTCGATGTGTCCGGCATTAAGAACAAGCGAATCTATAGGTGTATCCTGATTATTAATATATTCAGCAAATTTTATGTAGTCTATCTCTCCCGCAGTGGCGAGGTCCATTACATATAGTTGGTGGGTATGCTTTGAAAGTTGTGACAATTCTTGTAAAAGAGAATTCAGTTTATGCTCATTTCTTGCTAGTAATAAGATTCGAGCTCCATATGCACAACAAGATAATGATAAGGCTCTACCAATTCCATCTGTTGCGCCAGTGATTACAACGAATTTATCTTTCAACAGGTTATTATGTGGCAGATAGTCGCTTAAGTTTTGAAGATTTTTCTGCGGCGGATGCATTAAGTGAGCATCTAATAGAGATTTTTTCTAGATAGCCTGGAAAGTTGCTAAGTTAAAGTAAAAAAGCCAAATAAGCTACGTATACAAAATATAATGTATTTACTTTGTTGAAAATAAAAATACTCCTCTCCTAAATAAATAGCCTAGTACTTGATCTGTGCATTCTTCTAAAGAATTGGATGCTGTGTCTACGATTAAGTCTGCATTTTCTGGTTCTTCGTAAGGAGATGAAATACCAGTGAAGTCGGATATCAAGCCAGCCCTGGCTTTTTTGTAAAGCCCTTTTACATCTCTTTCCTCACAAACTTCTAATGGGCATTTACAATAAATCTCAATAAAGTCCTCGTCTCCGATCAGTGCTCTTGCGTTCTGGCGATCTTCCTTTACCGGCGAGATGAAGGCGGTAAAAGCTATGATGCCCGCATCCGCTGTGAGCTTACACATTTCAGATATACGGCGGAGATTTTCTTTTCTATCTTCTAGAGAAAAGCCAAGGTCACCACATAAACCATGTCTAACATTATCACCATCAAATACATAGGTTAGGCATCCTCTATTATGAAGCTCTTCCTCAACTGAATGTGCCAAGGTAGATTTCCCAGCGCCTGATAATCCACTGAACCATAGGACGGATCCATGATGGCCTAATAATTTTTCACGCCTGGGTCGAGTTACTGTAGCTGAGTGATATACGACGTTGGGGCTAATTTTCTTTGCGACGTTAGACATAAATATTGCTTTATTATTTTATAAGATAAGGATGGAAACGAATTATGTGTCAGTGATACCTATAATTCTGTTAAGTGGGTTATATTTTCTAGTCTAATCTAACTAAATGTCAATTTTGTTTTTGGTTTTAAGGCTATGATTTATAATAAATTTTGGCGTATTTTCTACCATTTTTATATCTGGAATGGGTTTTTTCTGCTCTATTCCTAGTTCTTTGAATTTTCTTGCGCCAGGTAGAACTTGGCGATCCAATGAGCCTGTTGCTTTGTTAAATTGCTCTACACTTGCATCTAGATGTTTGCCTAATCTTTGTAAATGCTCAGCAAATGTCGCCAATCGATTATAGAGGTCCTCACCAAGCTCACGAATTTTATCGGCATTTTCTACCACTGAAAGCTGTCGCCAACCAAATGCAACGGCTCGAAGTAATGCGATGATACTTGTTGGAGTGGATAATATGACTTTATTTTTAAGGGCATCTTCTAGAAGCTGAGGATCTTGTTCCAAGGCAGCAGAGAGAAATTGTTCACCTGGAATAAATAATACAACAAAATCTGGCGAATGTTTGAACTGGTTCCAATAGGCCTTGCTAGAAAGTTCTCGCATCCGCTCACGGACATTACGTGCATGCTTTCTTAAGGCATTTGCACGAATATTTCCGTCATTGGTTTGAGTGGCATTAAGGTAAGCGTCTAAAGGTGTTTTGGCATCTACGATCAATTCGCGTTGATCAGGCATGCGAACAATCATATCTGGGCGCATTCGACTGTCGCCGATTTCACTTTGTTGTTGTTCGTAAAAGTCGCAATGGTTAACCATGCCTGCAAGCTCAGCGATCCTTTTTAATGTTAACTCTCCCCATTGTCCTCGCACCTCTGGTCGACGTAATGCCTGTACAAGGTTTTGTGTTTCTAATCGCAGACTTGTTTGAGTTTCATTCATTAATTTTAAATGTTGCGATAATGAACCAAATGATTCCTTGCGTTCTTTTTCAATCGCTTGTATCTGTGATTCAGTTTGTTTTAGTGCTTTATTTATAGGTTCTAAAAGTGTCTCGATGGCTTTTTCTTTTTTCTCAAAATTAGCCTCTGCTCGAATTTGATATTGTGAGAGTTTTTCTTTTGCTAACAATAGAAAATTTTCATTATTTGATTGTAATGCTTGTTGCGATAATACTGAAAATGATTGTTCCAATTGTTGACGTGAGTCTTCAATAGCTTCAATTTTTTCTAAGTAGCGCTCTTTTTCGAGCTCGAGTTGCATAGATAATTTCTGCGTATTGATTTCAAGTTGTTCGCATGCTTTATGTGCGCGATGACGCATGATGAGTGCTCCTAATGCAGCACTTAGTAGGCATAAGCTTGTGCAAAGTAAAATAAATTGCCAAGCGTTTTGTAGTTCAATACTGATCATTTTTTACATTTTTGATCAGTTATGGGTAAAAAGCCAATTCTTAAGTTCAAGAGCATTTTCAAAAACTACATCAGCGCCCCAAGCATGCGGATCTTGATTATCTTGAATATAGCCATACGCAGCTACAGCAGTTTTCATTTCCGCTGCCTTGCCAGCTTGTACATCGCGTGGGTCATCGCCCATATATAAACAGTAGGTCTCTCCAATGCCTAAAATGCTTGCTGCGTGATGCAGCTGATCGGGGCTTGGTTTACTTCGAGAGAGAGTGTCGCCACTGACCAGGCAGATTGCACGAAATGCGATATCTAGTTTTTGTACTAAAGGTTCAGCCAGTCTTCCCGGTTTATTAGTTACGATACCCCAAGGTATATTGGATTGATCTAAAAAATCTAGCAATGCGGGTACGCCAGGAAATAATGTAGTTTTATTACAGAGCATACTGGCATATATCTGCCAGAATTCATCGCGTAGTTGCATGCCATATTTTTCTTCGAGAGTTTCACCAAACCCTAACTCTATCATTGCGACACTGCCGCGAGAGGTATGTTTACGCACAAGTTCATAATCAAGCGTGTCTTTACCATATTGAGTTAATAATTCATTGAGCGCATCTGTCAAATCAGGAGAGGTATCGGCAAGGGTGCCATCTAAATCAAATAATATTGCTCGAACTTGAGATGAGCTACTCATAGAGAATCAATATTTCAGGTCAATTATTTTCTGGCGTGAATGATGTAATTCACACTAGTATCTGCAGATAATTTGTAGGATTTGTTAAAAGGGTTGTAGGTCATACCAATGATTTCATATGTGTGCATAGAAGCATGACGAATCCAACGGTCGAGCTCGGACGGACGTATTAATTTTTCGAATTCGTGAGTACCTTTAGGTAGAAGGCTTAGAATATATTCCGCGCCTATAATTGCGAATAAAAAAGACTTTGGATTGCGATTTATAGTCGAGAAAAATATATGACCATCTGATTTTGCTAATTTTGCACAAGCTTCGACAATTGCAGCAGGGTTTGGGACATGTTCGAGCATTTCCATGCAGGTAATGATGTCAAACGACGCCGGCTCTTGAGTCGCTAATGTCTCAGCGGAAATTGCTTGGTATTCTATGTTTAGGTTTTGTTCTTTAGCATGAATTTTTGCCACGGCGAGAGGGGCTTCGCCAAGGTCAATACCTTTAACTTGAGCACCCCTTTTAACCATCGATTCAGATAAGATACCACCGCCGCAACCTATATCGAGGACTTTTTTCCCCTTGAGTCCCGCGTTTTCATCGATAAAATTCAAGCGTAAGGGATTGATGTCATGCAATGGCTTGAATTCACTTTCCTTATCCCACCAACGATAAGCAAGTGCCTCAAACTTTGCTAATTCGTTTTCATCGACATTGGCGTTGGTAGCTGACATAGGAAACTGTATAAAATGAATTTGTATCTAAATAAAAATTAATCAGCAAGATGTACTCTACACTTATTTATAAGTTACTAGTTTGTAATTTCATTATTTAGAATTTTGTTATTCCACTCTTGTGTTTTAATTAATATTTCATCCTGGTCTAGAGTCTTCAGTTGCCTGTTATGTAATAGCTGTTTTCCTGCAACCCAGACATCGGAGACCTGATGGCGCTGTGTTGCGTATACCAGGTGACCAATTGGATCATAAATAGGCTGTGCCTCAAGCGAGTCGATATCAATGATGGCCATATCTGCAGATTTTCCTACTTCTAATGATCCCGTTTCCTTATCTATACCTAATGCCGTTGCTGCATTTATCGTTGCGCAACGCAGGGATTGATAAGCAGGAAGCGCGGTTGCGTCATGAGCGATACCTTTCGCTATTAGCGCTGCGGTATGTATTTCGCCCAATACATCAAGATCATCATTGCTGGCACAGCTATCCGTACCGAGTGCTACATTGATATGTTTGTCCATAAGTAGTTGCACAGGGCAAAATCCACTGGCCAATTTTAAATTAGACTCCGGGCAGTGTACTACGTTCACTTTAGCTTCAGCTAATAATTCAATTTCATCATCTTGAAGTTGTGTCATATGCACTGCAATTAAGCTGCTATTGACTAACCCAAGTTTGCTTAGACGCTGCAATGGCCGTATATGATATTGCTTAATGCTTTTTGCAATTTCATCTTCAGTTTCATGTAGATGAATATGAACAGGTAATTCGAGCTCATTTGCCAGTATAGCAACACGTTCTAGTGGAGCATCAGACACAGTGTATGGAGCATGGGGTGCAAAAGTGCAATTTACTAATGGGTGTGTTTTGTATTGATCATGTATCACGAGACCTTTTGAGAGGTATTCATCTGGATCATGAGCATATTGTGTGGGGAAGTCGAGGAGAATCATACCTATATGCGCACGGATGCCAGCTTTTGCTGCAACTTTTGCAGTAGTTTCACCGAAGAAATACATATCATTAAAGCATGTGACACCACCGCGAATCATTTCAGCGATCGCCAGTTGTGTACCAATTTGTACAAATTCATTATTTACCCATTTTTGTTCGGCCGGCCATATATGATTTTGTAACCACTCCATTAGATGCAGATCATTTGCCAAGCCACGAAATAATGTCATAGCTGCATGTGTATGCGTGTTGATTAACCCAGGTATGATAATGTGATGATCATATACATAACTTGAGTCACAAGAGTATTTATGTTTTGCCTCAGCACAGGGCAAGATATCCAAGATGCGACCGTCTTGCACCGCAATGCTGAAATCAATTAATGGTTGCTTTTTTTTATCCATAGGAATGATATGTTTCCCATGGATGAGGCTTTGGACATGTGGCATTTAGTTTCCTACAGACAGATAGGTAGTTTCATTTACTTGAAATGGGGCTAATAGGTTCCTGCTAGCAGATGGATAAATTCATTTATTAAACTGTGGCTGGATTTTGCTATGACTGTAGTAGTTGAAGCAATATTATTGAATACATAGCTCAAATGTAATACATGAAAAAGTTTTTATACGTTAGCCGGGACCACATTACTATAGGTTTATGACTTCATTGGCCGATCAAGCCATATCATGGCGAGACAATCATCTTGTGTTACTTGACCAGCGCAAGCTTCCGAATGAAATTCAATTCATCGAGTGCTACTTGGTTGCAGAGGTCATTGAAGCCATAAAAGATATGGTAGTTCGAGGCGCGCCTGCTATAGGAATTACGGCTGCTTAT
>JBFGJY010000010.1:0-54449 GCA_041576975.1 Gammaproteobacteria bacterium | reverse complement strand
CTTGATTATGCTCTTCTAATATTTTTTCTTCACTAGGTTGGATCTTTTCAGTTGCTCCTCCAACCCATTGTTTAAATATGTCAAAAATCGCCATGACCTAACTTCCTTGTAATTTGAAATTTCCAAATGCGTACTATTCCGCATTAAGATTTCGGCCGAATCTCTTAAAATTTTAGTGAAAATTAAACAATAAAAGGTCAAACTGTGACGTACTCGATATTTCAGTTTAGAGTCTTGATGTTGATATGTAGCGAATGCCTTGATCTAACTTAAAAAGTACTGGTAAGAACTACATATATACCTTAAATTTTATGGGGTTTATCCTTCAAAACTGTAATCCAATATTTTGAGCGTTGGACGGAGACTACTAGTTGGCACTTAAGGAGTTGAACATGGCCGATCTTTATACGTTGCTTATTTTTGTTGGAATGGTGGGTGCAATCTTAATTTATATGAGTTGGCACTTTTATCGGGCAGATAGTTTCCACCATAGAGAACTGGAACAACATCGGTAAGCACACTCTGCTATTTTAAATAAATAAGCTCCGATTAGCGGGGCTTTTTTATTCGCCACAGAGTTACTTCTCAAAAATTAATCTTTTTTTGGCTAATTCTAATTTAATAAAAAACTTTCTAGTTTTAGAGAACAATTGGTGGGTTGTATAAGATTATTGCGGAAATCCTGTCCTTCACCCTTCGGGCCATTGTCATTTTGTGACGATGTTCAAAATCGAACAGATAATTGCTCCTGCATAATTTGCACTTCCTACATCCATGAAGATCGTACGGCGATTTTGTCGAACCACACGTGCGTGTGGAATAGTACATGCGAATTAATCGTAGCGTAGCTACACAAAAATCAGATAAAAATTAAATGGTGGGTCGTATAGGATTCGAACCTATGACCATCGGGTTAAAAGCCCGGTGCTCTACCAGCTGAGCTAACGACCCACGCGGCGCGCTATCGTACATCAAATAATTATAAAGCTCTACGTAGGTACCTATCCAAATTTGAGTACATAAACTTATATATATAATGTTGGATCCGCAATTCCTGCATCGATAAATCCTTGTTTACGAAACCGGCACGAATCACACATTCCACAGGCACGGCCTTGCTCATCCGCCGAATAACACGAAACAGTGAGCGAATAATCGACTCCTAAATCATTGCCAAACTTAATAATCTCCGCCTTTGAAAGTGAAATTAGTGGGGTATGTATCACTAGTTTTTGCCCTTCAACGCCAGCCTTAGTAGCTAGGTTAGCCATGTATTGGTAAGCCTTTATATATTCAGGCCGACAATCTGGGTAACCCGAATAATCCACTGCATTGACACCAATAAATAAATCTTGAATATGCAACACCTCTGCCCATGCTAAGGATATTGATAAAAAAACCGTATTGCGTGCAGGAACGTAAGTAACGGGTATCCCTGCCGCTGAACTTTTAGGAATATCTATGTTGTCATCTGTGAGTGCCGAACCTTTGAAAACAGAAAGATCAATATCAAAGATCTTATGCTCAACTACTTTTAATGCCTGCGCGACTTTTTTTGCGGCTGCAAGCTCTATGCTATGGCGTTGACCATACCGAAAACTTAATGCATAACATGTATAGCCTTTAGATTGTGCTATAGCTAGTGTGGTGGTGGAATCAAGGCCTCCTGAAAGTAGTACAATAGCTTTTTTATTCGAAGACAATCAACTCAAATCCAGAGACAATCAATGACCAGGTTCATTACCCCAAAGCACTTTATGGAGCTGTAATTGAAAACGAACATTGAGACGGTCTTTTACAATCCATTCAGCAAGTTGCTTTGGTTCAAGTTCATCAAAACTTGGAGAAAACAAAACCTCACAGCGATGAGTTAATCGATATTCTTGAATGATGTTTTTAGCCCAGACATAGTCTGATTGATTGCATATCACAAATTTTACTTGATCCTGTTCACGCAGATAATTCACATTTTCCCATTTATTCTTTTTAGCCTCACCCGATGCAGGGGTTTTGATATCCATTATTTTAACTACACGCGGATCTACCTGACTTACATCTAAAGCGCCACTAGTTTCTAATGACACTGCATAATTTTGATCACAGAGATTTGATAATAAGGATAAACATGTTTTTTGCGCGAGTGGCTCTCCGCCAGTAACAGTGACATGTTTAAGATTGAAATCTGCAACTTTAGATTCGATGTCGGCAAGAACCATCCACTTACCACCAGTAAATGCATAAGTAGTATCACAGTATTGACAACGTAATGGACAACCCATTAATCGGATAAATACAGTAGGAATACCTATTGTTGTGGACTCCCCTTGAATGGAGGAAAAAATTTCTGTGATTCGAAGTCTTTGTAATTGAGGCTCAATACCCAGTGGTGTGATCGTGGCTGTCATTATTTACTAGTGACCTTCTCGAGACATCCGTTCAAGCCGTTGTTGAGCTAGACTCGCTACAGTTGAATTTGGAAATTGTGCGCGTAATCGAGTCAGTTCTACTCGTGCTTCTTCGTATTGCCCCAGTTCATAATGCGTAAATCCAAGCTTTAATCTTGCATCTGCCACTTTTGAACTTGCAGGATATTTATTTACAACTTTTGAAAATTCCGATAAGGCTTGCGGATAGCGCTTGGACACATAATTAGCTTCTGCAAGCCAATATTGTGCATTGGCGGCATACTTGCTATCCGGATGGGTTTGCAAAAAAGACCCAAAAGCAACAATCGAGTCGTCATATTTACCTTGTTTTAACAAAGTAAATGCATTTTTATAATCTTGTGCAACATCACTTGATGCTACAGTCGCGACAGTAGTACCCGATGTTGTTGTTTCTATTTGTGAAGAAGTGGAAGTCGCTGAAGGTGGTAGAGATGTAGGTGGACTTTGAGTAACATCTTGGCTTTGCATACCCTCAGTGTTAGTTACTGATACTCCACTACTAGCAGGGATGCTTGCAGTACCTGGAACACTAGTTGAAGATTGTAAGCGACGATCAATATCCAAATATTGTTCACGTTGGCGTATTTTAAGGGTGTTAATTTCATGTACTAGTCGTTCATTTTCACCGCGAAGCTCTTGCACTTCACGCTGCAAGGCCTCTATGCGTTGAGCCATATTCAGCAATGCTTGATTATCCACAACTCGTTCAATGCGTTGCATCCTTGCATCTAACGCATTGACTTTAGCATCCGTAGCCTTGTCTGCAACAACAATGGTAGACACCAGCATTAAAGCGACTGCTACTAACAGCTTAATCATACTTATCCCTAAATATTCTCACTATTGTTTAACGTTACTAACTAGTAAACCAATTCTACTCTTCTATTTTGTTGCCAAGACTCTTCACCAGAACCAACAACTGCAGGTTTTTCTTCACCATAGCTGACGATATCAATCTGGTTGCCGCTTGCACCTTGCAACATAATCAATTCTCGCACAGATTGTGCACGACGTTCGCCTAAAGCAAGATTGTATTCGCGTGTGCCACGCTCGTCCGCATGCCCCTCTAAGCGCATTTGCATCGTAGGATTTGTAGCTAAAGATTCAGCTGCTGATGCAATTAAAGGTAATGAATCATCACGAATTTGACTGCTGTTGTAATCGAAATAAATCACGTTTCCGGATCCGAGACTGCCATCGCCGAGCGTTCCCATTGACAAATCACCTTCACCTTCAAGACCACTTGTCTGTGAACCATCGCCCAACGCGACATCACCTTCATAATCATCACTTATCACATCACCCGGTACTTCTTTTGTACTAGTACTGCAGGCACTCAGAATTAAAAATAAACTTACAAATAATGTATAGAATAGTTGTTTAGTCATACCTCATTTCTCCTCTATTTAGTCATCAATGTTAATAACGAAACGGTGACCATGCTGGTTCACGCACATCACCCTCGGTTAATCGTAGCTTCTGTTTCACCCTTCCATCTGCACTCACTGCAGCTAATACTCCTCGACCTTGTTCCGCGGTCGCATAAATAATCATACTCCCATTGGGTGCATAACTAGGTCCTTCATCCAGACTGCCATTAGTTATAACGCGCATGGCTTTATTTTGCATGTCCATGACCGCAATGCGAAAGCCGTTGCCACTATTATTTACCAAAGTAAGAAAACGACCATCAGGTGAGATGTCCGGTGCCGCATTATATGTACCTTCAAAGGTAATGCGGTTTGCTTTACCACCATTTATCGATATTTCATAAACTTGAGGCCCACCACTGCGATCTGAAGTAAATAATAACGATTTACCGTCTGGCATCCAACAGGGCTCTGTATCTATCGAAGACCCACTTGTAAGGCGTTTTAAATTTCGTGTTCCTGTATCCATGAGATAGATATCCGGGCTGCCGCCTGCTGAAAGAGTGAGGGCCAGAAAGCGGCCGTTTGGGGACCATGCTGGTGCGCTATTGATTCCTGCTCGAGCCGAAACTCTGGCGCGTGTACCTTGAATGATATCTTGAACATAAATTGCAGAATTATCACCTTCAAATGATACATAGGCTAAGCGCGTACCATCTGGGGACCAAGTTGGTGACATTAATTGTTTATTGGACGAAAAAACAGTTCTTGCATTGTGTCCGTCTGCATCAGCAATCTGTAGAACAAATTTTTGATTAGCTGTGTTTTTGTTCACAGTGCTTATATATGCAATGCGCGTACTAAATGCACCGCGGATTCCGGTAAGCTTTTCAAACACAACATCACTAATTTTATGACCTACTTTACGTACGTCTTTACTGCTCGCAGGAATTACATTTCCTATAATTCTTTTTTGTCTGATTAAATCGTATAGTTGGAACTCAACACGATATTGGTCTCCCCCTGCCTTGGTAACTTTACCGAGCAATAAACTCTCTACTCCTGTATCTCTCCATGTTTTATAGTTTAATTGTGATGGGTCTGTAATAATTTGTGGAAAGCGTTGTTTTTCTAACACATCAAAAAAACCACTGCGTCGTAAATCACTTCGAACAATGTTTTCTACCGCCTCTGGAGCGGTATACACATCTCCCGCAAAAGCAACAATAGCGATAGGTAAGGCACCTTCAATACCTTGAGTAATTTCGATTTCTAATATTGCATGTGTGCTTTGTACAATTAACAAAAAAACAGCAAAACTTAATATTTTCAACAAATTCTTCATTAAATCTCCGGAATAAATTTAAAACGTAACTCTCGATCAAATAGCTCTGGTGACGGTGGCGACGGCAAAGGATCTGATTTCCATACAGCTTCTTCTACAGAACGGCGAAAGGCTTCGTCGCCAGTGCATTCTTCAACTACTACATTCTCTACATATCCTCCTGGTGCTTGTCGAACATAGACCTTACACCACGCGTTAGGCTGATCATTTAACGGTTTACGCCAACGACTTTGTATTCTACTGCGTATTGCATCTTGATATTGAGCGATTAATCTACTCGTCTCACGTGATTTCGCTGCGCGTTGAGCTTCTAATTCTGCCGCTCTTATTTCTGCTTCTTCCTGTTCTAAAACTTTTGCTAAGCGTTGCTGTTCTGCGGCTTGTTCCGCCGCCAGTTTCTCTTGTTCTTTACGTTTCTTTTCTTCGGCTAGCTTTTTAGCTTCTTCGGCCTTACGTTTTTTCTCTTCAGCTTTTCTTTTCGCTTCTTCTTCAGCATTTTTTAATTCAACTAATCTTTGCTCTTCAGCTTTTCTTTTCGCTTCTTCTTCAACCCGTTTCTTTTCGAGCTCCACTTGTTTTTTTGCTTTATCTTCAATTCTTTTCTTTTCAAGTTCCGCTTGCCTTTTAGCTTCTTCAGCTTTTTCCCGTTCTTGTTCCGCTCTTTGTTGTGCTTCCTGAGCTTTCTTCTTTTCAGCTGCAAGCTCAGCTTCAAGTTGCTTTTTTTCCTCTTCTTGTTTTAACTTTTCTTGTTTAAGCCTTTCTTGTTCAGCAAGTTTTCTTTGCTGTTCTAATTCCTTACGCTTTACCTCCTCTTCTTTGTTTTTTTTATTTTCAGCAAGTTTTTCAGAATTTATAACTTTTGCCTTAACAGTATTAATTGTTGTCTCGGGACTTGGCAAGTGTTCCCGTTTCATTTGATAGCCAACTACAAGCAACACGACCGCAGCCACATGAATGATTATTGCAATTGTGACCGACATTGGTAAATGTCGCTTGAACTTTGCCATGCTTCGCTAGTTATCAAACTCTTCAGGAATTGGGTCCGTAATCAGCCCTACATTATCGGCGCCCGCATCTTGTAGCATTACCATCACTGTCACGACTCGGCCATAATCAACATTCTTATCCCCACGTACATAGATAGGGTTACCTTGGTCCTTAGATAGAATTTCTCTAATTTGGTTTCTAAATAGGTCATCTGGTATAGGATCTTTAGGTGAATCTGCCTTGTTTACAAATACTTGTCCCGTTTGATTAACAGAAACTATCAAAGGTTCTTGATTTTCATCAGTTTTAGCAAGCGGTTCTGCCGGAGCACTAGGCAACTCCACCTCTACACCTTGGTGGAATAATGGTGCAGTCACCATAAATATCACCAGCAGAACAAGGGTGACGTCGATATAGGGCACGACATTGATCTCAGACATACGTTTGCGTCGACGAATTCCAGTATAAGCCATGATTTTAAGCTGTTTCCTGCATTTCCATATCCTTGGTCAATGCTTGTCTTTGTAATAAGGCAGTGAATTCTTCTACAAAATTATCAAAGCGGATGACTATTCGTTCTACATCTGTGGAATAGCGGTTATAGGCAATCACCGCAGGAATTGCTGCAAACAATCCCATCGCAGTTGCGATTAAGGCTTCGGCAATTCCGGGTGCTACTGCGGAGAGTGTAGCTTGCTGTACATCACTTAAGGCACGAAATGAATTCATAATGCCCCATACAGTGCCAAACAATCCAATGTAGGGAGATGTTGAACCTACTGTTGCAAGAAAAGAAAGATAATGCTCCAACACTTCCACTTCACGCGATAGGGTGACCTTCATCGAACGCAATGCAGTATCTGCGATGGCAATTGGTGAAACTCTGTGTTGTCGATGTAAGCGCACATATTCTTTAAATCCTGCAGCAAAAATATGTTCCATTCCCGCAGGATCTCTTTTCAACCTTACTTTTTCGTACAGCGAGGCTAAATCTGTACCTGACCAAAATTTATCTTCAAATTTATCTGCTTCATTACGTGCATCTTTAATAATTTTCCATTTGCTTACAATCATAGTCCAAGAAATAACAGATGCAACGAGGAGTAATAGCATGACCAGCTGCACCAGCATACTTGCATTGCCGATTAAGCCTAAAATACTTGTATCAACATGCACTTTTTATCTCCTTGAACAAATTTTTTGGAATGGATTGAGGTGAAAAGTCATTTACACGCAAGCAGACAACATTAATTTCTCCAGTTGTAAGCACATTCGTTTCTTTGCTTTGTTTCATGATGGCTTGTTTGAATGAAACACTGGCAGGTTTTAGTGCAAATGGTTCAACGGTAACTGTTAATGAATCATTAAATTTCGCAGGCTGTTGATATTTTATATTTACAGACCGCACGGCAAACAATACGTTCAAGTTTTGTGCTAACTTATCTTGTTCGATCCCAAGTGAACGTAGCCATTCTGTACGCGCACGCTCCATAAATTTTAAGTAATTAGCATAGTACACCACGCCTCCGGCATCGGTATCTTCATAATATACCCGCGCATGCCAAACATAAGGCTTCATTTGTGAATGCTTAACTTCAATTAGTAATGAATAATTATTTGAATCACTGTGTTGTTTTCGAAAATAAATCCGAATTAGGATCAATTTCCAGTGATTTACCTAAATTGTGCTGAGGAATTTTTATCCCAAAGTGACGATAGGCGTTGCCGGTTGCTACACGACCACGTGGAGTGCGCATCATAAATCCTTTTAGAATGAGGTATGGCTCAATTACATCTTCAATCGTACCGCGTTCTTCTCCAATGGCAGCTGCAAGACTTTCTACACCAACAGGACCTCCCTCAAACTTTTCAATTACGGCGAGAAGTAATCGTCGATCCATATTATCAAAACCATGTTCATCAACGCTTAGCATATCTAAGGCTAAGCTAGCATTGTCACTTGAAATTACTCCGTTGGATTTAACTTGCGCATAATCCCGCACACGTCGTAATAAACGGTTTGCGATTCTAGGGGTGCCGCGTGAACGTAGGGCAATTTGTTGAGCGCCTTCATCATTAATTTGAACCTTAAGTATCTTTGCAGAGCGATGCACGATAACTGATAATTCTTCCGTTGTATAAAACTCGAGGCGTTGCACAATACCAAAGCGATCTCGCAAGGGTGAAGTAAGTAACCCAGCACGCGTAGTCGCCCCCACTAATGTAAACGGTGGTAAATCTAGTTTAATCGATCTTGCAGCAGGCCCTTCACCAATCATGATGTCAAGTTGAAAGTCTTCCATGGCTGGGTATAACACCTCTTCTACGACAGGACTGAGTCGATGTATCTCATCCACAAATAACACATCATTGGGTTCAAGGTTAGTAAGCATCGCTGCCAAATCTCCCGGACGCTCTAAAACTGGGCCTGAGGTGTGACGCAGATTTACTTGCAATTCATTGGCCACGATATGTGATAGCGTAGTTTTGCCTAATCCCGGCGGACCAAAAATTAAAACATGATCTAATGCTTCACTACGTTGTCTCGCAGCAGAGATAAAAATCTCCATCTGCTCGCGAACTTGTGTCTGTCCAATATATTCATTTAGGCTGCGCGGCCGAATCGCATTATCTGCAGCCATTTCATCTTTTTCTGCGCGCGTGTCAACGACGCGAGAAGCTTCAATATCTGACATCTAACTTATACCCCCGATAATCCTTTCATGACAGACTGGACTTTAACGCTAAGCGAATGATATTTTCGCTGTTTTGGTTTTGTGTATCGACTTTACTTACCATACAACTTGCATCATTCGGTTTGTAACCTAATGAAATAAGTGCCGACACCGCATCTTCAATAGGACTATGCTGGCGCTGGCCTCCATTCTTACTATTGCTTACAGAATTGATTGTGGAAGCTTTATCCAACCGATCTCGCATATCGATTATCAGTCGTTCAGCTGTTTTTCGGCCTACGCCCGGAAGTCGTATCAATGCATCTGCATCACCATTATGAATGCAATCCGTAAACGCACGGACATCCATCCCCGAAAGAATGGCCAATGCCATTTTGGCACCTACACCATTAACTTTTAATAAATTTCGAAACAGGCTCCGATCTTGAACGTGTTTAAATGCATATAAGGTATGTGCATCATCGCGTACTAGTAAATGCGTATAAAGCATGACGCTTTCACCGCAATCCGGTAACTCATAAAACGTAGACATCGGAGCTTCTAATTCATATCCAACACCTCTTACATCGACCAAAAGATGTGGGGGTTGTTTTTCTATGATTTCTCCTTGTAAGCAACCAATCATACATAGCTCCTGACGATGGAAGTTCGTTGGTTACCCATCAATAAAGATGTATGTGCATGACATAAAGACACGGCCAAAGCATCTGCTTCATCTGTTTGCAGTGCCCCGCGCAATGCCAACAAGCGAAGTACCATATGTTGAATTTGTTCTTTATTCGCTGCCCCATTGCCAACTACAGCTTGTTTAACAGATCGCGCACTATATTCACTTACAGGTATGTGGGTCTGCACTGCTGCACTTATCGCTGCACCACGTGCATGACCAAGTTTGAGCGCAGATGAGGCATTGCGTGAAATAAATACTTCTTCTACTGCAATTTCATCTGGTTGGTATTGTGTGATGACTTCAGTTAATTTACGAAAAATTAAACCTAATCTCTGTGGCATTCCTACACCACCTTTAATACTTTTAACGCGAATATTGCCACTGTGAATATAACGACTGCTTCTACCATCACTCTCAATAACACCAAAACCGGTTATTTGTAATCCTGGATCAATCCCAAGTATTCGAATGGCATCAAATTTTTTTACAGATAACATTGAACTCAATCGGCTATTTACGCCACAGCCTCAAACACCGAATCCGGTATATCAGCATTAGAATAAACATTTTGCACATCATCAAGTTCATCTAGTGCATCTAATAGGCGCAACATCGTTTCACCATCTTTAGTTGATAAAGACGCGGTGGTGTTGGCACGCATCGTGACTTCAGCATTTTCGGGTGATAAATCTGATGCTAGGAGTGCTTCTTTTACAGTGATAAAATTTTCAGGTGAAGTAATCACTTCGAGACTGTCATCATCGCCATTAACCACATCTTCGGCACCGGACTCTAATGCAATTTCCATCACAGCATCTTCATCTGTTCCTGGAGGGAACTGAATCACACCGGCACTAAAAAACAAATAAGCCACCGAACCCGATGTGCCTAGATTGCCATTGTATTTAGCAAATGCATGTCGAATTTCCGCAACTGTGCGATTACGGTTATCTGTCATACAGTCCACTAATACTGCAGCACCACCGGGACCATAGCCTTCGTATTGCACTTCTTCGTAGTTTTCACCATCAAGCTCACCTGCGCCACGCTTTATGGCACGTTCCACGGTGTCCTTCGGCATATTGGCTGATAGACCTTTATCCACCGCTAAGCGCAAGCGCGCATTGGCATTTATGTCGGAGCCCCCCATTCGGGCGGCGACCGTAATTTCACGAATTAGTCTGGTGAATAATTTTCCGCGCTTGGCATCCTGCGCTTTTTTGCGATGTTGAATATTGGCCCATTTACTATGACCAGCCATTGAATCTCCTCTACTAGATCAATAGCGATATTTTAGCACTTCCAAATTTTAAGTGACATTTCCGGTTCGCAGGAACTCATCTACTGAAGCGGCAACAGATTTAGCCAATAGCATACCGGTATGACTATATGGTACCTGAATATGAAGCGTGCAATTATCAATTTTGGTTTCGGAAACGGCAACCGTACCATCATGGGGCTGTTCCAGTGGTGCGCCAAGCATCTGGCCTATGCCTCTACCTCGAGTACCCGCAAACACGGCTAATGGTCGAGTGCCTTTCCAAGAGGGTACATTCCCAAGTAAAGTCTTAGCACTTGCGCCTAACAGGCTAGTTTTTATGAAATTAATTCTAGATACATAACGCGCCACTTCACTGCCACTCAAAGGTGTCCCTAGCATGACAACCCTACCGGGCTTGGCCGTGTCAAATAATTGAAAATAATGTAGCAAGATGATTCCACCTAAACTATGAGCTACAAAATGGATGATATCGGCATCGAGTTTGTCAACAAATTCTCCTAACAACAGCGCATTTTCTCTAGGTGTGCGTCTCACGCTGTGATAAGAATATTGCTTACATTCATGCCCATGAGCACTTAAGTATCTTGACAGGGGCCTCATCACCCAGCCTTTCATCCAAATTCCATGGGTACAGACGACTATTTCATGCATCGAATATACCTCATAAATGTAATTACTCAGGCACCCAGCGCAGAATAGCTTCTTGATTAGTATAAGAAAAAGCTAACTCGGCCGCTTGCATACGAGGTAGCCACTGAAACTCCTCATGCTCTCGAATGTCAAGCTGGATATCGACTTTTACCGGCAATTGTAAACGAAATACATGTTCTAGATTCTGAGTAACACCAGGTTCATAACGATCACGCCAAATGGAGTAAATTTCAAAAATTTGTGAAACATGGCAATCGAGTATATTCTGATTTACTAATCCTGTTTCTTCTTGCAATTCACGAATTGCCGCATCTAGTGGCTTTTCTCCCCGCTCCAAACTACCCGTTACTGATTGCCAAAAGTCACTAGGATACTTGCGACGCAGCATCAAGACCTCACTGCTCTGCGTGTATACTACCACTAACACTGATTCAGGCTGTTTATAATCCATATAGCAAATTTGTGTTGTAAAAAAAACAAACTAATTGACCATTTGATTACACATATTAAGGCAAATAACTTAATAATTTTAAATCATGATTTCGATATTGCGAAAAATAATTCCTTGCGACATACAACTGTGGCTTAGTGTACTTACTGCAATATTCATTCTTGCTTCATGTTCAAGCACACCATCAAAAAAGCCTGATTCGCCTGGACAAGTTGAAGGCTATGTAAAACAAAGTGTGCAATATATGAACGCTGGAAGATTAGATGCTGCACTCATTTCTATAAGACAAGCACTAGAAGTAAACCCAAATTCAGCAGATGCCTATACGGTCGCAGGATTAATTTACAACAAAAATAACCAACCTGAGCTAGCCGAGCGTTACTTTAAACGCGCATTATCTATTGAACCAAGCCACTCAGCCGCTCAAAATAATTATGGCAGCTTTCTTTGCAAACATGACAAACCATTAGAGGCAGAAAAAATATTTTTAGCAGCAGCAAAAAATAAAAATAACACTCAACCTGATGTTGCGTATACCAATGCAGGTCTTTGCGTATTAGGTATACCTGACTCTATCAAAGCAAGTAATTATTTTAGAAAAGCCTTGAAAATTAATCCTAAGTCACCAGTGCCATTGTATCAACTTGCTAAAATTCAATACATTAATTACCAATATGAACATGCACTACAGTTTTTACACCATTATGAAAAAATTGCTCGGCCAACACCGAAAACACTTTTGCTCGGTGCACAAATTAGTGAAGCTATTGGCAATTCACAAATGGCAAATAATTATAAACTTTTACTTGCGCAACAATTCCCTAACTCCGCAGAAGCGAAAAAAATAACTTCTGCATCATCTTCCAATCTAGATGAGCAGCCTCCTGTATTTGATATGCGTAATATCATCGAAGAAGATAAAACATATTGAAATATACAAAACTAACTATTTAGCTTTAGTTCGCAATCGAATATGTAGCTCTTTTAATTGTCCTTCATTCACTTGTGCCGGTGCGTCTGTTAGTAAACAAGTAGCATTTTGAGTTTTTGGAAAAGGAATCACATCACGAATCGATTGGCTACCTGTCATTAGCATCACCAATCGATCTAAACCAAATGCAATACCCCCATGCGGTGGTGCACCATAACGTAATGCCTTCAATAAAAATCCAAACTTTTGTTGTGCTTCTTTTTTATTAATTTGCAACACCTCAAAAACTGCATTCTGCATGTCTTGTTTATGAATACGCACCGATCCCCCACCGACCTCTACACCATTTAACACTATGTCGTAAGCCAAAGATAATGCAACACCAGGATTATCAATTAGGTCTTGAGGTTTTTTAAATGTTGGTGAGGTAAATGGGTGATGCAACGCAGACCAGCGTTTTGTATCGTGGTCCCACTCAAACATAGGATACTCCACTACCCAAAGCGGACGCCAAGCAGGTTCAACCATATTTAAGTCATGGCCCAATTTTACTCGCAATGCTCCTAGTGCTGCATTGACAATATCTTTTTTATCAGCGCCAAAAAATAGCAAATCACCATTTGCTACACTCGACTGGTTGATGATTTGTTTAATTGTATCTTCTGGCAAAAATTTAAGAATCGGTGATTGCAGCCCTTCTGATAAGTTAGAAACATCATTACATTTAATATACGCCAAACCCTTGGCGCCATATAGGCTGACGAATTCAGTGTAATCATCGATTTCTTTTCGAGTCATCGATGAACCTTGTGGAATTTTTAACATTACAACACGGCTAGACTCATCATTGGCGGGCCCACTGAAAACTTTAAACTCCACATTTTTCATCATTTCTGTGATATCGATAAACTCAAGTGGAATTCGTAGATCAGGTTTATCAGTGCCAAATCGATACATCGCATCTGCATAACTTATCTTGGGAAATGGTTTCTCAAGTGATTCATTGCAAATTTTTTCAAACAGATCATGAATCATGTCCTCCATCACTGACATGATTTCTTCTTTATTCATAAATGAAGTTTCAATATCTAACTGTGTAAATTCAGGTTGGCGATCTGCGCGTAAATCTTCATCTCGAAAACAACGAACAATTTGATAATAACGATCAAAACCACTCATCATCAGCAGTTGCTTAAATAACTGAGGAGATTGCGGCAATGCAAAAAATGAACCTGGCTGTGTGCGACTAGGTACTAAGTAATCTCGTGCACCTTCTGGTGTTGCCTTGGTTAGGATTGGGGTTTCAATTTCTAAAAAACCATGACTATCCAAAAATTTTCGCGCCACACGAGCAACTTCTGCTTTAGTTCGAATACGTTCTTGCATAAATGGGCGGCGTAAATCGACATATCGATAGCGAAGTCGGTTTTCTTCATGTACATCTTCATCATCTAATTGAAACGGTGGAGTATCTGATTCATTTAAAACATCCAGCGACTTTGCGAGAACTTCGACTTGGCCTGTTGACAAATCCGGATTAATTGTTCCATCAGGACGTGTTCTAACTCGACCATTTACCTGTAATACGTACTCATTACGGATATGTTCTGCAACATGAAATATTTCTGGTGTGTCCGGATCAAATACGATTTGCAGAATTCCATATCGATCACGCAGATCAATAAAAATTACACCACCATGATCTCGCCTGCGGTTTACCCACCCACATACTGAGATTTCTTGGTCGATCAGTTTTTCAGTGACCTGACCACAATAATGAGTTCGCATGGTAACCCTTAAAAATATTTATAGAGGTGATCGAAAATGTATGTAGGTAAGCGGCGCATAGTACTTTTTGACCAGTATGCTTGCAATAGAACGTCTTAGGTAGAATAAGATAAAAGGCAAACTACTAGTCTTCAGCTGCAATCTAAGGGTCTTTAGACTCTTTCTTAGAACTAGACATTGTACTTTTTTTATCAGCAGCAGCTTTTTTACCACTGTCTTTCTTGTCCTTCTTCTTGGCATCTTTTGAGGCTTCTTTCGAGTCACTTTTTTTCTGTGAATCACGCGTTGCTAAATTACGTTTACCGTCTGATTTAAAATCGGTTTCATACCAGCCTGAACCACTGAGCCTAAACCCTGCTGCTGAAACAAGTTTCTTTAATGCAGACTTTCCACATTCTGGACAATTTACTAGCAATGGCTCATTGATTTTTTGCAAGGCTTCATACCGATATCCACAGGCTCCACACTCATATTCGTATATAGGCATAATTATAATGTTTGAAAATTTGAAAAGTTTTGCTCCGCTATATGCTTACATTCTATATTTGTTACTTGAGCGGTACTCGGACCTTCTTGTAGCCATTCTTTTAATTTATCTAAAGCTGCAAGTTGTCCACAAGCAATTACTTCTACACTACCATCCGACAGGTTTTTAGCATGACCAACTATACCAAGCTGCTGCGCTTGATTTCGTGTAGAGGCTCTAAAAAATACTCCCTGGACTCTGCCATAAACGATACAACATATACAGAAACGGTTAGAATTATCATTCATTTAGATAACATATGCTTTGTGATACAAATTAACGTTAGCAAGCCCTGATAAACGACTTGTGATGAAATATAATGACACGTAAATATAACCGGAAAAAGGAAGGAGAAAAAGTCATCATGGATAATAATCAGACGGTTATCTACTACAATCCAAAATGTTCTAAATGCCGCATGACATTAAAGCTACTAAATGAGAGAGGCTCCGAACCGGAGGTCATCGAATATCTAAATGACGTTCCTTCAAAATCTGAATTAAAAGATATCCTCAGACAATTGGGTATATCCGCTGATCGACTATTACGAAAAAAAGAGACCGCCTATCAAGAAGCTGGGCTTAGTAAAGTCTCTACTGAAGATGAAATATTAAACGCCATGATTGAATATCCAATTTTAATCGAACGGCCCATTGTGATTCATAATGGAAAAGCAGCGATTGGTAGGCCACCCGAAAGCGTTTTAGAGATTTTGTAAAATGCCAACTATTCTTGTTCTCTATTATTCACGACACGGTGCAACGAAAGACATGGCACAACATGTTGCCCGTGGTATTAAATCTGTTGATGGAATTGATGCACGCATTCGAACCGTACCCTCAATTTCTGCAACTTGTGAAGCGGTGGAAGACAGTATTCCAAATGAAGGGCATCCTTATGTGGAGCATTCAGATCTAGAAGAGTGCAATGGGCTTGTATTGGGTAGCCCCACTCGTTTTGGCAATATGGCTGCCCCGCTAAAATATTTTCTAGACAGCACCAGTTCAGAATGGTTATCCGGTACACTCACAGATAAGCCTGCGGGAGTGTTCACGTCCACTTCAAGCTTACACGGTGGTCAGGAAACCACGTTAATCTCGATGATGCTGCCCCTGTTACATCATGGCATGATAATTGTGGGCCTACCCTATCGTGAAAAAGAATTACTTACTACAACCACGGGTGGGACTCCGTATGGTCCTAGTCATTTAGCCGGACCCGAAAGCAGCAACAAACTCAGCGAAGCAGAAAAGAAGCTATGTTTTGCACTAGGCAAAAGAGTTGCTAAGTTTACAAGTTAAACTTATTTGATGTTATTTAGCCAAAGCATACAATCAATAGTTAAGGTTACTTAAGCACTACCTAAAACCGATTTCACAAATGGAACCGTCACTTTTCTTTGATGAGAAAGTGACTGCTTATCAAGTTGATCCAGTAATTCTATAAGTCTATTTAGATTACGCGGATAGCGCTTGAGTAAATAACTACATACTTCTGAAGAAACTTCAAAGCCACGTGCTTTCGCGTGCAATTTTATAGCGGCTTCTTTATGTTCATCTCTTAAGTAATTTAACTTATATACTGGCCCCCATACTATTCTAGATGCTAAATCGGGTAATAAATTTTTTATATTGCTTGGATTGATAGTTGCAGTCATTACCAAACTTTTATTAGCTGCGCGAAGTTCATTGATAAGTTGGAATAGAGCTTGATCCCACTCTTTATTTCCTAACACATGATCTACGTCATCTATACAAATCATATCGAGTTGGTGTAGATTATTCAGCACATTCGAGTTTAAATTTACTACCTCCTTACAAGGTAGGTAAACAGCTTTTTGATTTGTTGAAGCGAACTGATTACATATCGCTTGCAATAAATGTGACTTGCCAGTTTGAGAAGCCCCCCAAAGAAAATATTGTCGCGGTTCTATAGTCGGCTGCGCTAACTCTTTTAACACATACAATAATTCATTATCCTCAGAATTAACAAAGGTCTCGAATGTTGCAAATGGTCGCAATGCAATATCAAGTGAATATTGTAGAGAAGACTGCGAACAAGAAGTCGCCATTTAATAATTTGCAATAAAGTTAATGCGGGCTATGCTTGCTTACTAGATTGCCTTGCTGCGCGTCTGGTTCGTTCTTCTATTAAATAATCCAAACCGCTGGCGACTGTAGTAAAAACGGTTAACCCAATAGATATCTGTATTAATAATGTTGGCAGAGGACTTAATTGACTATAGATCACTGCAAATACCAATATAATTTGCATAAATGTATTAAGTTTGCTGATGAGTGTGGGCTGGATCTCTAAACGACGAGTAGCAATGTTATATGAAAGTGCACCTGCTAATATTGCAACATCTCTGAGAATGACAACAAACACAAGCCAATGTGGCAAAAGATTTAGCGCGCCTAATGTGACATAGGCACAAATCAGCATGACCTTGTCTGCTGCTGGATCCATATAAGCGCCTAATGTGGTTTTCCAACCAAAGGATTTGGCTAGATAACCGTCCAATGCATCAGATAGACCCATGAGGAAAAAAAGCAATAAGGCATTATTGAACTGCCCATCGAATAGCCACCACACTAATAGTGGCACCGCGGCAAAACGTGTGGCTGTAATAAGATTAGGAATAAATTTCCAATAAGACATGTTATGCCTCACTACCTCCGTGGTAGACAATACAAATCCTGTATCATTATAAATAATTATTATTGTGTGCATTCAGATGGTATAAGTAACCAAATTCTGAAGCAATGGAATATCTCACAATTTAGTCTTCTTGGAATTTTAGATTCTCTTATAATTAGTATTTTCAGTTAGTTACACAAAACTCCTCAAATAGATTAATAACAATGGGACTAACTTATAAGAATGCTGGCGTCGATATCGATAGCGGTAATAAGCTCATAGATTTGATCAAACCAGCGATATGCTCCACCCATCGCCCAGAAGTCCTCTCTAGTATTGGCGGCTTTGGTGGACTTTTTGCCCTCCAACAAAATAAGTATAAGCAGCCAGTACTCGTCTCAGGCACGGATGGCGTAGGAACAAAATTACGCCTGGCGCAGAATTTGAATCAACATTCCACCATCGGCATAGACTTGGTTGCGATGTGTGTGAACGATGTCATCGTGCAAGGAGCGGAACCACTGTTTTTCTTAGATTACTTTGCGACGGGAAAACTCTCTGTCGAGAAAGCTCAAACGGTGATAGAAGGTATTTCCGAAGGTTGTCGTCAAGCCGGTGCCGCCCTGATTGGTGGCGAAACGGCAGAGATGCCGGGCATGTATGACAATGGTGAATACGACTTAGCTGGCTTTTGTGTAGGTGTCGTCGACCAAAAAGACTTAATTGATGGAAATGACATTTCTGAAGGGGATTTGATAATAGGACTTCCATCCAGTGGCGTTCATTCAAATGGTTATTCCTTAGTCAATAAAATTATTGAAACTACTGAAACCTCACTTAATGAAAAGCTGGGCAAGCAAACATTAGGAGAAATATTACTTACTCCCACCATAATTTACTCAAGTGTTGTACTAGAGCTAATAAGAAACCTCGACATACATGGCTTATGTCATATCACCGGCGGCGGTTTACTCGAGAATGTACCTCGAATTATTCCTGACGGTTTAACTGCAAACATAAATCTTAAGGCATGGAGTCGACCTGTAATTTTTGATTGGCTACAAAAAATAGGACAAGTGGATAATGAAGAGATGTATCGTGTATTCAATTGTGGAATAGGCATGCTTGTTATCTTACCAAATGATCAAGCAGATCAGGCCATAGGGATTAGTCAACAAGCAAATCATCAAGCAAAGATTATAGGCGAAATTAAAAAGACGTCTACAAAAGTTAAAATATTATTGTTTTAAATTATCGTGGCAGATAAATCCTGCACTATTGCCGTTTTAATTTCTGGAAGCGGTAGTAACTTACAATCCATTATCGATCATGTTGAACAAGGTCATATCAATGCCAAAATCGTTTGTGTAATTAGCAATAATCCTGATGCATATGGTCTATTTCGTGCAAAACAAGCCAATATCCCAACACATGTAATTGAGCATAAAAATTACGGATCACGTGAGGCATTTGATAATGAACTCGTTAAAACACTAAAGGTCTATAACACTAAGTTAGTTGTTTTGGCAGGTTTTATGCGTGTACTAAGCAATTCTTTTATTGATGAATATCAAGGCAGAATTTTAAACATTCATCCTTCTTTATTACCTAAGTTTCAAGGCTTACATACGCATCAACGCGTGCTTGAAGCAGGCGAAACAGAACATGGTTGTAGTGTACATTTCGTAACAGCTGATCTAGATCAGGGTCCTTTGATCATTCAAGCAAAAGTGCCTGTAAACAATTCCGACAATCCAGATAGTTTAGCAACACGCGTATTAGAAAAAGAGCATATTATTTATCCATTAGCGGTCAAATGGTTTTGCCAAAATAAATTGTATTGTGAGAATGGAGATGTATATTTTGATAATGAACGCCTCAAAGCAGCTGTAATGCTGATGTCAGAACATGAAGCAGAACTGCTATGAAGAGTATATCAATAATGATTATATTCTTTATGCTTGCCAGTGTTGCGTGGTCTAACCCGATATCAATACTCAATGAAGATAATCTGCCACCTGAATTTAAGGCTACCTATGATGTGCATAAGGGCAACATCCGTGTTGGCGAAATGATGGTAAGTTTAAGAAAAGTTGGAGACGACCTTATTTACGAATCCAATACTAATCCAGCAGGAATTGCTGCATTTTTCCTTGGCCAGCAGGAAATCATTGACCGCGCAGTATTAAGATTAATTGGTACAAGCTATCGAACAATAGAATTTAAACACGAAATGAAAAACAGTGATAAAAATCGCAATGAGTACTATGTATTTGATTGGGATAACTATAAAGCAAATGTTCAATATAAGGATAGAAAGAATACCTTAGATATTACAACGCATACTTTTGATAATTTTTCTACTCAGTTATTACTCATGCGTAAACCCGATGTTAAGGCAACAGAAAATATATACTCAGTAATTTCTAAAGGTCGTTTAAAAGAATATGTTTATAAATTTGAGAAAAATGAAGCTCTAGAGACAAAACTAGGGAAACTAAACGTAAATAAATATGTGCGAAAAAAAAATGATGAAAAGAAAACGACTTACCTAGGATGGTATGCTGAATCTTTGAATTACATACCCGTTAAGTTAGAAAAGATGGAAAATGGAAAAATAGATGTTTCTATTCAAATAACAAACATTAATTGGCTCTAACACTAATTTCCGGCAATCATCATCTCATCTATGAGTATTGAAGGTGTAATGATACTATTGCGTTGATCTACATCGTTACCAATAGCGAGAATTTTTTTGAACATATTTTTTAAATTTCCAGCAATGGTAATTTCTTCAACTGGATGTTGAATTTCGCCGTCCTCAATCCAATACCCAACAGCACCACGTGAGTAATCACCGGTGACATTATTTACACCATGGCCGATAAGTTCAGTTACTAACAACCCACGCTGCATGTCTTTTATGAGCTCATCTAATGACTTATTACCTGGCTGTAAAGTGAGGTTATGCACACCACCAGCATTACCAGTTGTTTGCATCCCTAGTTTTCGTGCTGAATAGCTACTCAAAACATAACCTTTTAAAATTCCATCTTGAACCAAAGTGCGTGGTTGTGTTGCCACACCTTCTAAGTCAATGGCACTGCTTCCAAGACCCCCCTTAATATGTGGGTCTTCAGTAATAGTCACCAAATCAGAAAATACTTTTTTATCTAAATGGTCTAATAAAAAGGAGGCCTTGCGGTATAAGGCGCCACCACTAACCGCTGATATAAAATGAGACAATAATGAACGTGCCATGTTGGCTTCAAAGATTACAGGAGTAATTTGAGTCGAGAGTTTATTTGCTCCCAGTCGATTTATTGTGCGTTTTGCCGCTTTTTCGCCCACCGAAACTGCAGATTCTAAATTTGTTGGATTGCGCGAAGTGGTAAACCAATAGTCTCTTTGCATTGCACCATCTTGTTCTGCAACGACGACACAGGAAAGATTATGTCTAGTAGATGTATAACCACCCACAAACCCGTGAGTATTACCATAGATGCTAGTACCACGAGAAGTAGTTACAGTCGCGCCTTCTGAATTAGAAATCTTTTTGTAGCTACGAGCAGTATTTTCACATTCAATAGCGATCTCCAATGCTTCTTCTGGAGAAAGACCCCATGGATGATCAAGTTCTAAATCCTGAATCGAGGTTGCCATGCGATCTGCGTCAGCTAGTCCAGCGCAATCGTCTTCTTGAGTAAATTTTGCAATATTACAAGCTGATGTAACAGCATCTTTAATCGCTGAGGTTTCTAAATTTGTAGTACTGGATTTACCTTTCTTTTTATCAACATAAATAGTAATTCCAAGCGCACGGTCGTTATGGTGCTCTAGAGTTTCTACTTCACCCAGACGCGCAGTAATCGACAAACCATGTTCAATATTAACTGAAGCTTCGGCACTGGTCGCACCTTGTTTTTTTGCTTCATCCAAACAATATTGCACCAAGCCTTCCAACTTGTTAGCAGAATATGGTGATTTTTGCAGTTGCATTAATGTGAAGTACCGCCAACAGTGAGCCCATCAATCCGTAATGTAGGCTGCCCTACCCCCACTGGAACACTTTGGCCTTCTTTTCCACAGGTGCCAATACCTGTATCTAGCTGTAAATCATTTCCAATCATGCTTACTCGCGTTAACACATCTGGACCATTACCAATAAGTGTTGCACCTTTTACAGGTCTAGTTACTTTACCTTTTTCGATCAGATATGCTTCTGAAGCAGAGAACACAAATTTGCCTGAAGTAATATCCACTTGACCACCACCAAAATTGACTGCATAAAATCCAGAATCAACCGAGCTTATAATTTCAGCAGGGTCATGTTTTCCCGCAAGCATGTAAGTATTAGTCATCCGCGGCATCGGCAGATGTGCATAGGATTCGCGTCGTCCATTTCCAGTTGGCGTAGTGTGTGATAATTTTGCATTGAGTTTATCTTGCATAAATCCTTTAAGTATTCCATCTTCAATTAAAGTGGTACATTGCGTTGGAGTACCTTCATCATCAATATTGAGTGAACCTCTACGATTAGCCAATGTGCCATCATCGACTACCGTAACGCCTTTACTTGCAACCCGATCACCGATACGTCCGCTAAATACCGAGGTACCTTTGCGTGTAAAGTCACCCTCTAAACCGTGTCCGATAGCTTCATGCAGCAATACCCCTGGCCAACCTGGCCCTAGTACTACATTCATCGTTCCTGCAGGCGCATCGATAGCATCTAAATTTAGCAGCGCCATCCGCACGGCTTCGTGCACGTATGAATGCGCAAGATTCTCATTGATAAAATGTGCATAGCTGACACGACCACCACCACCTGCACTACCCTGTTCAAAACGCCCCTTCTCATCAGCAATGACAGACACATTTAACCTAACTAACGGGCGTAAATCAGCTGCCATCGAACCATCACTATTAGCAACCAAAATAATTTCATGCGCGCCGACTAATGACACCATCACTTGTTTGATACGGCTATCTTGCTTACGCGCTAATGTATCTAGTGAGCGCAGTAAATCAACCTTGTCTATCTCTGTAATAGAATCAAGTGGATTATCAGATAAATAAAGATCGTTACCGACACTGGATTTCCATGCTTGAATTTCTCCGCTGTGTGCACCTCGTGCAATTGCACGTGCTGCTTTACAAGACTCTAATAAAGCAGGTAACTCGATCTCATCTGAATAGGCAAAACCACTTTTTTCTCCCTTTATTGCACGAATACCAACGCCTTGATCAATGTTATAGCTTGCATCTTTGACGATACCATCTTCTAAATACCATGCCTCACTCTTGCGTAATTGAAAATAGATATCTCCACTATCTGCAGAGGAATCTAGTAGAGTCGAAAATGCCTGTGTTATATGAGACTCATCTAACCCGAAAGGAGTTAGTATATAATTTCGTGCTATCTCTAAAGAGTTTTCCATAATTTGACATTAGACATTTTTTAATTGTATTGATTCCAATCTTCGATGCTTGATACAAGGAAAGGTTTTACGTCGAGACTCTAAATATTTTAAATTGATATCCGCAATGGCCATTCCTGCACCATGCTTTATACGACTCAAAATCGCACCCCAAGGATCTACAATCATACTATCGCCAAATGTTGCACGACCATTGATGTGATATCCGCCTTGGGCTGAAGCGATTACATAAATTAAATTCTCAATTGCACGAGCTCTAAGCAAACTTTCCCAATGTGCTTGACCTGTAGCGGCTGTAAACGCCGCAGGCAATACTACTATTTGTGCGCCAAGATCTAATAAACCGCGAAATAATTCAGGAAAACGCACATCATAACAAACCGCCAATCCAATTTTACCAAAAGGTGATTCAACGACCTTTAATCCTGAATCTCCATATTCGATAGTTTCTGATTCACTATATTTTTCACCCGTATCCACAAGATCCACATCAAATAAATGAACTTTGTCATAGCGTTCGATACAGTTACCTTTGTTGTCATACACTAAACATGCTGCAAATATTTTATTTGGATTTGGACATTCTAACGGGACTGTACCACCAACTAGCCATACATTATGTAGTTTTGCTTGCTCAGATAAAAATTTTTGTATAGGGCCATTACCTTCTGCTTCGCGTATAGCTACTTTATCCTCTTCTTCAATCCCCATAATGGCAAAGTTTTCTGGTAACACAATCAATTCAGCACCTGCTTTAGCTGCTTGTTCAATCAAACGACCTGCTTCATGTAAATTGGCATCTACATTAGGGCCTGAGGCCATTTGTATAGCTGCGAATTTACTCATTATAAAATATTAGTCTGATAAGATAATGAATGTGTATTATTACATACTCTAAAGTTAATCTAGTCTATCAACAAAGAAATCTATACTTGGATTTTTTTTAATTTCGTATCTGCTCACAAAAATTATTTATTTTCTCAATATTCACAAAGGCCTATTAATTTTAGATTCTTATGGTTATTGATTTAATGGTACTTGTTGTGGAAAAGATTGGCCCGGTATTGATGGACTTGCTTTAACCACTTTTTGTGCAATCGGTTCAATCTTTGGATCATCCCAACTTCCCGTCATTGAATACTTAACTTCTGTTACTTTATTAACATCTATACCGATAGATTTTGCCACCTTCTCCCCAACGATGACGCCCACTGCGCCAAGCGGACCTCCAACTGCTAATCCGATCCAAGGTAAACCACCACTAATATGAGGCGTAACCGTGACAACTTGATCATAATCCTTGGCTACAATTCCAGTTCTACCTTCAATCAATATATCCGCTGAAGGCCCTTTAATAAATAAGTTTTCAGTAGTTAAATTTGCCTTATTAAAAACTAAATCGCCCCGTATTTTATCGAACACATAGCCCTTGGAGAAAAAATCCTTAAAGTCTAAAGAAAGGCGTTTTGTAATTTGGCGTAAATTAAATAAACCGATTAAACGTCCAGCACCCCCGGGTTCTACAGATGAAATTTCTCCATCCTTGAATCTGAGATTTGCTGTTCCTAAAAAAGAGTCAACAGAAAATTGATATGGTGAATTTGGCCAATTTAATTTTGCAGTAACACTGCCTTGCCCTTTTGTTGCACCAGTATCAAGTCCAAGCCCAATTAAACTATTATGTAAATTTTGCGAAACTAATATGATATCTATACTTGTACTATGCGCCTCATTAATACCAACTTCCCATGCACCATTTGCAGTGATTTGCAAATCTTCACCTTTTCCAGTCAACGTATTAATTATCATCCCTGTAGGAGAAGATTCCGTTTTTAATGTCACATCGTTAAAAGAAAAGCCATTGAATTCAAATTGCTTCGTATAAATTTTCAGTGCAGGCAATTTACGGGGGTCTATAGACATAGTAATTTCCTTCTCAGGCTTACTAAATCGAAGATGATCAAATTCTCCTGTTGCAATATTTATAGAATTTGAATCTCGTGGATAATTAAACTTGCCCCTTGCAATAGATGAGTTAATTTCACCCAACCAATATAGCGCATCTTTTTTTAACTGAAAATCAACATCTTTAATCTCCAAACCTGAAACCACAACTGAATTAGCTTGAATATCAATCTCACTTAATTCTAGTGCACTTGTTTTACCTTGTGGCCGAAAAATATCTTGCCATGCAGTAAGATTTAACTGGTCAAATTTTCCAGATATCTTAATTCCTTGTTCTGGTGGATCGAATTGATCATTTCCCAATCTAATTTCTAGGGCGGAAAGATGTTTTCCATCTTCACTGAATGAAGCATGCATATATACATTGTGATCAAAACTTGCAAATAACGGGTGTCCTTTCCCAGTTTGATACTTGGTATATATACTTAACGGTTTACGATCATCGATTTCTTTGTGAAGCGGCTTGGGCAATGCCACCAATGCGCCACCTAAATCACTATCAACGTATATCTCTACTGACTTGTCTCCAGCATGTTTTCCGAATCTAGGAAGATTAATGATGGTAGAAATAGGTGCAGTTCCCTTGATATACTGATTCACTTGATCATAATCTGCCGCTAAATAACTATCAAAATCAAAATCACCGGTAACCATTAAGCGGGTACGCCCATCCTCTAAATGGATAGCATCTGCATAAAACGAAGATCCGAATAATTTAGCACTTAAGCCTTGACCTTCGATTCCATCACGATTGAATTTTAATTTTCCCTTAAGATTAGTAAAAGGCAAAGATACTGATGTAATAGTTAGATTGGTATTATCAAACTCAATTACTCCATTTACGGATCTTTCTTTTTCTAACTTCTTAGTTAGAGTAAGTATGAGATTTAAATATAGATTTGTAGCGCCATCTGCTGATATATGCTTAGGTATTTGGCTATTTTCTCGAAGCAATGAAGATTGTTGTAGAAAATCTAAAATATCACCCGCAGGGCCTCTTGCTTTACCATCGATAATTAATCGAGGTAATTTTATATCATCAATAGTAGCCGTTGCCTGATGGACAGAAGAGTTTAATATTTTTCCTTGATGCACGTTAATTGTGAGATGCTTGTTCTTAACTTCTAGATCTGCATTGATGTCACGTGCACCTGGCCATTCTTTACGATAGTCCAATACACCATTCTCTATACTCGCAATGACTTCAAATACTCCAGGTTGGTCTTTAAATGGGAAGTGCTTGGGATTACCTTGAAATAAAAATTTACTATTTTTTAACATTCCACCATTTATGCTCTCTTTTATCCACTTCATTAATTTTGGGTGCATCTTTTTGTATGGTAAATATGTTTTTAATGTCGCCAGTTCTGCATATGTAACCTCACCTTGAATATCAACATAAGGGTTTCCGTTATCTGTTTGGAAGGTGCCTTGCAAGTTTGTTTCAAACCCTTCAGCCAAAAGTGAGACATTTTCTAAAGCCGCAATAAGTCCATTATCTGTGCGCCTCCATTTAACAACACCAAGAATTTTTTGATCTTGGAATGAATGATCGACTATTTTATTCGCTTGAATATTCACACCAGCAGCATCAATTTCTATTCTGCCTTGTAAATGATTGCCACTCATTTGCCCAGTTAAAGATGAAACTTCAAATTCTTGACTAGGAATTGATATCGTTGCATCTTGTATAGAAGATTCATATGTATATTTTGCAAGCTGTCTATCATGCCAAAGAGCTAAAATACTAGAGTTATGCAATACTCCATTTATTTGCGCCTTTGCTAACAATTTTTCAAGTTGCACTGGGAAATTTGGAAAATATTGAACCGTAGATAACAAATGAGTCAAATCAATATAATCTAGTTTGGATGCAATAGAAAATTCTTGCTGACCACAATCACTGCAATATATTTCATAATTGTTACCAGGCCATTTCTTATCAGCTGCTTGGATATCACTATTGATTAATGCTAAATGCCAATTATCTTCTGTGCCTTCAATCTGAAATTGTGCTGCTAAAGCTGTTATTTCTTGTCCAGCAACTATGCCATTTAACGGCTTTTCTACATCGTTATATTCTAGATCTCTAAAATTTAACCTGCCTTTGAATGATCGTTCCAAAGCAGACTTAAAATTCCCCCATACTTCAAAATCAGAACTACCCGTTTTAATTCCAACTTGAAATTGCGGGAAAAAATCACCCAATAATTCAAGATTAATATTTTGACCTTTGGTGTAAATAGTACCATTGACGTTATTCAAACCTTGATCTAAGTTTTTAACGTCCGCAACTACAACAAGTGAATTGCCCAAGGTTTCAGGTAATAGAAAATTTGAGATAACTTTAAGTCGGTCTTTCTCAAAACTTAGAGCAATATCTACAGAATCAAAAAAATAGTCTAAGTTCTTAACTTCATCTTTTATAGCAATAGTGCTTTTTAGTAGACTTATACGAACCTTACTCTCTTTATTTAGTTTTTTTCTCTTAGCGATTCTTTCGCTTATATCTATTCCATTTAAAATAATTCTTTGATCTATTGTTCGAACTGCCTCTAAATTTCCACCAATCAATGTTAGTTGCTGTATAGCATATTTTCTATTAATTAAACTCTTATAAAGATCAATTGATAAGAGCGCTTTCTTTACGAATAACAGCTGGTCTTGTCTTGTGTCATCGGAATATATAGATAGATCATTAACTGTAATATGTGGCGTGTACCCATACCACTCGAGATGCATACTCTTCACATGCACAGGTCTATCAATGATTGATGAAATCTTTTCTTGAATGATTAGCAAATTTTCCTGATAAATCGATGGATATTCACGCACAATGAAGACAGCTATCGCTGCTAGCACCAGTATGCCTACGATTGTGTACCAACTAATAAATGATATTTTGCGCCACATATGAATATATTTAGCTATAAAGGCACTACATCAAATTGTTCTTGTGAGTACAATGACTCTACTTGCAGCTTGATTGTCTTTCCAATGTAGTCCTCAAGTTCGGCAAGACTTGTCGATTCCTCATCTAATAAAAGATCCACTACAGGTTGAGACGCCAAAACTAATAATTCGTTCGTTTCATACTGCCGTGCCTCACGCATAATTTCACGAAATAGCTCAAAACATACAGTCTCTGCTGTTTTAATATAGCCCCGACCACTACAGGTAAGGCATGATTCACACAATAAATGCTCAAGGCTCTCACGAGTACGTTTTCGCGTCATCTCGACCAAGCCTAGGGGTGATACATTACAGACTTGGCTTTTAGCTCGATCTTTGTCCAAAGATTTTTCAAACACCCGCATAACTTGACGTTTGTGTTCTTCATCTTCCATATCAATAAAATCGATAATGATGATGCCACCGAGGTTGCGTAAACGAAGTTGGCGTGCAATAGCTTGCGCCGCTTCTAAATTCGTTTTATAAATTGTTTCTTCTAAATTCCGATGACCTACGAAGCCACCAGTATTCACATCTATTGTTGTCATTGCTTCGGTTTGGTCAAATATTAAATATCCGCCTGATTTAAGAATAACTTTCCTCTGTAATGCTTTTTGCAACTCATCTTCTATGGAGTAGAGATCAAATATTGGGCGACTACCTGTATAATGTGAAATGCGATTTGCTAATTCAGGTACAAGCTTTTCTGAAAATTCTCGTACAGTTTGATAGGTAATGCGCGAATCTATGCGTATAATTTCAACATCCTCAATAGAAAGATCACGCAAAGTTCGAACTGCAAGAGGAAGATCAGAATAAACTTCATCCACTGATGATACATAATTTACTTTATCGACAATCGTTCCCCAAAGATTTAATAAGAATTTCAAATCTCTCATTAACTCAGCTTCACCTACTCCTTCTGCTGCGGTACGCAAAATACATCCACAATTGGCATTTAGATCTTCAAGTAGCTTCTTAGTTGTATTTGTTAGGCGAATGCGTTCACCTTCATCTTCAATACGTGCTGAAATTCGTACGTCATTTGAATATGGCAACAACACCATATATCGTGAAGGTACAGTGATATTAGTGGTAAGTCGTGCACCTTTTGTGCCTAATTGGTCTTTTACTACTTGAACAAGTAACTGTTGCCCTTCATGCAAAAGATTGGTGATTGATTCAGCATTAGATTGCAAAATTGTTTCATCTGGAATGCTTGATTCAATTTGTCGGTTTCTTGAACTTTTAGGCAAATAAGCAACATCTGAACTATGAATAAATGCAGCTTTTGATAAACCAATATCCACAAATGCAGCATCCATTCCTGGCATTACTCTACTAACACAACCTTTAAAAATATTACCCACTAAACCTTGTTTGCCAACGCGCTCAATTTGAACTTCTTGCAACATACCATTTTCAACTATCGCTACACGCGTTTCTTGAGGTGTTACATTAATGAGTATTTCTTCGCTCATATAAACTTTTAGCTAGTAGAGATGCAGTCAGGCAACTAAATTAGCTCTCTGTATAAGCGTACACAATTCTGGTAAAGGCAAACCAATTACGCCAGTATAACTACCAGATATATACTCGACGAAGCTGGCAGCGAGACCCTGAATAGCATATGCCCCCGCTTTATCATATGGCTCTTGTGTCGAACAATATGTTTGTATCTCACTGAATGAAATTTCTCTAAACTTCACAATTGTTTCCACCATAGACTCATAAACTCCTTGTTTTGTCCATAAACACAATGCGGTTAACACATTATGCTCACGGCCAGAAAGCATCATCAAACTATACTCGGCATCTTGTCGATCCCGTGGTTTTCCTATAACTGCTCCATCTAACGCAATGACGGTATCTGCAGCGAGCACGGGCAGCTTCGCTGTAGAATTTGTCCAAACGACTTCCGCCTTGGTATGCGCCATACGCTGTACATAGATAGCAGGCTCTTCTTGAGCGCCTTGTGTCTCATCCACATTAGGCACATGGCTAGTGTAGAGGATACCAAGTTGATCGAGCAGATCACACCGACGACTAGAGGCAGAAGCCAGTATAAGCTCAACTCTAAGTTTCATGGATTAATTTATACTAAAATGCTATTACGACTTTTAATTAAGCGGATTTACCATTATTTATTATGCAGCTATTCTCGATGATAGGGATGGCCTTGAACTATCATCCATGCACGATATAGCTGCTCAACAAGCAAAACGCGTACAAGCATATGTGGCATTGTTAAAGAAGAAATTGACCACACAAAGTCGGCTTGATTCAGAAACTCTTTGGTGAATCCATCCGCTCCACCTATGTAAAACGTAACAACGGGAGAAAATTGCAACCATTGTTCAATTTTTTTAGCAAGCAAACTAGACGTCCAAGGCTCTCCATGTTCGTCAAGCGCAATTCGTAGGCTATTGCCTGGAGTGTTCTTGATTAAAAGTTCTTGTTCTCGCGCTTGCGCTTGTTTGATCGTTTGACTTTTTGAGCGTTTGGCGGCTGCATTGGTGATGATTTGTACTTTGCATTCTCGCGGCATGCGTGTGATGTAGTGATCTACTCCTGCCTCAATCCATGACGGCAACCTCTCCCCCACAGCTAATATGTAGATTTGCACAATATTGATATTAGCAGCTTTGCCACTAAATTTAGTTATAAGGCTTTCTTGTGATCGCTATTTACTTGCCAAAGTTTTTCTAGACTATAAAAGTTACGAGTTTCTTCTAACATGATATGCACGATAACATCATACAAATCAACTAAAATCCAAGCTCGGTCACGCTCAACTCCTAATACATCCAAGTTCTGTCCCTTAGCATCTAATACCAATCGGTCTGCTAGCGATTTAACGTGGCGATCCGATGTGCCAGTAGCAATGATCATGAGATCGAAGACATCTGATTTTTTGCGTGTATTGATTAAGGTAATATCTTTACCTTTTAAATCTTCTAATGCATTGATTGCAATTTCTGCTACTTTGGTAGTTTCCATTAAAAAAATGATTTATTGATACAAATTATTTCTGCGGATATAGTTCCACACATTTCCTGGCAACAAATATCTAGGTTGTTCACCTTCAGAGATGCACTGTCGAATAGCTGTTGATGAAATTTCAATTTTTTCTTCATCACTTAGGAAAATATGGCCGTTTAAAGTTCCAGAAATATCCATTATGTCATTTGTTACATGCGCATCATATAACTCTCTTTCACAACCTTGCTTAAGAAGCGTATATCCAGCGCGTTGTAACAACATTATGTGACAGAATGATAAAATCTCATCATACCTATGCCATTGGCAAAAACTTAAAAAAGCATCAATACCTAAAATCAATACCAATACTTTCTGAGCCTTAGTTTCCTCTCGCAGCTCTTTCAAAGTATCAATGGTGTAGGACGGGCCTCGCCGCTTTAGTTCTCGATCATCAGCAAAGAATTTCGCATTTGTATTCGTTACTAAATTCAACATCTGCCATCGATGTCGAGCATCTGCATAGACTTCTTGTTTAAGTGGCGATTGTTGACAAGGTATAAATCGAATTTGCTCAAAATCAAAGTGCTCTAATAATGCCAATGCAGACTTGATATGACCAAAATGGATTGGATCAAAAGTACCACCAAATATACCTAGCACATACCTCCCCTATTGATGTCCTAGGAAATTGACCATACAACCACTTCTATTCACGAATATTTCCATCTCCAAGAACAATAAACTTTTGAGTGGTAAGCCCCTCAAGACCAACTGGGCCTCGGGCGTGTAATTTATCTGTACTGATACCAATTTCAGCACCTAAACCATACTCAAATCCATCTGCAAAACGCGTAGAAGCATTCACCATTACTGAGCTCGAATCAACTTCACGCAAAAACCTCTGTGCAATTGAATCATTATTCGTGACAATTGCATCAGTATGATGAGAACCATATTTTTGAATATGATCCATTGCTTGTGAAACTCCGTCTACTACACGAATTGATAATATAGGTCCGAGATACTCTTGATACCAATCCTGTTCCGTCGCATGGGAGATTCCTGGTAAAATTGAGCGGGTCTCTTCACAGCCACGCAGCTCAACTCCTTTAAGATCAAACTGCTGTTTAAGTACAGGTAATACCTCTTTAGCTATAGTTTTATCGATTAGCAATGTTTCCATAGCATTACACACACCAAAGCGTTGTGCTTTAGCGTTTATAGCAATATCAATTGCCATGTTTACATCTGCGTCTTCATGAATATACACATGACATACACCATCAAGGTGTTTTATCAGCGGAATACGTGAATCTCGTATAACACGCTCTATCAAGCCTTTACCTCCGCGTGGAATCACGATATCAATAAACTCATCTGCTTGCAGTAACGCTTTAACTGCATCCCGGTCAGGAGTATTAATCACTTGAACAATATCTTTGGTAAGACCAGCTTTAACTAAGCCCGCATGAATACAATCAGAGATTGCATGATTAGAATACAAAGCCTCGGAACCACCACGCAAAATTGTCGCATTACCAGATTTAATACATAACGCAGCTGCATCTGCAGTTACATTTGGGCGTGATTCATAAATTATTAGGATTACACCAATCGGAACACGCATTTTGCCAACTTTTATTCCACTTGGTCGTAACTCCAATTCTGAAATCTTTCCAACTGGATCTAGTAATGATGCTACTTGCTGTAGGCCATCTGCCATTGCTTGTATACGTACGTCATTCAGCTCCAAACGATCCAATAAAGCATCGTCAAGCCCGCCTGTCTTGCCTTGTTCTAGATCACGTGCATTTTGCTTTTTAAGTTGTTTATTAGATGACAGGATTTGCTCCGCAATATACAAAAGAGCTTGATTTTTAATATCTGTACTAGCAGAGGCAATTTCGCGACTTGCGAATGCCGCACGTTGTGTTACATCAGCAATGTAGTTGTCGATTGATCTATTGTGGCTTTTTACCGCGACGCTCATAAAAATATATCAGTGAGTGATGTGTTAATCTAATTTTGTTGTTTGTTAAACAGAATTTATTTATATCTAAACAGCCATGTATGTAGCAATACTCAATTGTAGCAGTTCATGCCAGGGATTGCCGTTAGCGCGACCTTTTATTACGCGATCTGTCCATGCGCATTGTTTTAGTAATTCTGAAGATCTAATACCTCGCTCGTGGCGGCAAGCTCCGATGTGTTGCTGATGAATGAGGCTTAGTTGGGTTAGCATATCTTGCTGTGTTGGAGCTTGAATACTTGACTTTGCACTATTCGCATCAATTAGCTTTCTAATTTGATCTGTGAGTCCCCATAGCAATAAGGGAGGTGCGATATCTTCTTTTTTAAGCCTATGGAAAATGCGAACAAGACGTGAAAAGTCTTTCCTTATCACAGCGTCGATTAATTCGTACAATGAATAGTGACTACTATTTGTTAATGCTGTACTAATAGCTTGGATATCTAACTTTTTTGTTTCACTAATCAGCGATATCTTTTCAATTTCTTGCATTGCAGCAAGTAAATTCCCTTCAACTTGCTGTGTTATAAATTCAACAATTTCATGCGTTACTGAAAATCCATTTGATTCAAATTTTTGTTTAATCCAGCGTTTAGTTTCTAATTCATTCAACGGCCATACACGCATTATCACACCAGCATTACCTATAGCCTTAACCCACGCGGAGTTTATTGAATTCCGGTCCAATCTAGGTGCTTGCACTAAAAGCCTGACATCTTTATGGAGACCATTAATAAAATTTACAATTGCTTTTGAACCTTTTGGTCCTGGTTTACCTGTCGGCATACGTAAATCAATTAGGATACGCTCATCAAATAGTGACATGTTATTTTTTGCAAATTCAAACTCAGACCAATCAAACCCTGCCTCGACTGTAAGAATTTTGCGTTCTGTAAAACCTAATTCCTTAGTGTAACCACGAAACATGTCGGCAGCTAACATGTGCTGATATGGCTCATCACCGCTAATTAGAAATACTGAAATCGACGATCGGCTAAGATAATCTTTTAGTTGCGAAAACCGGATTTGCATAGAGATAATTGATTAATAGTTATCTACAACACTGTCTAAAGCCATAGGTTACACGAAAGCCGATAAACGGCACAATGCCTAGGATTAAGCGATTGCTTCATCACTTAATGTTTATAAGGAATACCCTACACTAACTCTCGAAAGATTATATAGAAATCTAGCTTTAATAGCATTATCAGAATGGTTGAACTACACGAACAAGGTTTTTTCGATGAAGAAGGTCATATTGACTATGACAAAGTAGTCGAGCAAATCAACAGCAACTTAAAAAATTTATTACACACCTGTTTACAAGAATGTTTTTCGCTTGCTAAGGATAATAATTTTCGTCTGCAAATAACTGAAACAAGTAGTCAAATTCGCGATGAAGCATTTGATTCATTCCTAGATAGACAACACGTAGTTGCTTCAGAATTTTATGTAGAAGTTGAATCCAGATTTTACACTTCTTCATCAGTTATTGCGCGCGCGCGAGCAATAGATCAGAGTCAAGTTCGTAGTATTGAAACAGGCATTATTGAGCTTACTTTGGCTGTTGATAATCTTATTAATCGCAGTGAAGAGCGTCACAAAGAATCACTTGAAGAATTAGAATTACGTTTACAAGAACTATCTCATTTAGCACATCTAAATTTTAATGTGCGGTGTATGCATCCACAAGATTTTTATCCTCTGTTTCAAAAAGCTATAGCGCCTCTAAATATCTCGGCCGATGGAAAAATTCTTTTATGCAAGCTTCTATACCAACAAATTTCACCTAAGCTGAGTGGTTTTTATGCAGAGATAAATCAGTTTTTAATAGATATGGAGATATTACCCTCCACGGAATCTATTCAAGAAGTAAAAACAATTGATTCTTTTTTAAAACCCACTGATGCTGAAAATAATAGTGCATTGGACTCTTCTGAGATGCGCATATCAACCGGACAATTTTTTGCCCCTGTAGAACAAGAATTTTGGGAACCAGATGGTTCTCAGGTACATGCAAAAGCACAAGAACCTTCTTCCCAAATCTTGGAAAAAGATTATGACGAAGTACAAGGCGAAAAAATTTCCAAAGAATTTGAATCAATTGCGATGGATGTCTATGGGCCTGGACATTCTGGATTAGACCAAAATACTGTCAGCCTTATTCTACAACCGTATAGTCCTGATAATAGATCAGAATCCTCACCAGCTCAACGCCGTCAATTTGTGTACGCGCTGTCTACTGTACAACGAGTTGAAGCTGCAAGTGATGCCATCTTCAAAGCAGATCAAATTAAGACTGCTGTGCGCAGAACTTTACATGAAAAAGGTGCATTAGACGCTGTAGAGATTGTAAATAATGAAGAAAAAGTAATTGATTTTGTTAGCACGATTTTTCAGGTTATTTTAGACGATGATACCTTATGCGATGCAATTAAAGCTTTGTTAGCAAAATTGCAAATCTCTGTCATCAAGCTTGCACTCGTTGATTTTACTTTTTTTCAAAATCCTAAACATCCAGCTAGACGTTTATTAAATAGATTAACCTCTATTGGTATCGGAGTTACTGGAAAAGAGGAACTACTTTTCAATAAGCTTAAATCAGTTGTTCACCTAATAACTGAGAATTTTGAAACTGATGTACACATATTTGAAATAGCTCTTTCTGAAGTTCAAAAATTAGATATTTATAGTTTAGAACAAGCGCGTGAAGCTGAAGAAAAAGCACAAATTAAGGCAAAAACTAAAGCTAAACGTTCATCTGCAAAACGTGTTGTTATTCATACAATTAAGAAATATTTAAAAGATAAAGAACTACCTAATCTAATGATTGAGTTTTGTTTAAAGTGCTGGGCCCCGCATATGGGCATTATTTATATGAAACATGGTAAAAAATCGAAGGATTGGCGCACATCTGTACGCACCTTACGCAGAGTAATTGAAGTTTCACAAGGTGCACATTCATTATACGATGTACGCCAATACATTAAAAAACCTAATGAGTTTTTTAATTATATTCGCAGTGAACTTGAATATCTATCGAGCAAAAAACAAGAATTTGATGAAATTATTGAATCTGCAGAGATTTGGTATTTAACACATTTACGTGACATTGAACAAGAGGCAAAAGATCTTGAAACATTAAATGAAGAGAATACCGACCAAACGAAAACTACTGATAATGTCGTTCACTTATTTAAAAATCTTTCAACATCCACAGAAGCTACACAAGTATCAGAAGAGCTTATACAAAACAAACCTGCAAATGTTAATGAATCAAAAATAGAATTCGAGGCTAAAGCCTTAGCCGAAGCCAAAGCTAAAGCCGAAACCGAGGCTAAAGCCCTAGCCGAAGCCAAAGCTAAAGTCGAAGCCGAAGCTAGAGCCCTAGCCGAAGCCAAAGCTAAAGCCGAAGTCGAAGCTAGAGCCCTAGCCGAAGCCAAATCTAAAGCCGAAGTCGAAGCTAGAGATCTAGCCGAAGCCAAAACTAAAGCCGATGCCGAAGCAAAAGCTCTAGCCGAGACTAAAGCCGAAGCCGAGGTTAAAGCTCTAGCCGAAGCCAAAACTAAAGCCGAAGCGGAGGCTAGAGACCTAGCCAAAACCAAAGCTAAAGCCGAAGCGGAGGCTAAAGCCCTAGCCGAAGCCAAAGCTAAAATCGAAGCCGAAGCTAGAGACCTAGCCGAAGCCAAAGCTAAAGTCGAAGCCGAAGCTAGAGACTTAGCCGAAGCCAAAGCTAAAGCTGATGCCGAGGCTAAAGCCGAACATGAAAATGAAATAGAAGATGAACTCATTCAGGATGAAGTATCTGAAGAAATTGTTGCAAATGAAAATTATAAAGAACAACCAATAGATGAATTTTCTATAATAGAAAATGAAGAAGACTGGCTTTCACACACTACTACCACAGAATCAGAACCAGAGGAAATTATAATAGAATCTGAGGCTGTATTGGAAGTTGAAGACACGCAAGCCATCAACTCTGAAGCTGAAGATATAATTGAGGATGCGGGAGTTCCACGTTTCACATTAGATGATCTCCCTGAAAATGTTGTACCTGGCGCATGGTTAGAGATTTATCAAGGTACAGCTAAGGCAAAACGTCGACTCAAGTTCTCTACAACTCTTGAGGATACCGATTGCTTATTATTCACAGATCGCTCCGGTGACTATACTTTAGAAATAGACATTCAAACATTTATGGATGATCTAGATGCAGGACGAACCCGCCTTATTAACGAAAGCAATCGCTTTGATCTCGCTCTAAGTTCTGTAATCAGTAATATACGTGATGGCCATAGCAAAGCCTCTAACTAGAATTAGTTAACAACTATTATCATACAAATTCTTCGTGCTAAGCTCTGCTTAGTACATTAAATAAATCTTATAGATATGAATTCAAATAGAATTGGCATTATTGGTCTGGGTATCATGGGTAAACCCATGGCTATGAATTTGTTAAAGGCTAATTACAAACTAGGATTATATGCACGCCACCAAGGCTCATTGCAACCCTTTGAGTCTTATGATGTAGAAATTTTTAATACACCCGCAGATTTAGCACAACATTGCAAAATTAC
Organism: Gammaproteobacteria bacterium; assembly: GCA_041576975.1. GTDB lineage: Bacteria > Pseudomonadota > Gammaproteobacteria > UBA4575 > UBA4575 > JBFGJY01. The sequence goes on along the minus strand of JBFGJY010000010.1, from coordinate 16,719 downwards.
CATCACAATTGTTTCCGACAGTCCTGATGTAGAAGAGGTAGTGACTGGCACAAATGGAATTATTTATGGTGCAGCAGCTGGGCATCTTGTCATCGACATGAGTACGATCTCTCCTGAGGTAACTAGAAATCTTGCCGTACAACTTGAAAATAAGAATATCGATATGCTTGATACCCCGGTATCGGGAGGTGAACAAGGAGCAATTGATGGCACTTTATCGATTATGGTTGGTGGTAATGAAGTGATTTTTAATCAAGCGCTACCAGTATTGCAATGTTTGGGTAAAAATATCATTCATGTTGGAAATCATGGTGCTGGACAAGTAGCCAAAGCTTGCAATCAAATCTTAGTGGCCCAAACCATCTCAGCTGTTGCCGAGGCATTCTTATTGGCTAAATCTTCAGGCGTAGATCCTAATAAGGTACGCGATGCTTTATTGGGAGGTTTTGCTTACAGTAAAATATTAGAAGTGCACGGCAAGCGCATGCTGGATAATGCATATCAACCTGGCTTTCAGGCTAAGTTACATCATAAAGACATGGGTATTGCACTCAACAGCGCAAAAGAAAATAAAATTTCCTTACCAGGCGCCGAATTAGCCGCTAAATATTTACAAAAGATTGTTGCACATGGAGACGGAAATTTAGACTCTGCAGCCATTGCAAAAGTGATTTTTGGCGAAGTCAATTAGAGTCTTTGCTATGCCTGATCCCCGAGTAGTCAATCTTTAATAGTTTGCAAGCGGTATACAATAATCTTTGCCGCATCACTTCGCATTTCACTAAATAAATTTTGTTCTTCTTCTTTTGAACCCAACAAATCACCTTTATCAAATATGTATATTCGATTAAGGTTGATACTTTGCTCACGAAGCAAATAACTGTTGTCTGACTTTATTACATCAAAGGTTACTCTTAAAATTAAGTCAAACTGTTGTGCTTTCCCTTGAGAATCCAGGGTAAGCACAACTTTATCAGTTTCTTCGTGCAAAATGTTTATCAAGGCCGTCGCTTGATCTATACCAACCACATTGATTTTATTTGATTTGAGATTTTTTTCAATTAAGCGTACTAATTCACGACTTGAGGCCGCGCTTTGTATCGATGTGTTATCAAAGCTGCTTGCGAGCTGAGCAGTGCCCGCCAAATGAAATCCACAGCTAAGTAACATGTTCAATAAAATTAATGTCCCGAGAATTTTATTAAAGTGAATAATCATTATGGATGACTCATGCCGCAACGATGTTGACTAAACGTCCAGGTACAATAATTTTTTTTATAATTTTTTTATTTTCAATAAAGCGCTGCACATTCTCATTACTTAATGCAGCTTCTTCGATATGCTTATTTTCTGCACTTGCAGGAACACTAATTGTAGCGCGTTTTTTCCCATTAACTTGCACAACAAGCTCTACTCTATCTTTTTTTAATGCGTCTGAATCTATTTTGGGCCAATTCGCTTGATACACAGGCTTTGTATGCCCAAGCTTTTGCCACAAGACATGGCATGCATGTGGCAAAATAGGCGCAAGCATAAGTACGATAGCCTCCAATGCTTCATGGTATACGGCACGCCCTTTATCCGATATGTCTTCAAAGTTAATCAATTCATTTACTAACTCCATATTAGAAGCAATGGCTGTATTAAATGTGTATCGTCTGCCAATATCATCGGTTACTTTTTTTATCGTTTCATGGGTTTTCCGTCGTAAATCACATTGCATTTCATTCAAATCCTTCACTGATAAAGGACCTTTAACTACAGCAGCCCCTACATGATTTTCAACTAATCGCCATAATTTATTGATAAACCTATAGGCCCCTTCTACCGCAGTATCCGACCATTCCAAAGTATGCTCTGGTGGAGCAGCAAACATTACAAATAGTCGTACCGTATCCGCACCATACTTTTTTATTAACTCCTCAGGATCAACTGTATTGCCCTTGGACTTAGACATCTTAGTACCATCTTTTAATACCATTCCTTGTGTTAAAAGATTTACAAAAGGCTCATCGGTTTTGCATAAGCCTAAATCACGCATAAGCTTATTGAAAAATCTTGCATATAATAGATGTAATACTGCGTGTTCTATACCACCTATGTATTGATCAACTGGCATCCAATAATGTACACGCTCGTCAAGCATGGATGTATCATTATCAACACAACAATAACGAGCAAAATACCAACTTGACTCAAAAAAAGTATCGAATGTATCGGTTTCTCTTGTTGCAGGCCTATTACAAACTGGGCATGCTGCATCAACAAATTCGGAAAGAGATTTTAGAGGAGATATTGCGCCATCAAAATCAATATCCTCAGGTAAGAGCACAGGCAATTCTTCTTCTGGTACAGGAATAGCTCCACATTCATCACAATTGATCATCGGGATGGGACAACCCCAATAGCGTTGCCGAGAAATCCCCCAATCACGTAATCGATAATTCACTTGACGTTGACCTTTATTTTTATTCTCTAGCTCTATTGCAATTTCTTCAAAAGCTTGCTGTGAGCTTAGGCCGTCAAATTGCTGAGAATTTTGTAACCAACCCTTTTCAAAAAATGCACCTTGCGAAATATCTACAGACGTACTGTCTTTTTCTGGATAGATAACCGGCTTAATAGGCAACTTGTATTTAGTCGCAAATTCCCAATCACGTTGATCATGCGCAGGAACTGACATTACTGCACCCGAGCCATATTCAATCAAAACAAAGTTTGCTACCCAAATTGGGATTTTTTGATTAGTAAGCGGGTGAATAGCATGAAGTCCTATATCAATGCCACGTTTTTCCAACGTGCTCATTTCCATTTCGGAGACCTTAGTTTGCTTACATGCTTGTATAAATTTTTCAATTTTTGCTGAAGACTTTGCTGCTTGCAAAGCCAATGTATGCTCTGGGGCAATGGCCATATAAGTGACACCCATCAATGTATCAGGGCGAGTTGTGAAGACACTTAAAGGTTTTTGATTTTCAACCTCAAACTCAATTTCCACGCCTTCAGAGCGTCCAATCCAGTTAGCTTGCATCGTTTTAACTTGCTCGGGCCAACCGTCTAACTGCTCAAGATCTTTTAATAATTCATCTGCGTATTTTGTAATTTTTAAAAACCATTGCGCGATTTTTTTACGCTCCACAATTGCACCTGATCTCCAACCACGACCTTCTATGACTTGTTCGTTGGCAAGTACTGTTTGATCAACCGGGTCCCAATTCACTACTGCTTTTTTCTTATATACCAAACCTTTTGCATATAGTTTGGTAAAAAACCATTGTTCCCAGTGATAGTATTTTGGATGACAGGTGGCAAGCTCACGGCTCCAATCATAGGCAAATCCTAAACGTTTCAGTTGGCCACGCATATAATCTATGTTTTCGTAGGTCCATTTGGCAGGTGGAACCTTATTCTTAATCGCTGCATTTTCTGCTGGTAGACCAAAGGCATCCCATCCCATTGGTTGTAAAACATTCTTACCTTGCATGCGTTGATAACGGCTGATGACATCGCCAATGGTGTAATTGCGTACATGCCCCATATGCAAACGCCCACTTGGATATGGAAACATTGACAAACAGTAAAATTTATCTAGCTGTTCATCTTCTGTAACCTTAAATGCCTGCTGTTGCTCCCAATAGTCTTGTACAGCAGGTTCAAGTTCCTGTGGATTATAGGAATTTTGCATGCAAATTCGTCATTAGTTCACTTAAAAGCGTGAGAGCATAACAGCAAGAATCGCTTTGTCTCAATATGAAATAATATATTTGACGCCTGAATAGTCACTCATTATGACTATACAAATGGTTAGAGACAGCTAATCAATTATATAAAACTCTTAGCGGCCATAGACATCTTCAAACCGAGTTATATCATCTTCGCCTAAATATGTGCCTGACTGCACTTCAATAAGCTCCAGTGAAATCTTGCCTGGGTTTTCTAAGCGATGCCTGGTGCCAATAGGAATATAGGTTGACTCATTTTCACTCAGTAAAAATTCATCCTCTCCACGCGTAACTTTAGCTGTGCCTTTAACAATAATCCAATGTTCTGCGCGGTGGTGGTGCATTTGTAATGATAGTTTTTGCCTAGGATATACAGTGATGCGCTTTACTTGAAACCGGTCCTCTATATCAATGGTTTCGTAAGCGCCCCAAGGTCGGTAAACCTTAGGATGAATATCGACCTCACTACGTTCTGCTTGTTTTAACTTATCTACAATATCTTTAACATCCTGAGTACGATCACGTGGTGCAACCAATATTGCATCAGAGGTTTCAATAATGACTTGATCTTTTACCCCTACTGCTGTCACTAAACTGTTATCGGCATGGATATAACATCCATTGCAATCCTCAGCGATGACATCGCCATAAGTTGCATTATTATTACTATCTTTATTGGATGCTTCCCATAAGGCGTGCCAGGATCCCACATCACTCCAACCACTCTCTAGAGGCATCACGGCAGCTTTGGTGGTTTTTTCCATTACTGCATAGTCAATTGATATATCAGGAGCTCTCATAAATGCCTGCTTATCTAAGCGTATAAAATCTAAGTCATGTTCGCTCTTTACATAAGCTTCATGACATAGATTAAAAATTTCTGGTTGTAGTTGTTTTATTTCATCCAAATAGATGTCAGCCCGAAATAAAAACATACCGCTATTCCAAAGGTAATTACCATTAGCTAAATAAGCTTCTGCTGTTTCGGAGTCAGGCTTTTCAACAAAATCTTTAACATGGTAAATTATTTTTTCGTCTTTTTTTATTGAATTTGTTTTGTCTTGTTTGATATAACCGAAGCCAGTTTCTGCATGTGTAGGAACTACACCAAATGTTATTAGCATATCATTTGCAGCCTGCTGCGCTAATGCAACTGCTAATTGAAATTGCTGTGTATCTTTTAAGATATGATCAGCCGGCAGGACTAACAACTGAGCATTAGGATTTCTGTTTAACGCATGAATAGCGGCAATAGTTATTGCAGGTGCAGTATTACGGCCCACTGGCTCTAAAATAATTTCTGATCGCTCTACATTTGATTGACGCAATTGTTCTGCTGCCATAAAACGATGCTCGTCATTACAAATAACTAACAATTTATCGATATCGTTTAAATTTAATATTCGTTCGACAGTAGATTGAAATAAACTCTTACCCTCTATTAAAGGAATAAATTGCTTTGGATATAGCTTTCTGGAAAGCGGCCACAATCGAGTACCTGAGCCGCCAGATAATATGACAGGTACAAGTGAATGTAATGACATGGTTAATTACGTTTTAGTAGTACTGAAGATAAAATGTTAAGTCTTATCACGCGCAATCCTTTGCCATTGATAGAGACAGATTATAAAGAAAATACAAAATAAAATTGTGACAATGCCCCAATTCCCCCATCGTGAAAATGGTGTTAGACCCGTATATGGCCGAATTTCAGCTCTAACTATATCTTCTTGAAACTGAGCTGATTTGTTAATTATTGAACCATTTGGGGCAATAATTGCTGAAATACCTGTATTGGTTGCGCGCAATAAATATCTACCCGTTTCTATCGCTCTTGAACGTGCTATCTCTAAATGCTGATGAGGTGCCAATGAATCACCAAACCACGCGTCATTGCTTACATTAACTAAAAATTTTGCATCTGGCATGGCTTCAATAATCTCGTTCCCATAAACTGCTTCATAGCATATTGACGCGCCTACGGGGTAACCTTTTAGTCTAACCAACGGGCGCCCTTCACCGCTAGATAGGTCAGACATCGGTATCTGTATGTAATCATCAAAAAATGATGTTAGGCCGCGTAAAGGTATATATTCTCCAAATGGAACTAAGTGTTTTTTTTGATAAAAACTCAATTCTTTACCCAATGTCATCACGCTGTTAAAAACTTTCCCATTGTCCAGGTTGGATGTAAACACACCCACTAAAAAGTCTACACCTCTTATATATGCTATATCATTAAGATCTTTAATAAAGGTATCCTTTACGACAGTGTAATAAGTTGGAATCGCAGTTTCCGGCCATATGATGATATCTGCATCAAGATGGTCTTCACTTAATTTCATGTATTTACTCATAATGAAAGGATGCTTTGTCCGATCCCATTTCATTTCTTGAGAAATATTTCCTTGTATTAAGGCAACACTGAGTTCTTCATCTTCTGCATAAGTCCAAATGATTTGATTTGCTACTACTAATGATAAAGCAATAAACGTCAAACAAACTCCTGCAATTATTTTTTGTTTAAATTGTCCCAATATTATTACGGCTGCAAAGCAGCTTATTAAAAGAACTAGCCACGTGGCGCCAAATGTGCCAAAAATAGGAATGATGCCTTGCACTGGACTGGAATGATGAGCATGACCCAATAGCAACCAAGGAAAGCCTGTAAACATCCAACTACGCAGCCATTCAAATAACACCCACAATGTAGAAAACATCAGCGCACTCATGAAATCAAATTGAGTATTACAACGTATCTTCGCAAATAGATATGCCGCAAAAGCTGGAAATAATGCCAGCACTATTACTAATAAGGCTGCAAGAAATGCACTCAATAGGATGGGCGCATGACCATATTCGTGAATACTATTAAAAGTCCAGGGTACCCCAAACCCAAAAAAGGACAACCCAAATATGAAACTTAGCAAAAATGCGTACGTTGGTGTGCGATTTAAAATACTTATAAATAACAATACCGGACTAATAAACGACAGCCACCAAAAAGAAAATGGAGAAAATGCACAAACTAATATAGCTCCGAAGATGGCGGCTATTATAATTTTTATAATATTATTAGTGACAAATGACATATTGGTGAGAAAGCTTTGGAAATAAGCTTAATTAGATTAGCAAGCAAATATTTAAAGTTATTAAGAATTATAAGATACGTGCAGTAGATGCAATCTTCTGCGGTCAGCACGAAGTACTTCTATCTTCAAATTATCAAATTCAATCTTTTCACCTTTCTTTGGTAAGTGACCAAATTTACTTAGTACCAAACCTCCAAATGTTTCAAAGTCGCTATCGCTATATTCTGTGGAAAAAAACTCGTTAAAATCTTCTATCGGAGTTAACGCTTTAACTCCATACTGACCTTTAGAATGCTCGGATATATATCGATCTCCTTCAGCATCATGTTCATCTGAAATTTCACCCACAATCTGCTCTAAAACATCTTCAATTGTAATTAAGCCTGATACTCCACTATATTCGTCAACTACCATTGCCATATGATTTCGACCATCTTTAAATTCGTTTAGTAAGGTATTCACCCGTTTGGACTCTGGTACCACAACAGCAGGGCGCAATACATCTTCTAAGTTAAATTGCTCCTGCCTGTCTCCAATGAAGTACCGCAGAAGATCTTTAGCAAGTAAAATACCAAGCACTTCATCTTTACTATCACCAACTACTGGAAATCTTGAGTGTGCAGAGTCGATAATAATAGGCAACATATCCTGTAAAGATGAGCCTTCACGTACAACTACCATTTGTGAACGCGGAATCATTATATTTTTTACTTGTATTTCTGATACTTGAAACGCTCCTTCAATCATTTCAAGCACATCCTTGTTTATAATGTTTTTTCTCTCGGATCTGCGCAAAAAATCGATTATTTCTTCTCGATTTTTAGGATTTCTATCTAAAAATCTTTTAAAAAAAGAAAATAATTTTAATCGCTCTATTATTTTATTAATTATTACCGACATATTTAAATATCAATAAGGATTCTCTATTCCAAGTCGCTCTAGTGTGTCAATTTCTAATGCTTCCATTTCTTTAGATTGTTTGTCATTATCATGATCATATCCCTGCAAGTGCAAAATACCATGTACTAGTAAATGAGCCCAATGTGAATTGAGATCTTTCTCTTGAGCTTGAGCTTCTTGAAAAACTATTGGCGCACAAATCACAACATCTCCAAGAAAGTTCAGCCCTAGTTCTATTGGAATTTCAGCAGGAAAAGATAAAACATTTGTAGCCTCATCAATATTACGATAGCGTTTATTAAGATCTCTGGCCTCATCTTCACCAACTATACGCAAACATACGCTTGAATCGATATCAGAAGATGGAATTTTCTCAGCCCAGATTTTGAATTCTGACACGCTTGGAATATTAGCGTCCTCTGCAGCAAGTTGAACATCTAATTGTATTGCCATAATTCAGGAAAGCTCTAATCTGGTGAGTCTTTATCATAGGCTTGTATGATTTTCTTAACTAACGGATGACGAACCACATCTTTAGCATTAAAATAACAAAATTCAATATCTTTTGTGTTTTTCAAAATACGAACTACATGTTTCAAACCAGACTCTTTACTAGTAGGTAAATCAATTTGCGTTACATCACCTGTCACAATTGCTTTGGAGCCAAAACCAATACGAGTAAGAAACATTTTCATTTGTTCAATTGTAGTATTTTGTGCTTCATCTAAAATAATAAAGGCATCATTTAAAGTTCGTCCACGCATATAAGCCAATGGAGCTATTTCAATAACATTCCTATCGATGAGTTTATTAACCTTTTCGTATCCCATCATTTCATAAAGCGCGTCGTACATGGGTCTCAAATAAGGGTCAATTTTTTGTGCTAAATCCCCGGGCAAAAATCCGAGCCTCTCACCTGCTTCAACTGCAGGCCTTACTAAAACAAGTTTTCGAATATTATCTCTTTCAAGAGCTTCCACTGCACAGGCAACAGCTAAATATGTCTTACCTGTTCCGGCAGGGCCAATGCCAAAAACTAAATCACTTTCATCAATGGACTGAACATATTTTTCTTGATTAGCTCCACGTGGCTTTATAACGCTACGTTTCGTGAAAACTGTGCCACGTGAAGTTTTGAATTCTTGATCGACTATATTTGCAAGTTCGGATTCCTGTAAAAATAGATGTACAACTGAAGATGATAAAGTTTGGCTCTTAGTTGAATCATAGAGCTCCTTAATTACCTCTGCTGCTGTATTTGCCGCTTGCGCTTCTCCACTGATTGAGAAAGCATTACCTCTATTGTTAATCTCTACACCAAGTCTTTCTTCAAGCTGATGTAAATGCTCATTGAATGGTCCACAAAGATTGGCAAGACGTGGGTTATCGGCAGGTTCTAAAACAATATCTATGGAATGAATTTCAGCTGACAAACGTAAGTTTACCTCTATAAAAGTGTGTCACGATAGCTACCACGCAAAGAGTTTGAAAAAGCATGTGTAATTTTAAGGCGAATAAATTTGCCGGTTACATTTTCAGGGGCTTTAAAATTTACCACACGATTATTTTCTGTCCTCCCCGAAAATTCTAGCGTAGATTTTTTGGAAAATCCCTCAACCAATACTCGTTGCTTAGTTCCAATCATTGATTTTGAATAATTTAAAGACATTTGATTTATCATTTGTTGCAACCGCTGCAACCTTTGTTTTTTTACAACTGGCGAAATATTATCTTCAAATGATGCCGCAGGCGTTCCAGGTCTGCGGCTATAAATAAAGCTATAAGATTGGTCAAATCCGATATCCTCAACAAAATTCATAGTTTGCTCAAAGTCTTCATCGCTTTCACCAGGAAATCCGACTATGAAATCAGAGGATATACTTATACCCGGACGGTGTTTACGCAATTTTTTTATAATAGATTTATATTCAAGCGCAGTATGACCGCGCTTCATAGCAGCTAACATTCGGTCCGAACCACTTTGTACTGGTAAATGCACATGATTAACCAGCTGCGGAATTTCTGCGTAAGCATCAATTAAATTATCTGAAAACTCAATAGGATGTGAACTGGTATATCGAATTCGTTCGATACCCTCTATCTTGCTGACATAATAAAGTAACAACGAAAAATCAATAATCTCGCCATTCGGGTCAAGGCCTCGATAGCCATTCACATTTTGTCCCAATAATGTTACTTCACGAACTCCTTGTTTAACCAATACTTTGATCTCATCTAACACATCAGCGAGTGGCCTACTAAACTCCTCACCTCTTGTATAGGGAACGACACAGTAGGTGCAATACTTACTACACCCCTCCATAATAGAGACAAATGCTGTTGGTCCTGCAGAACTTGGTTCAGGCAGGCAATCAAACTTTTCCATTTCTGGAAAAGAGATGTCTACTATTGCTTTGTTATTCTTCTTTGCTTGGTCAAGTAGTGCGGGCAATCTATGAATTGTTTGTGGACCGAATACTATATCAACTTGTTTCGCACGTTCAGCTAAAGCTTCGCCCTCTTGACTCGCAACACAACCACCAACACCAATCAATACATTAGGATTTTTTTCTTTATAAGGCCGCCACTGCCCCAATTGAGAAAAAACTTTTTCTTGTGCCTTCTCACGTATTGAACAGGTATTTAATAACAATACATCCGCTTCAGATGGATCAGCAGTAGTCTCAAGACCACATTCATGATTAAGCACATTCAGCATCTTTTCTGAATCATACTCATTCATTTGACAACCTTGAGTCTTAATAAATACTTTTTTCATAATCCAGAGATTTTACTGATTTTATGTATATTACTATGCTCAATATACTCAGTGGACAATATTTTGGGTGGAATTTTCAATTATTCCATCCGCTGAAATTGGCTGATTTGCAACATACTCAGGAATAATCGATTTAAGTGAAGCGATAACTTTGCTCTCATTTCTTTGCTCACAAGCATGCAACACGTCATCAAGTTGATGAGAGAATACATCCCAATCTATTTTTCGCGACTCTGCTAATAAAATCTTAGGGTGCCTTGTTCCAGTATAGTCTTCTGACGCATGAAAAAGTTCCTCATACAATTTTTCGCCTGGACGCAGCCCAATAAACTCAATTTTTATATCTTGATCAGGATCATACCCGGATAAGCGAATCATTTGCCTTGCTAAATCATAAATTTTTACCGGTTTACCCATATCAAGCACAAATATTTCACCACCCTCACCCATAGAAGCAGCCTGCAAAATCAAACTAACTGCTTCGGGTATACTCATAAAGTAACGTGATATATTTTTATGCGTAACGGTGACCGGCCCACCTTTTTTGATCTGTTCTCTAAACAAAGGCACCACCGACCCAGTGGAATCAACAACATTACCAAATCTAGTAGTAATAAATTGGGTCGTAGATTGTGAGTTAAGTACTTGGCAGAATATTTCAGCTGTGCGCTTGGTGGCTCCCATCATACTTGTAGGGTTTACCGCCTTATCTGTAGATACCATTACAAACTTTTTTACTTTATATTTTGTAGCTTGTTCTGCAAGCATCTTAGTTCCAAATATGTTGGTTTTAACACCCTCTATTATATTATCTTCAATTATAGGGACGTGTTTATAAGCTGCCGCATGTAAAACGATGCTGGGTCTGTAGTGCATAAAAATTTCTTCAATTGCCTTTGAATCTCGTATATCGCTTAACACTGGTATAATTTCTGTTGTACTAATTTCTTCATTATTACCCAAATTATTTATTATTGTGTATAAATTAAATTCACTTTGTTCAAGTAGTATCAATTTTTTCGGGTGATGTCTTAGTGTTTGACGACACAATTCGGATCCAATTGATCCGCCCGCGCCTGTAACCAATACACATTCACCTTCAATAAAAATTCGCAGGGATTGCTCATCAAGCTTTATCGTCTCGCGACCTAACAAATCTTCTAGTTTTATATTCCGTAAACGTGAAATATCTATATTGTCATCATTTACTTCTGTTAAAGATGGAATAGTTTGACATTGAACATTTTTATTACTGCATGTCCTAAGTATATTTCTCATTGCCCCAGCACTAATATTTCTTATACAAACAATTGCTAATTCAACTTCATATGAATTCAAGACATTTTCAATATTCTTTACACTATCGAGTACTCGCACACCATGTATATCTCGCCCTATTTTTTGGCTTGAGTCATCTACAAATCCAATTGGTAAATATTCGTTTGTTCTCAGCATGTCACGAACTAACATCTCACCTGCTCGTCCTGCTCCAACAATTAGCACACGTTTTCCTTGCGGCTGTCTCAGATATAAATGATGGTCTTTTATCCAACGATAGCAAAGCCTCGGCCCACTTAGACCAAGAAACAAAAATAGAGGATATAAAACTAATATTGAGCGAGGAACGGCTTGTAATCGGTAAGCAATAAAAACAATTATAAATGTAACACTTACCCCTAAAGTAACTGCCTTTGTTATTTGTAAAATATCAGGGATGGATGCAAATCTCCATATGCCTCTATATAAGCCGAAATACCAGTAGCTGATAGTCTGAACAATCAATGCGGCTATTAATAAATGATAAATCCCTTGCCAATAATATTGAGGGATCATGCCCAAGTTAAAGCGAATCCAATAAGCCAAAAGTAATGCAATGGGTATCCACACAATATCATGCAAAAGTGCAGCCCAGCGATTAATTAAAAATGAAAATAATTTCAACGTAATTTACCAGACTGGGTCCCTAGACGACTGACAACAAAAATTATAACGATGTATATCAACAACCATACCAGTGTCAAAAAAAAAGTCAGAGTATCACTATTTAATGCTTGTACTGCTATTACCGAGCAAGCGATTGTAGCCATTAAAATATATTCATAGATAGCAGTCTTTCTATGCCCCCACCCACTTTGAACAAGCTTCTGATAATAATGCGATTTATGCGCCTCCCAAACTTTTTCTCGATTATACAGCCGTTTAATGAGTGTAATTGTGGCATCTACAATAAATGGGGAAAATATTAATATGGGTATCCACCAAGTGAATATATTAGCCTGTATCCCCCACAATGAAAAAAATGCTAATAAATAGCCCATCGTGATTGAACCCACATCACCCATAAATATCTTTGCAGGGGGGAAATTATGCAACAAAAATCCTAAATTAGCTGCCGCTATTATCAATGCCATTAACATAAATAAATTATTTCCAGCGAACCAGCCTAGCCAAGCTAGGCATCCGAATCCAATAACGCCCATTCCTCCCGCCAAACCATCCATACCATCCATAAAGTTATATAAGTTAATACACCATACAACCACTAAAATAGTTAAACCATTTAATACAAAGGTATTATCAATAAATTTATCGACTTGTATATCACTTGCTGATAAGCCAATCCCACTGAGTACCAATAGAATTGCCGCTAGAATATGGATCAGCAATCTCCAGATCTGTGGTATCGAATAACGATCATCTATATATGAAATTACAGATAACAAACATAAGCCTACCAAAACATAGTAAATAAATTTTTCCACATCTTGAGTTAATGCAATTATTAACCATGTTGCAAAAATAGATATAAATATTGCGATTCCTCCAGTACGCGGTTTTGGAACATCATGCAGGGAACGGTGTGTTGGATCATCCAACACATAGAAAATTGAAGATGGGTTAGATAATAATAAACATATCAACCAGGCTGAAATAGCCACGCAAATTGCAATCAGCAAGAAAATCATCTTGAATCAATGCTTGAAATTACTTTCGGCATTGTATTGAATAACGTATGCTTGGGTAAAAATCCTAGTTCTGAACCGATCTTTTTAGAACTGTAATATGAATTACCAATAAGTTTTTGCAAACTATCTGAATCAATTAAAATGCGCCGCCCAGAAATTATCCTAAGCACGTCACCAAACATTGCTATGCATTTTAAACTCAAGAGAGGTATCCCCCACGAAGGAATAGATTTGCTCATCGATCGACGAATAATTTCATACAGCTGGCGTGTTGAGTAATCAATACCATCCGTTAATATATATGTTTTCCCTGCACTAATTTGACTAGAAGCTGCAAGAATTGCCCCTTGCACAACATCCTCGACGTGTATCATTGAACGCTTGTTTTCTATTTTGGGAAAAGGAGGAAACCAGTTTTTCGAAATAGCCTTTATCATTCTGGGTAGATTCCCTTTATTGGAATTTCCGTACACCATCACCAATCTTAATACGGTGGGTAATGCAACATATCCACCATCAAGCACTAGCTTCTCAGCTTCAAGTTTGCTTTTACCATATGGGGATCTAGGATGTGGTTCTGAGTTTTCATCTAAGCGAACATCGCTCTCTTCGCCCATTGATTTTACACTGCTGAAGAAAATAAATTTATCAACGTTTGCATCGCGTGCAGCCTCAAGCAAAGCTCGAGTGCCTGCAACATTGGTTTGGTAATATAGATTATCTTCACTACGCTGTTCCGCTATAGAATGTGCTCTACCAGCTAAGTGAAAGACAATTTCGACGTCTTTCATAGCTTGCTCAGGAACTTGTTTCTCTCCTAACTTACATAGAAAGCTTGATGCCCAAATTCCTTCACAAGGGGCATGAAGTAATGCCTTTACGATCGCACCTTGCTTAACTAACTCCTCGCATAAGTGTGATCCAATAAATCCTGAAGCCCCAGTTACTAAACAAGTTTTGCCACTTAAATTTGCTGACGCCATACCGTTCGGTTCACATAGTCAGTATAGCTAAGGATAATTCTTGCTACTTTTTCTGATACTTTATCCTCATCGTAATCAAACACGATTTTATTACTACGCATGTCCCGATTAAATTGCGTAGTGACCATTTCAACCGCCGCGATTAATTGTTCACTTTTAACGTCACTCATCACTAGTACGCCCTGATCCATACCCTCTGGTCGCTCATGAGCTTGTCGTATAGTGATTGCAGGTAAATTTAATATAGATGCTTCTTCTGTGATCGTTCCACTATCCGATATTACACAAAACGCATTTCTTTGAAGTTGTACATAGTCTAAAAATCCAAATGCTTTCATAAATCTGATATCCGAGTCCTTTAGATTTATATTCATTTCTTCAAGACGTTTTTTAGTTCTTGGATGAGTAGAAAATAATGTAGGGTAGTTATATTTTTTCCCTAAATGTTCTAGTGCTGCCACAAGTCTTTCTAATCGCTCAACAACATCTACATTCTCTTCTCGATGCGCGCTGACCAAGAAATATTTATGTTGTGAAAGTTTTAACTTTTCTAGCGCATCCGAATCATCGATTTTATTGGAGTAATAATTTAATACCTCCTTCATTGTAGAACCTGTTTTAATAATGGTTTCAGAAGATAGTCCTTCCTGTATCAAATATCGCCGCGCATGTTCCGTTAGCGGCATGTTGATATCACTGATATGATCAATAATACGTCGATTAATTTCTTCAGGGACTCGTTCATCAAAGCAACGGTTACCCGCTTCCATATGAAATACGGGTATTTTCAATCTCTTTGCCGCTATCGCAGACAAGCAGGTATTGGTATCACCATAAATCAGAACAGAATCGGGATGTTCTTTTTCTAAGACTTCATGCGCTTTTATAATAACGCTTCCTATCGTCGCGGCAGCAGAGTCCTCAGCAACATCTAAAAAATGCTGGGGCTTTTTAATTTCTAATTCGTTGAAAAAAACTTCATTCAATTCATAGTCATAATTTTGACCTGAATGAATGAGAATATGATCAAACTGTCTATCAAGCTCAGCAAGTACTCGGCTTAGCTTTATGAGTTCGGGACGCGTCCCAACTATGGTAGCAACTTTTAATTTGCGCACTGTCAGATCTAAACTAACAATTCTTGAGTTTCTTGGATAGCTATTTGATCAAGCAAAAGCCTGTGTGATTTTAGTAGCGAAACTGTCTCATCTAAAGATGCAATACCATCTCCTGAACTATATTCTTTACTGAGTTCACCAGTCACTTCTGTTGTTTTAGCTAGTTCAGGTAACATAGGCAAGATTACATAAAAATCACCTCTACTTATGGTATGACGACATTCTTCTTCAGAAACTAGTATTTCATGTAATTTTTCACCTGGCCGCTCGCCGATAATTTCAATAGTGATATCTTTATCACCTATAAGGGAATGCGCAATATTCTGAACGGTTGCAGAAGGTACACGCGGTATATAGGTTTCACCCGCATTTGCATCTTGCAAAGCGGCAAATATTAAATCTACTGCCTGTTCTAAGCTCAAAAGAAATCTAGTCATGTTTGGATTAGTTAATGTAACCGGTCCACCATTGTTAATTTGTTCTCGAAACAAAGGAATCACAGAGCCGCGTGATGCAAGGACATTCCCATATCGAACACAAATAAATCGTGTTTCGGGTGCCAGGACATTGGCAGAAATAAATATCCTTTCCTGTATGGCTTTGGTCATGCCCATCACGTTGACCGGTTTACATGCCTTATCCGTACTGACACCTAATACAGTTTCAATAGGATATTGGTGCTCTACAATTGCATTAACAATATTCTGGGCCCCCATACAATTTGTCTGTACAGCTTGACCCGGAAAATACTCACAAGTAGGCACCTGTTTCAAGGCCGCGGCATTAACTACAATATCTACATCCTTTAATGATGCACAAATATCATGATAGTCACGGACATCTCCAATTCGAAACTCTAATATCTGTTTAAAATTATTGTAAATAACTTCATCCGTTGTGACAGTTTTGTGTAAATACTCCATTCGCATATTGTGTTGTTTCGCTTCATCACGCGATAATACAATAACTTTTTTTGGAGTACCCATATCACCCGCAAGTAGTCTACGCACAAGTATCTTACCTAAAGATCCTGTGCCACCGGTTACCAATATTCTTTTATCTTGAAGCTGCATTTTTTTATTGTTCTGTACGGCTAATAATTTGTTCAGTTAATTTATCTAACATCTCATCCCATGATGGCGGCACATAGCCTGTAGCT
>JBFGJY010000009.1:0-54821 GCA_041576975.1 Gammaproteobacteria bacterium | reverse complement strand
CATTGGAATATTGGTTTGCATAATTTACGTCGAGGCAAACTACGCCTTCCTCCCTATTCTGTATTGATGAATTCGTTCTTATTTACACAAGAAATTCAGCGCGCTAGTTAACATGTTAAATACAGTAAAAAACTTAATTTTTTATTTTTCTTTCGCAACAATTGTTCATACAAAATATATGAATTGTCTAGGAATATGAACATGATAGATGGTCAAACTGAGCGTGTCGACTTACGAAAAAAAACGTCCAAGAATTCCTTATCGGATGAGCATAGTTTGGCGATTCATAAGGTGGGAGAGCTTGTCCGCCACGTCGCCGGCTCCAATATAACAGTCCTCATTCAAGGTGAATCTGGCCTATGTAACGAGTTAGTCGCGCGTAGTGTGTATATTTCTTCACCACGTTGTAAACATCATTTTGTCTCGGTCCATTGTGCGTCGATCCTAAAAGATTTACTCGAAATTGAACTATTTGGACATAAACAACAGGCCTGTTCTGGCGCGAGTACCGATCATAAAGGCCACTTTGAATTAGCACATCATGGCACACTTTTTTTAGATGATATTGGTGAACTTAATATGCGTATGCAAGCGAAACTACTACGTGTATTACAAGAAAAAACTATCGTACGAGTTGGTGATACAAAACCCATTAAGGTTGATGTTCGTATTATTGCTGCAACGCAAACCAACCTTGAGGAAATGGTTAATAACGGAGAATTTCAAGAGGATCTATTTTACTGTCTCAATGTTTTCCCTATTCATATTCCTTCATTAAGAAGAAATGCAGAAGATTTTTCAGCTTTAGTTCATGCAATTACAGAAAATATAAAAAAGGAACCTCAAAATGAAACTGTAGTGAAGCTGGAAGCCATGCAAACATTAACTGAGTACATATGGCCAGGTAACATGCAAGAATTATCGAGCTTACTCGATCTTCTCAGCATTGTGTATCCCAACAGTTTAAGATGAATGATACTGAAAACATTTTAGATTCTGTGGCCACTATTGTGCATGAGCTTTCTTATATAGATATAAATGTTGCAACTATGTTGTTAGGAATGAATATCGTTAATGAAACCAAACAACAACTCAAAATTCCACTACGAAGAGCAAATTTGTCATTTAATCAATGGTTGGTGCTGATAATTCTTTATTTAAAACGTGCAGATACTCCAACAAAACTCGCTAACATCTTGAATGCTGATGCTGCAGCTATAACTCGTCATGTAGATATATTGGTACTTCGTAGACTCATTGAGCGCAAACGTCAAACAAGTGACCGTCGTGTCATCCACTTAAGATTGACTTCAAAGGGAATTCATATCGCTGAAAAAATGTACGCATCCTATGGAGGAGTATTTAAAAACTTTGAAAATCGCCTGACACAAGACGAGCTCGTTATGTGGAAAAAAATTGAACGGTGTATTGCCATTCATATGTGTGAAACACTTAAATAAAGTACGATAATGATTGTTAGTTGAATGTCCGCTTATGGTTGCTGTCAAAAGCGGTCAGTCCATTTGGGAAAAGTTTTAAAGCAAAGGTGCGATTACGAGACTCACGATTGCCATTACATTTATAAGTATGTTCATGGATGGACCTGAGGTATCTTTAAATGGATCGCCCACTGTGTCCCCAACCACAGCAGCTTTATGAACATCGGAGCCTTTGCCTCCAAGATTACCTTTCTCAATATATTTTTTTGCGTTATCCCAGGCACCGCCAGCATTTGCCATCATTAGGGCAAGTAGTACGCATCCTAATAATGCGCCACCCAACATTCCACCAAGTGTCTCGGCACCAAAACCAAATCCAACGACTACGGGTGCAATTACGGCTAATAAACCCGGAGGCACCATACGTATTAATGCAGCTTTGGTTGCAATATCGATACATCGAACCGTATCAGGCTTTGCCTTGCCCTCAAGTAAACCAGGAATTTCTCTAAACTGCCGGCGAATCTCTTTAATCATATCGAATGCGGCATCACCCACAGCTGTCATCGTCATGGAGGCAACGATGAACGGGAAAATGCCACCAATAAATAATCCGATTAATACTTTTGGATCACTTAAATCTAGAATAATTGATTCTTTACCATGGCTGACTTCTGCAAGAAAGGCCGTGATAATCGCAAGTGCAGCTAGAGCAGCAGCGCCAATTGCAAATCCTTTGCCAATGGCAGCGGTAGTATTGCCTACTTCATCAAGTTCATCGGTAATTTTGCGTACGTCTTCTCCAAGTTCTGCCATTTCTGCAATACCGCCTGCGTTATCCGCAACTGGGCCATAGGCATCGATGGCCATGGTAATACCAACGGTTGCAAGCATCCCTACTGCAGCGATACCCACGCCATATAGATCTGCGAAATGATTCGCGAAGAAAATGATTGCTGCAAGACTTAATATAGGAACTACTACCGACTGCATACCTGTGGCCAATCCAGCGATCATTACGGTTGCAGGGCCTGTTTCACCTCCTCTGGCAATTTTTCTTACGGGACTGCCACCAGTGTAATACTCAGTGACTAGACCTATAATTATTCCTCCTACAGCACCAGCTAGCACCGAAACCCACACCCCAGTACTTACACCAAGCGTAGTAATTACAAAATAGGCTGCGATGATAAAAATTACCGCTGCTGAAAAAGTACCAATGCGTAATGCTGTTGCTGGTGATCTATTGGATGAAAGTTTTACCAAGAGTATACCCAGAATAGAGCATATGATGCCTGTTGATGCTAAGCCTAAAGGTAAAAACATTAAGGTTTGTTTTTCACCTAATTGTTCAACAACAGCAGGTGCTAAGGTGGCGGCAATTGCGATAGTCGCGATGATAGAACCGCAATAGGATTCAAAAATATCGGAGCCCATGCCTGCAACATCACCAACATTATCCCCGACATTATCGGCAATCACTCCAGGATTGCGTGGGTCATCTTCAGGAATGCCAGCTTCGACTTTGCCCACTAAGTCTGCACCTACATCGGCGCTTTTCGTGAATATTCCGCCACCCACACGTGAGAAAAGTGCAACGGTGGAAGCTCCCATGCCAAAGCCATGAATAACATTCGCAGTTTCAGGGTTACGACCGAATAATAAATATAGGGTACCAAGACCAAGTAAACCCATTGCTGCAACCGTTAAGCCCATAATCGAGCCACCAAAAAATGCTACATTCAGCGCTGCATCGGCACCTTTTTCATGAGCGGCTACGGTGGTACGAACATTGGCACGCGTTGCCGTATACATACCTATGTAACCCGCTGTGGAAGAAGATAGCGCGCCGATAACAAATGCAAAAGCAGTATTTTTGCCTAAATCAGAAATCCAAATTGCGATGGTTACGAGTGCAGCAAATATGAATAAAATTGAATATTCACGACGCATAAAGGCCATGGCACCAGTATGAATCGCATCGGAGATTTCGACGACTTTGCCGGTACCTGGAGAATAACGTAGTACGAACTGGTAAATAACGAACGCAGCGATAAGACCCACAACGCCTAAGGCGACTGGCAGGTGATGGATTGTCATGAATATATCTCCCTAAGAAGTAGCAATTTTGTTATTTTTTCTTTATATGGTAGGCAGGGTCTTACTAAATTAACAAGTCGGGTTCTATACGCCATGGCCATAAATTTCTGAAACTATATGCTTGCAAATGACACTATGACCTGGATTATATATGGCATATTGTCAATCGTCCGTATCGAGCAAGCTAATGCAGAGTAAAATACCAATCAGCTGAAATGCAGTTTAAACACGAGCGCCGCAGTGTATATTTTATGGTATTAATAATCCAACTATTTTAGTGTAGTCAAAATTGGCATCGCGCGATTTTCTTAAAAACCCAAAGCTTGAGATACGCTATTTCAGAGCGCGTGTTTATTTTGCTGCATTATTTGTAGGGTTGAGTGTGTTTATGCTTGGCGCACGTTTATTTTATCTACAGATTACAAGCAATGAGCATTACACAACACTATCTCAAGAAAATCGTGTACGTATCGTGCCTACGCCTCCTACACGCGGCCTTATCTATGACCGAAATTTAAAACTTATTGCAAATAATAAACCTAGTTATCAGATTGAAATCACGCCTGTACAAGTAGACGATATTGAACAAGCTGTATCGGATATCAGTCAATTCATTCATCTAGAAGAACATCATCTGAAAAAATTTTACGATGATGTGAATCGTAATCAGGCATTTGAATCTATTCCATTAAAAATAAATTTAAGTGATGATGAAGTTGCACGCTTTGCTGTCAACCGCCATCGTTTCCCTGGTGTGGAAATTACTGCGCGTGCTAATCGTTATTATCCACTAGCCGGAGTGAGTTCGCATGCATTAGGCTATGTAGGACGAATTAATGTAGAAGAAGTACAAAAATTAGATAAACAAAATTACAGCGGCACATCGCATATCGGTAAATTAGGCGTAGAAAAATATTATGAAGATATCTTGCATGGTGGAGTCGGATATCAGCATATAGAAATTAACGCGCAGGGACGTAAATTACGTGTTTTAGAAACAGTGCCTCCTACACCTGGTTCGGATCTTATTTTAACTTTAGATGCAAGGCTGCAAAAAATTGCCCAAGATAGTTTGGGTGAACGCAATGGTTCAGTGGTGGCAATGGACCCTCTCACCGGAGAAGTTTTAGTTTTTGTAAGTACGCCCACCTTTGATCCCAATCTTTTTGTAAATGGTATTAGTAGTAAGCAGTTTTCATTGTTGCGTGATGACCCAGACAGACCGTTATTTAATCGTGCCCTAAGAGGCCAATACCCACCAGGATCCACAATTAAGCCAATGCTGGCATTAGCAGGCCTGCACTATGGAGTAACATGGGCCGAGAAGACTATGTATGCAGGTCCGTATTTTAAATTACCAGGTCACAAGCGTAAGTATCGCGATTGGAAAAAGAGTGGGCATGGCAAGGTCGATATGTATAAAGCAATCACTCAATCCTGTGATGTTTATTTCTATACTTTGGCGAACAATCTTGGGATTGATCGAATGTCTGAATTTCTTACCCAATTTAATCTTGGCGCTAAAACGGCATTAGATACATGGGGAGAGGCGAGGGGAATAATGCCTTCTCAAGAATGGAAGCGCAGTGTATATGGACAACCGTGGTATCCAGGTGAAACTGTTATAACAGGTATTGGTCAGGGATATATGTTAACTACGCCGCTGCAGCTTGCGACTGCTGTTAGTGCCTTGGCCATGCGTGGGCAAGGTGTGCGGCCAAGATTTTTGCGCGCTATTCGTAAACAGGGTGATGTAGAAGAAATAGCGCATGCTACGGCAATGCAAACAATCGATGTTTCTAATGAATACTATTGGGACCAAATAATTTCAGCAATGGTGGATGCGGTACATAAACCCAATGGCACGGCTTATAAAATTGGCAAAGATGCAAAGTATCAAATTGCTGGAAAAACAGGTACTGCTCAGGTATTTGGTCTAGCTGAAGATGAAGAATATGAAGCAGAAAACATTGAGGAAAAGCTACGTGATCATGGCTTATTTATTGCATTTGCACCTGTGGATGATCCCAAAATTGCGATTGCGGTTATTGTAGAAAATGGGGGAAGCGGTAGTAGAGCTGCTGCGCCAGTGGCTAAAGTTGTTATGGATAACTACTTATTAAGTAAAGAAGAACTATTGGCGGCCAATAAATCATGAGCAGTGCATTTTCTATAAAGAACACTTTGGTGTCTTCACCAATTAAGAGAGAAAATCGTATTTTTAATCTCGATCCTGCGTTGATGGGTGCGCTTATTCTTCTTTGTGTTATCGGATTAATTGTACTTTACAGTGCAACAAGTGGTGAAATGGTAGCTTTAACGCGGCAATCTATTCGTTTTGGTATCGGATTGGTGACTTTAGTTATTTTGGCCCAAGTTTCAAGCAAACAATTATCTGATTGGTCACCGTGGATGTACTTAGCTGGGTTGGCATTATTACTTGTGGTTATGGCAATCGGCTACAGTGGTAAAGGTGCTCAACGTTGGCTAGATCTCGGCATCATTCGATTTCAACCATCTGAGGTAATGAAGATATTTTTACCTATGATGATCGCTTGGTATTTTCGTGATAAACATATGCCACCTTCTTTATGGCAAATCTTAGTTGCATTTATTCTAATTGCTATTCCGGCAGGACTTATTGTGCGTCAACCAGATTTAGGTACTGCGATTTTACTTGTGTTAACAGGTATTTTTGTGATTTTTTTAGCCGGAATAACGTGGCGTTTGCTTGCAGTGTTTGGTGGATTAGTACTTGCATGCATGCCACTATTTTGGTTTTATCTGCACGACTATCAGCGTCAACGAATCCTAACTTTATTAAATCCTGAGAGTGATCCACTCGGAACCGGGTATCATATTATTCAATCTAAAATTGCAATTGGTTCTGGTGGTGTATATGGCAAAGGCTGGCTAAATGGGACTCAATCTCAGCTTGATTTCATACCAGAAAGATCAACTGATTTTATCTTCGCAGTTTTTAGTGAAGAATTTGGTTTCTTAGGAGTAGCCTTTTTATTATTTGTTTATGGTTTTATTGTAATGCGTGGTTTGAATATAGCTGCACGCGCGCAAGATACTTATTCTAGGCTGCTTGCTGGGAGCTTGAGTTTGTCATTTTTTGCATATTTTGTAGTTAATATAGGGATGGTGAGCGGCTTGCTTCCTGTAGTGGGAGTTCCTCTACCCTTAATTAGTTATGGAGGAACCTCAGCGGTGACCATCATGGCGGCATTTGGAATCTTGATGTCAATTAATTCTCATCGAAAATTATTATCACCGTAACTTATGCATAGAGTTTTAACCATTGTATTTATTTTAAGTATTTTGATGGCCACAAACATTGTTGCAAGTGGAGGTTATCTGGATCGAGCGGAAGTTAAAAACTTTATCGATGAGTTTTCAAAACAGCACGAATATTCTAAATCAACATTAACAAGTTTGTTAGGAAAAGTTAAAAAACAAACAAAAGTTTTAGAAGCTATCCAGCGTCCTGCTGAGAAGAAAAAGAATTGGCAAGAGTATCGAAATATTTTTATAACCCCTAAGCGTATTAAAGATGGTCTGCAATATTGGGTCGAGAATGCGCAGATACTTGCTGCAGCTGAGCGACGTTTTGGTGTACCGCCTGAAATCATTGTGGCCATTCTTGGAGTCGAAACCTTTTATGGAAGACATGATGGCAAGTATCCCGTTTTGGATTCACTCGTAACATTGGGATTTGATTATCCACCACGTCAGAAATTTTTTCGTAGTGAGCTCGAACATTTTCTTTTGTTAGCACAAGAAGAGAAATTAGATACTATTAATATTAAAGGTTCTTATGCAGGGGCGATGGGGAAAAGTCAGTTTATTTCAAGCAGCTATAGACAATTCGCCATTGATTTTGATGATAATGGCAAACGTGATTTGTGGGAAAGTAATGAAGATGTCATAGGGAGTGTGGCAAATTATTTCAAGCAGCATGGTTGGCAAGTTGGTCAGCCAATCACAATTCCAGTTATCATAAGCGGAGATCGTTACACCGAATTATTAGATAAAGGCCTAAAACCTGCTATATCAATATCCGAGTTACCCCAATATGGTGTTGAGGTTGATACTAATTCATATTCACAAGAAAAAGTTGCATTACTCGAATTAAAAAATGACAATTCGATAGAATATTGGGCAGGGTTTAATAATTTTTACGTCATTACGCGCTATAACCATAGTCATATGTATGCAATGGCTGTGTATCAATTAAGTCAGCTGATTAAACAAGATATCAAAGATTACGTTGCTCAAAATTAATCTCATTAAATTAGCCCATCAAATTTATGTTTGGGTGATTGTTTTGCTTCTAATTGGGCAAAGTGCATGTTCCCTGCATAAACCTGCAGAAGTGGTGTCGCCGATCGCAAAACCGCCACGTGAATTGCCGCCTAATCCAGTGCCAAGAGCAGAGCCACGTAGCCGCTATGGGAATCCAAGTTCATATGTAGTATTTGGTAAACGTTATTACACGCTACCAAGTAGTCATGGCTTTACTGAGAGAGGAATTGCCTCATGGTATGGGAAAAAATTCCACGGTAGGCGAACCTCTAGCGGCGAAACATATAATATGTATGCTATGACGGCAGCCCATACTCGTCTCCCTTTACCTACGTATGCTCAAGTTACAAATCTAAAAAATGGCCGGCAAGTAGTGGTACGAGTAAACGACCGCGGGCCATTTCATCAAAATAGAGTTATTGATTTATCTTATTCGGCAGCTGCCAAACTTGGAATTATTAAAGAAGGAACAGGTCTAGTAGAAGTTCGTGCTTTAGATCCATTGAACTATCAGATTGCGCAAATACCGAAAAAAACAGTTAAAGAAAATGTTAGCGCTAAGCAAACTGCAGATAAAAAACCACGAGCCCAAGTAATTAGTCATCAATTAGAAGATCCACAGCAGCAAGTGATTGTTTCCTCGACCGAAGCTCCAAGAGTGTTTGTTCAAGTGGGTGCATTTGGGGACCGTGCCAATGCGAATCAATTATTAAATCAACTTAATAATCTAAATCTTGGTGTTATTACGATTTCATCTGTGATTAAAGATGCAAAAGAACTGCACCGCGTACGTATTGGTCCATTATCTACAGTTCAGTCTGCTGATGATACCGTGGCCAAACTTAATGATATGGGCATAAAAGAACATCGTGTAGTGATTGAGTAGTCATTACAAAAGAAAGTTATTGTGAGGTTGTGTTAATGAAAATTAAAACGATTGCTTTAGTTCTGACATTTTTGTTTATGAGCATAAATGTGAATGCAGAATCGTTGCCAATACCTGCACCCCCCAAATTTGACGCCACAAGTTATATATTGATGGATTTTGGAAGTGGTGCCGTCTTAGCTGAGCACAATACTAGAGAACGCGTCGATCCAGCAAGCATCACCAAAATTATGACTGCATATGTGCTCTATAAAGCATTGGCTACAAACGACGTTCATTTAGATGACCAGGTATTAATCAGCGAAAAGGCTTGGCGTAGTATAGGATCAAGAATGTTTGTTGAAGTGGGTAATAAAATTCTGCTTGAAGATTTGCTGCTTGGTTTGATTATCCAATCTGGTAATGATGCAAGTATTGCACTTGCAGAGCATGTGGGCGGGACAGAAGAGGCATTTGCAGACATCATGAATGCGCAAGCGAAGCGCTTAGGTCTTAAAGATACACACTTTATAAACGCGACAGGGTTACCAGATCCCGAGCATTATACTACTGCCTATGACATCGCATTATTATCGCGTGCAATGATTAAAGAATTTCCTGAAGAATATAAGCGTTATGCGCAAAAAGAATACACATTCAATGGTATTAAACAGTACAACCGCAATCGACTACTATGGCGAGATAGCGCAGTAGATGGAATAAAAACTGGACATACTGATGCAGCAGGTTACTGCTTAGCTGCATCCGCAGTGCGTAATGATATGCGCTTAATATCCGTGGTGATGGGCACAACTAGCGAAAAGTCACGTTCCGTTAATAGTCAGGCACTGCTCAATTATGGGTTTAGATACTATGAGTCACATAAATTATATAAGGCTGAGGAGATACTCGTTGAGCAACGCATGTGGAAAGGAGAATCAAAATTGATACAGCTTGGTTTGGATGAAGATCTTTATGTGACGATACCACGTGGCCAATATGATAATTTGAAAGCATCTATGAATATTGAGTCGGATATTGTGGCGCCGATTGATCAAGGAGATCAGGTTGGTATTGTTAAAGTTACGTTTAAAGGTGATGAGTATTTAGAAAAGCCATTGGTTGCTTTACAGGCGAATCCAACAGGGAGCTTGTGGCGTCGCATTGTCGATTTCTTTTTACAATTCTTCTTTTAGTCTTTCACGCTAATTCATGGCACAGATTCAAGCGTTTTTAAATGGAGAGTACATGCCTCTTGAGGCATGTCGTATTTCACCGTTAGATCGTGGTTTTATTTTTGGCGATGGTATTTATGAACTACTGCCGGTATACAAAAGAAAAGCGTTTTATTTGCAACAACATCTGACGCGACTGGAACGCAGCATTGGTGAAATTCGCATTAACAACCCATATTCAAAATCTGAATGGGAAACCCTTATAGAAACCTTGATCCAACAATCAAGTGGCGAGGATCTCGCGATTTATATCCAAGTAACCAGAGGGATTGCGCCACGTGATCATGTATTTCCTGAGGGCACAAATGCCACTGTTTTTGCGATGGCGAACCCATTAGCGTCTACATCCGAAGATCAATTGCAAAATGGTGTTGCGCTTATTACAGTCGAAGATATTCGCTGGCAGCGCTGTGATATAAAAGTAATTAGTCTGTTGGCGAATATATTAGCCAAACAAGATGCTTTGCAGGCATCTGCCTTTGAGGCCATTATGGTACGCGACGGTTATGCCTTAGAAGGTGCCGCAAGTAGTCTCTTCGTAGTGCGTGATGGTGTTGTATTCACACATCCTAAAGACAATTTAATACTACCTGGCATTACTCGTGATTTTATACTTGAATTATTGGATGAGCTAGGCATAGCGTACAACGAGCAAGCCATTCCAAAAGAATGGCTTTATTCATCTGATGAACTTTGGATCACTAGTTCTACTAAGGAAGTTTTAGCTGCCACGAAAATAGATAATCGAGTTGTTGGTAATGGCATGCCAGGAGAAATGTGGGGAAAAACGTATGCCTTGTATCAACACCATAAAACCCAGACTCACAATTAATATAGATTAACTTGATTTCTATTCAGCATGTCAGATGAATCATTGTTAG
This sequence comes from Gammaproteobacteria bacterium, assembly GCA_041576975.1. Taxonomy (GTDB): domain Bacteria; phylum Pseudomonadota; class Gammaproteobacteria; order UBA4575; family UBA4575; genus JBFGJY01. The sequence continues at coordinate 43,990 of JBFGJY010000009.1, read as the reverse complement.
AATTTCCATGTGAGTTTCCCATAAAGATTATGGGGAAAAATCATCATGGATTTCATCAAGCTGTAGTCGAGATATTAAAAAAGCATTTGGATGATTTTGAAAATACAAAAATTAGAGAAGTAGAGAGCAAACAAAAAAACTATTGCAGTTTAACCGTGCATGTCAATGCAATAAGCCAACAACATTTGGATAGTATTTATATAGACTTAACTGCCTGTGATTGGGTAATCATGGCGTTATGATGTTAATAGATGTGTGAACTACGAATTCGTTATTTAGGCACACAAGAATATGCTTCGGTCTATAAAAAAATGCGTGAGTTCACCAGCCAGCGGACTGCAACGGCTGCAGATGAATTTTGGTGTTTACAACACCAGCCGGTATTTACATTAGGGGCGAATGCTGATATTCAACATATTCTTTCGGAATCAAAGGTTGCCATCGTACAGTCTGATCGAGGAGGGCAGGTTACTTATCATGGTCCTGGGCAAGTCATTATTTATCTATTAATAGATCTGCGGCGTAAATCCATTGGTATAAAAGAGCTTGTACATCGCATTGAACAATCTGTCGTTGAATTATTGAGTAATTACCATATTAAATCTGAAGCGCGGGCCGATGCCCATGGGGTATATATTGGCGATGCTAAAATTGCATCACTTGGTTTGCGAGTCAGTGGTGGATGTAGTTATCATGGTGTGGCATTAAATGTTGATATGGACTTGACTCCGTTCTCTCAAATCAATCCCTGTGGATTTCCGGGGCTAGCAGTAACTCAATTAAAAGATTATGGGGTTGAATCAAGCTGTCAGCAAATTTATACAGAATTAACGATGCAACTATGTAGACATCTTCAATATAACACTAGCGAAATTAAAACTTTTGGCCAGTAAATCACATATATCAAAGCTTGGTATTAAGCAGCGTGGTATTGATAAGGTTGCACGTATTCCTGTTAAGGTCGAAGCAACTAGTCAGCGCATACCTAAACCTAGCTGGATACGTGTACAAGCACCTCTTACTTCGAAGGTAAAAGAGTTAAAGGTATTGTTACGTAAGCAGAAACTACATACTGTATGTGAGGAGGCATCTTGTCCTAATTTAACCGAGTGTTTTGGTAACGGAACCGCAACCTTTATGATTATGGGAGATGTCTGTACGCGACGCTGTCCTTTTTGTGATGTTGCTCATGGCAGGCCTTTACCTTTGGATGAACAAGAACCTAAGCACTTAGCCGAGACAATAAAATGTTTGGCTCTGAGTTATGTAGTGATTACCTCAGTCGATCGTGATGATTTACGTGATGGTGGTGCTAGTCACTTTATTGATTGTATTCGGCATATTCGTAAACAATGCACGGATGTAAAAATCGAAATATTAGTACCCGATTTTCGTGGCCGATTAGACAAAGCACTCGATATCTTATGTAAAAATCCTGCTGATATGTTCAATCACAATTTAGAAACTGTACCTCGTTTATATCCGCATGCTCGTCCTGGTGCTGATTACCAGCATTCATTAAATCTATTACAACAACATAAGCAACGAATCTCTAATGTACCAACTAAATCGGGTCTGATGCTAGGATTGGGTGAACACATAGATGAGGTAATAAAAGTAATGGAAGACTTACGAGCACGCGATGTGAATATGTTAACACTAGGTCAATATTTACAGCCAAGCCGTCATCATCTGCCGGTACAGCGTTATCTTGATCCAAGTGAGTTTGATGAACTGGGTAGGTTAGGGCAGGAACTGGGGTTTGACCATGTCGCCAGTGGTCCATTAGTCCGTTCTTCTTATCATGCCGATGTTCAAGCCAAACAAGCACTGAGTTATTCTTAAATGATGGCCCCAGAAACTATAAAAATTATTGTTGATTTGGTGTTACCTCCTGGTGGGCTCATCATATTAATTGCGTTTGGCTTATTGATGTGGTTGTTTCGACTACGTAAATTTGCCGCATTTTGTATATTGCTTGGTACTGTACTGATGTACTTATCTAGCAGCCCATTTATAGCACGCCTATTATTGGATCCACTGCAATATCAATATGAAGTTCTAAGAGAAATTCCAACGGATGCTCAAGCGATAGTGGTGCTTGGTGGAGGACGTCTACCAATTGCACGTGAGTACGACAGTCTAGATACGGTTAACTCAGACTCACTAGAACGCTTACGTTATGCCACAAGACTAGCAAAAATTACTGAGCTTCCTATTTTATTAGTTGGGGGAAGTGTTAATGATGAGCGACAGTCCGAAGCGGCTCTAATGAAACATGTGCTAGAAACTGATTTTGGTGTACAGGCAAAATGGTTAGAGGAAAAAAGTAAATCTACCTTTGAAAATGCAAAATATGCAAAAGAAATACTAGATGAAAACTCGATAACTAAGTTTTTGTTAGTTACACATGCGTATCATATGCCCAGAGCTGTTTGGAGTTTTCAGCATGCTGGTCTCAATCCTGTGCCGGCTCCAACAATTGTCTATAAGCGTAATACTCATGTTTCTGAGCGAATGGATTATCTTCCACAGCCATTTGCTATATATCAAACAAAACTCGCATTACGTGAGCGCTTAGCTAAGTTGTGGTATCAGTATTTCGAAAGTTAAATAGGCGCTTTATTTAACTTTGGAGACATACTGTTGAGCCTGCTCAAGTTGCTTAAGTGTTCCAATATCAAACCATTTTCCAGTAAAGTATTCAGCACTGACCACTTCGTTATCAATGGCTGCACGTAATATGGGTGCTAATGCTAGTTTCTCATGGCTGTAATTTTTAAATAAATTAGGGTCGTATATACCAATACCGCTAAAGGTCAGGAAATTTTTCCCTGTGTTATAAATTTTTCCATATTCGTATACAAAGTCGCCGGTGGGGTTATGAGTAGGATTATCGATAAGAACTAGATGCGCTAGTTTGTCGCTCGATAAATTTGGGAATGATAAAGAGTGTTCACACCAGATATCACCATTGATAACTAAAAATGGTTCGTTACCTAATAATGGTAAGGCATGAATAATTCCACCTGCAGTTTCTAGAGGTTCTTTACCTTCATGGGAGTAGTCGATATGTACGCCATGATGTCGACCATCACCGAACTGTTCTTGAATCATATTCCCTAGATAGGAGAGATTAATTACTATTTCTTCATAGCCTGCAGATTTTAATCTTTGCAAATGATGTTCTAGCAAAGATTTGCCAGCAATTTTAATCAGAGGTTTTGGGGTGTGGTCTGTAAGTGGTCGTAAACGTTCACCCAAGCCCGCGGCTAAAATCATACATCTCATCATGGTTTATAAAGAAACTTTGGCATGTATGAATTCAGCTAGTGCTTGAGTTTCAGAATATTTGGGCGCGATGGTTTTTATATATTTTAATGTGCGTGGAATAGCCTGTAGGTAATTGGGTTTATGGTCACGAAGATTTAAACGTGAAAATATACCTATGGCTTTTAAATGTCGTTGAATTCCCATTAAATTAAACCATTTCAAAAAAGTTTGTTCGTCTACATGACTAATAATGTTCTTACTAAGCATTTGGTTTCGATACGAGAGAGCCCAGACCTCAACCTTTGTTGAAGGCCACTCAATATAACAGTCACGCAGTAGAGAAACTAAATCATAAGTCACCGGACCGCTAACAGCGTCTTGATAATCTATGATGCCAGGATATATTTTATCAATTTGCATAAGATTACGTGAGTGATAATCACGATGCACAAACACTTGCGGTTGTGCCAACGCGTTTTCAATGAGGCTAGCAAATACTTGATCTAATAAATTATTTTCCGAACTTGTTAGTTTTATACTGAGATGCTTACCTAAAAACCAGTCTCGAAATAACTCCATTTCTGTTGATAAAAGCTCTCTATCATAGTCTGGTAAGCTAGTTGTGGGGGTTTGCTGCATAATCGTTAATGCGTTCAATGCTTTTTTATATAACGTATTTACGTTTTCATTATTCAATACATTAAGTAGTAATACGTCACCAAAATCGCTTATTAAAAAAAACCCATAGTCTAAAGAGCTATAGTGAATATGTGGAACAGGCAGACCTTCTGCTTCCAATAAGTGAGTTATATTTACAAATGCTTCATTATTTTCTTTCTCGGGTGGGGCATCTACCGCAAGATATTGATCCTTATTGGTTATTAATCGAAAGTAGCGTCGAAAACTCGCATCCCCCGAGGCAGGTGCTAGCGAATATGTTGTAACTCCCAATGTATCTTTTATCCACTCATTTAGCTGAGTGAGGCGAATATCTGAATTCATTTTTATGCGTTAGTGTTGTTTGTGACTACCAGCCACCACCACCTCCACCACCTCCGCCGCCCCCAGAGGATCCACCGCCACCAAAGCTACTGCTACCTGAAGATGAGCCGGGGGCCGTAGCCGAAGATGAAATGGCTGAGCTTAATGAACTACCAATGGAATTTGTGAAAGTCGGGAGCTTATTAGCATTCCAATTATTTCCGCTATACCAGGTGGGGTGATAATCACTGCTCTCTTCGCTGGTATTAAACACTTCTGTGAATTGTTCAGTCCATTGATTTTCTACGCCTAATGCAAGTGCATACGGTAGATAAGTTTCAAACAGCTTAGGTGTCTTTCTAGGAGGGTATATTAAGTTCAATTCTTCTTGTTCTGCTACTTCCAGATACTTCTTAAATCCTTCTACTTTGTCTAATAATTTTCTGCCTTTCATAGTTGGCTTTTTAAGTAAATAGTAAAAAATAATATTTAAGATAAATAGTAAGACCAAGAGCAATCCATTTGCTAGGCCGATCATTATACCCAATGCAGTTAATGCCCCTACTTCTCCGACAGACCACACTCCAGCAAATAATGTATAGCTACCGAGGTCACTCGCTTTTTCACCAGATAATTTTCTACGTAACGCCTGGTACCAAGCGTATATAAGAGCTGCTGTAACGGGTGTCCATATTGACAACCAAAATATGAGAAACAATGCAGAGCCTTTATTATCAGAACCAGGTATTTTTAAAAAGGTATATAGCCCAATTAATATTGTAATCACAACACCAGTAAAAAATATTTTTCTATTATGAATGAAATAACTTTGGCCATATTCTTGTTTTAATGCTTTTTTATGTTCGCTAATTGCAGATGAAATAACCTTATGATTTTTATTTTTTAATATTATCTTCGTTTCATGATTTTCAAATAGATTGGATAGTATTGCTTGTTCGCCAACAGGTAATCTGATGTCGGGATTCTTTAGTTTTTGAAGTTCATATTTTGAACCGACTTCTTTAATCTTCAGATAGCCTTTCACGGCAAGATTGAGCACGGCCGCAGTAAATACCTTTTTGTCATGCCCCATGTCGTTAATATATTTTAAAGCTCCTGGCGGGAAGCCTTTTGGCGGTTGATAATGTGGAATGATTACACCTTGCTCTGGGTCTTTACCGACGTGTAACCACGATATTAAGTAGAATATTAATAAGCCAAACATGCCTAGCACGCTAATTGGATTTTGAATATTTGCTTGCCACCACCAGGTTAATTTTTGATTGAAGTTAGGTTCAAAGACATGTCCCTTGGGCCAGCTGACCACAATGGTCAATCCTTGACGGCTTGCGAGAGCTTGTGTGGTTTTAAATAAATAATTACCCGAAAGACTGACCTCGTTTTCATAAATTTGTTGAGTGCTACCTATATGGCCTGTATAGGCTTCAAGGTTGACGTCATGCACTGAAATGGAATCTGGTAGATGTACGCTAGCTCGAGCTTCTAAAATAGGAAAATCCCAGCCATTGCCTGTTACATTCCAATACAGCTCATCATGGGTTTCAAAGTAGCCAAGTTGTTGATTTGTTTTGTACTTTATAGTGTATGTATGTTGCCCTTTTGCTACATAACGATTTTTATCGCCGATATAAATACGAATGCCATTAATCAGAGGTTTTGTATAGTATGGTTCTTTATTGCCGTCTCGTAAAACTTCCAAAATTTCAAAACCAACTTTGATTTTGTTCCCAAGCCTGCCTTGGTATTTAGTTGGGAAGTCTCGATATATTCCGCGTTTTATTTTTCGGCCTTCGGCTCGTACGATAATTTTTTCCGTGACGGTCATCGACGAATCTTCATGCACGTGAATATGGCTAACAAAGGATAAGATTTCTTCTGCTGCTATAGCATGATTAAGCACTACAAAATATATAGCTAGAGCTATAAAAATAGCTTTAGCTAGGTACAGAATATTTTTTATGTTAATCATCTAATTGAAAATATTCGTGGTATTTATAATTGAAGAGTTTGGAAACTAACAAATCAGGGAAAGAATCAATTCGAGTATTGATAATTCGCACTGCACCATTGTAATATCGCCTTGCATACTGGATATCATTTTCTATATTCGATATGTCATTTTGTAATTCAAGAAAATTTTGATTGGCCTTTAATTCTGGATAGTTTTCCGCCACTGCAAGCAACTTATGAACTTGGGTTTGCAACTCTCGTTCAACATTTTCTCGTTCGGATATTTTTTTTATGGATCTGGCTTGTGATCGTAATTCCGTGACAGATTGAAGAAGACTGCTCTCATAACTGGCATATTGTTTAACAGCGTCAATAAGTTTAGGGATAAGGTCATGACGACGTTTAAGTTGAACATCGATATCACTCCATGCAGCTAAAGTCGTATTCTTATCCCGGACAAGATTGTTATAGATTAGTATTCCCCAAATTGCGATTGCGACAACAACCGCTATGATTACATAAGTATCCACAGAAATTTTATTTAGCTAATTAACTTCTCTTGATTGTGCATATCCATTTGTAATAATTCCAATACCCTTAATTAACCCATCTAGAGAAAAGATAGCAACACAGATAAAGAATGTGCTAACAAGCACGATCTCTGATTGGAAAAATAATAGTGCAAAAAAACTTGATACAGAACCGAGCATAATTACAAAAAAAGTTATTAAACCAAAAAACAGTATTTCTGCAATAATTCCAAGAATATGAGATGGAATCTCTTGTATATGATCACGCAAATAATAGAAAATAGAATTAATGTTAAACGGAGTCATTGCTATTAAAAAAATCACCTTAAAGGTCACTTACTTGTGCGTTATATTCTAAATACTTGAGGTTATGGCCTAAATTTACCAAGGATTGGTTAATTTTATCTATGTCATATCCATACACCACATCTGGGCCGATGACAGATACTGGAACACCTCTTGCACGTAAGGCCCAGAAGCCTGTAATTCCTGATAATGATTTTTCTGTGTCGTGTTCAGTGAATGGGATGCTGTTATTATTTAAATGGATACGCAGGCTATTACAATATGGGCACCATTGCGTAGTATAGATAACGATGTCTGTTGAATCGATGTTAGGTTTGTGAAAATATGCTGCAGCACGATCAAGGATGAATAGTGTCACCGCGGTCAATAAAAGTGTAACTAAAAACCGCTGTTTCATAAGCTATTACTGAAAGACAAAAAGTTGAACGATTTTGCCTATCTCTAAAATTAATTAAAAGAGACAAGCTTTACAAATTGCTTCAATATGGCGATGATCAGTACCGCAACATCCGCCTAGCACACTTAAGTTGGGCAGCTTTTTCATGAGCTCACGATATTGTAAGCCTAGCTCAACAGGGTTACCTTCATCTAGTTCTTCGGCTTCGTCGAGTTCAGCATGACTACGCATGGAAGCATTTGCGCGCAAGCCACGGATGCGCTGCAACCAAGGCTCATCATTGAGTGTATGTTCAAAATGTGTGGGATGTGCACAATTAATCATGTAATACACTGGGGCTTGGCTGGTATCATCTTCAACTTGTTCGATCGCATCTTTAATGGATTGCTCAGTTGGTAGCTTGCCATTTGTTTCTACAGTGAAAGAAATGACTACAGGCATACCTGCGTTTTTCGCAGCGCGTGTGATACCAATAGCTTCTTCGACATAGTTGAGAGTAAGCGCAGTTACCATATCGGCATCGGTATTACTAAAGGTTTCTATTTGTTCTGAGTGATAATCCTCGGCTTCAGATACAGACATCATTTCTCCTGGCACATAACCGTCACCACGAGGCCCGATGCAACCGCTTATAACCAATTTAGTTTCATTGCTTTCATATTGATTTCGAAAAGGTTCAAACATCTCAACGGACTTTTGTATCTTTTCTGCTAATGCTTCTTTGGAATAGCCTAGTTTTACCGCCCAATCTGAACTTGCACGCCAGGTAACGGCTTCGAGAATAAAACCGACATTATGGATTTGTGCTAATTTACAGTAATTGTGAAAGTACGTTTGCAAAGCTGCTTCACCTTCAGGATTATCAAGCAAATGAAAAGCAGCAAAATAGGGTAAGTCTAATCCTTCATGAAATACCATTGTTGTTTCTATACCACCATCCAACAGAAATATATCACCCGTAAGTTGCGGTAGATTAGATCGATATTTTGCCATCACTCTTCTCCATCAATTCAATCTTCAATCAAAATTTTGAAAAACTTTATTATTACGATGTTAATACTGAATCTAATTTCATGCTGGATTACTTTTAAGTGTTTGGTAGGCAACATATGCAACATATGCGAAAACAACTAAATTAAAAAAGAAAAATCCTAAGCTTGTATTCCCAGCTTCATAGATTCGCCACGCTCCAATAGGAACAACTACCGCAAGTCCAAGTGAGATTATAGAAATTCTTTGCGCATGATTATCGCTAAAGATGCTTAATATAAAGATAATGTTTGCAACAACAATTGTTTTAATAAGTAGTTGGCCTAACAAAATGTATTGAAATACAGCAGCTAATATTAAAAGTGTTGCAGCTGCTCTTAATGTGATTGTAAGTGACATATTAAAATTATGATTAACTATTCATCTGCAAGGCTTCATCGATACTGCTCATACATACGGGTTACCCAGTTTAATTTATCTGCATATTTATCTATGGCGCTATGTAAGGGATCTGGATATTGTTTAGGCCAATCTAAGCCATATTTTTTAGGTCTACACAAGGGCGCTAAAAGTGCTGCCACAGCAACATCTGCACGCGTGAAAGAATCACCGACAAAAAATTCTCTGTCTTTTATATGGGCGTATACTTTATCAATCGCTTGGGCCAAGCGTTTGTTGGCGTGTGCAGCGGTTTTATCATTTATATTCATAAATTCGCGCATTTTTACACATAGGTTTGGATATATCTTTTTCATTACCAATTTCCCATACCAAGGCCCGCCTAACGTAAAAAAAGGAATGGTGATATCCGGGTGGTCAAGCAAGGTGTGGTAACACAAACAACGCACATCTGGACCGAGCTCTTTATCCGCAAATTGCTCCCACTCCAAGGTTTGTTTTTTTAAGCTGAACTCTTGCGGTGTAAGAATGTTTTGGGGAAAGGTTTGATCTAAATAACTAATGATTTCACTGGACTCATTAATCACTTTTTTACCATGCATAAGGATTGGCAAAGAAGATTTTGATGCAAGTTTTTTTGCTTTTTTAAAATGTAATCCTGGTAGTAGAGTAACTTTTTTATATTCAAGCTGTTTGTATTCCAGTGTCCAGCGCGCTTTCTCACAAAAATGAGAAATAGGGAATTGATAAAGAGTTAACATTTAATTCGACCTTGATTATATTCCAGATAAGTCTTTTACTTTTAGTTGATTATCTATATAGACCATCAGTAATTTAAATAAAAAGTATATAAAAATTTTCCAGATTTAATGGAGTTTAAACAGTATACTTGCTTGTGGTAACAAAATTACAACAAACACATAGGATAGGAGGAGTGCAATGTCACTAGCAACAGTAAAACAAGCTGTTGACAGCTTAGCAGCAGCAATTACAGAAAATCCAAAAACTGCACAACTAAAATATCGCGCAGAAGTTGTTTGGGATGGGGATGTCCATTGCACTTCAATTGTGCGTAATTTACCCCCCGTTCCAGTAGATGAGCCTGCGGCATTTGGAGGTGGTGATACAGCACAAAGCCCAGGTGATCTTATTCTCACAGCACTGGGAACCTGTCAGGGGATTATGTATGCGGCACTTGCATCTGCAATGGGTATTGAGTTGACATCTTATACAATTAAACTTGAGGGTAATCTAGATTTGCATGGCTTGTTTGGTATGGGAGCAGATAAAGGTATACCGCCAGGTTTCCAGGACATTTCATATGAATCCATAATCGAAAGTCCGGCAAGTGAACAGGAGCTTAAACAATTAGTGGATGCGGTAGAGGCACAGTGCCCAATATTAGATACCTTGACTAGACCAATCAGTGTCACCGGGTCTGCGACGATCAATGGCAAACCAGGTTATGCGTCTGCAAAAGCTGCATAGGGGATGTGTTAGTAGAAGAGTAGAATGTCTACTCTTCTATTTTCTCATAGTGCTTAAATTAAAAATTTAAGCACCTTTAATTTTAAGCATTTGGGAATAATCCATTACGAGCATTTTGCATGTTTTGCATTTCCATGCTTTATTCACAGCCGGAGAGAATCTCATACTAAGTGTATTTTCTAATGATTGATTAATGGTTGTAAAAGCGCCTGGTGTTTTGTCATTGTTTTGAGTCCATACAACTCCTCTTGGTGAAAAAGAAAATCCTTGTTCCATAATACTTCTACATTTGGGACATTTATACGCATCCCAATTCATAGAACTTCTATCAATATTTATTACATTATTTTTATTTTCCAGTTTTCGCAGTAATAAAATTATGATCAAAGTAGAAATTACCACAAAAAGTACTGCCAATACACTTAATGATGGTAATTGCATATTATGTGCTCAGTTCAGTAAAACTTTTGAATTAAGTGAGTTTATTGCGATGCAGAATCTGTTGCTTCTACTGCCGCTTCAGCTGAGGAAGAGACTGCTGCATTTTCTGACGAGGTCTGTGAATCGGATGAGTTTCCTTGTTCTGCAAGTTCGCTTGCACATTTAGATGGCCCCATTATAGATAGTTGCATAACATTCATTTTCTGGGTTGCATCAAGAGTTGTATGTCCTTTATTGACTTTCTCTTGGTCTTTTGCTGCGATGGCGTAAAAGATGTCAAACTCTTCTTCTGATAAATCCATGCCTTTGTTACCCATGCATGCACATAATTCTGGACCCATTCTATTTCCATGATTTGCAGTGCAAGCTCTCATATAGTTTTTGAGTGATGCTGCATATAAGGGTTGAAATAACATAAATGAAAATGCAGATAGATAGCAAAGCAGTTTGAACATTATTTAATCTTTTTTTATTGAGTTAGATCTGATTATACTTATTTTGGAAAAAGTGTCTAAAGGATAGTAAAAATTATGCATCCAGTATTAGTCTATGGATTTTTGTTTATAGTTCTAACAACAAGCCTATTATTTATTTTTGAGGCCTATCCAGTAGGGTCGATTTATTTATTATTATTTATTTCTACGATTACAACAGTAATCATTGGAAGAATTCTAATTAAATTGTTTCCAACAGATGACCCAATGCAGTATGAAATTGATATTGAAAACCACAAGTTACGCTCTAACAAATACCAACGTGAAATTCAGTTTTTATTTAATATTGTACAGCCAGATCCTAAATTACAGTCCACAACTAAACGAATCAGCGAAAGTTTATTGGACTGTTTCGATTTAGATGAAGATATCATGCGTATGCGTTTGAAGCAGTATTTTGGTGATTCTTTTGATATGGATCTTAGTCAACCTTTACCTGATATGATTGAGCGATTAAGTGAAGAATATAAAGGCTGGCTTAATTAATTTATTGAAGGGGGTCTATGTTCGTATAAGATAAGTTGATTTTCAGAATTGAAAGTAGAGATTACCACGTTGGGAGCACAAGTTCTCTTAACGACTCTATCTCACCATGACAAATTACATTGTAGTTTCACCTGTCATTTTGGTGATTAATGCTTTGCCATTTCGAAGCTCTACAATTGCAGCTTCTGTAGTGGTAGAACTAATAGGAGTACCATCTATTGTCATTGATTCATGCACTGTTGCTGTGATTCGAGCTTGTTTTCCTTCATCAAGATACGTAATTTCTACGCCTTCGCGAGAATACTTATAATTCTCTGCAATTTCCCATCCTTGGCTCAGTATTGCTAAGTACTGCTCTTTGTTTGCAGTATGTGTTTGTAAATTTCCAAGAATAGAAATGTACATGGTAATTTGCAAATCATCACTAAGATATTCACCAATACCTTCAACATTTTTACTAGCAGACATATCATCAACAGCATGAAGTAATTCATATATACGCTTATCGTCCAAATTTTCAGCATTTACAGTAGCAGTAATGATAAATAAAGCGATTAAGGAATAAATAAGAATCTGAAGTTTCATATTAGGTGTCTAGAAATAAATTGAGTGAATTAGATTAGATACAAGGAGTTTATCTATTTAGATCCAGCTGCCTGCTAGTGTTTAAGATGAATGGTCGTATCCCATGTCCTATGACGCTTTATAAGGGCTGGAAATTGTTTGAGATTTTACAGGGAATTTTAGTCGCTAATTTTTTTTAGAGTTTATTTTATAAATTAGCGAAACCACTAATAAGACCCATGGTGTGCCATGCAAAAAAAAGTCAAACCAATCAACGGGTCGCATCCCTTCCGCGCCTGCAAGAATCCATTTTAGCTTTTCCCAAATATGTGGTTCAGGCGTAAAAGGAGCTAGCCCTAGTGTTAGACAAACTGCTGACCATAGCAGTGGATTTAAAATAAAAGATTGTTTTCTCATAACTAAGTATGCAAAAGCTACATCGAAAAATTACATAGAAACTAATTAAATCTATATTAACTATATCAAATTAATTATTTTTTGGTAGTTAATATAGCTCGAGTTATCTTTTTCATTTTCTACATACATTTTCCATTGCAAGACTGCTGCAGAAACAGTGGTGACAATATTAGATTTTGGCGGGTCTACACCTAAATCAATACAGCTAAAAAATCCTTGAAATTGGTTATATTGAACAAAATATATGTGAGCTCACATAGCTCATCTTCAACTAAAAAATATAAATGAGTACAGATACATCATCAGAATCAGAGCAGCTAGCAAATGCAAAAAAATGATGTGAAGAGAATTACAATAAAGCTTACGTAAAGGAGCTTTTTTATTCTCATGCAAATATTTACGACTAAGTTAAATTAATATACATAGCTAGATGGTACCTACAACGGGTTCACATTCTCCGCCTGTAAGCCTTTTGCACCTTGTACTATATCCATAGTTACTTTTTGTCCTTCTCTTAAATATTTGCGGCCACTACCAATAATGGATCTGTGATGCACGAACACATCTTCGCCATTTTCGCGTTCAATAAATCCAAAGCCTTTTTTGTTATTAAACCATTTTACAGTACCTTGAGTTTGTTTAGCTGTTTTAATATTTTTTCTGCCAGCGGGCGTCCTAGAAATTTTGGTGGCAATACCTTTGATGAGGTTAAATAATATAGATGCAATCACTAAGCCACCAGCAATCATTAACGCGGTATTTATGGGTTGGATGAACATGGTAAGAACGACGCCAATAAAAATGCCTAGACTAATTAGTACTGTTGAATTGATCTTCATGATACGTGTATCTCTCCTAAGTCTTTTTCTTTTATTTCAGTATTTTCACCTACTGAGTATAAATGTTTAGTATTGTGCAATAACACCTTTTGTTCTGGTTATTGAAGGATTTTAAAGTAGGCCTTTGAGTTGCGTTGATAATTATAAAATTCCTGTTTTTTCGTGGGTAGCGCATCAATTTTGGTGAGTTTAAAACCATGTTCCCGAAACCAGTGTGTGGTTTGAGTGGTTAGTACAAAAAGTTTGTTTAGACCTGCTTCATTAGCTTGTTTTTCCAAATGTGCCAACATTTTACTGCCGCGCCCCGTGGATTGATATTCAGGATGTACCGCCAGACAAGCAATCTCTGCGGCGTTTTCTTGCGGAAAGGTATGTAAGGCTCCACAAACCAGCACCATGCCATCACGCTCGATGACATCGAAATGTTCAATTTCTAGTTCTAATTGTTCGCGCGATCGTGGTAGCAGAGTGCCTTTTTCGATTAAAGGCTGAATAATTTCGGTAATGCCACCTACATCATTCAGCGTTGCAGGCCTAATGTCGTCATATGTTTCAGCCGTAATTAATGTAGCTACGCCATCCAATGTATACAGCTCCTCGAGTAGTGCGCCTTGTTTTGATGCATCCACTAAGTGTACACGTCTTACATTTTCTAAACAGGCTTGAATCGCAATATTCAAATAGCGTTTGGCTTGTTGTTTGCTATTAGGTAACTTTTTAACCAGTTCTCGTGCTTCGTTAACATTGTAGTGATTTTCACTTTGTTTTTTGTTGGCCTGTAGCTTGAACTTGTCTAGCATTAATATAAGTTTTTCACTTTGTAAAGCACTTGCAGTATGCATTGCGACATCGGCACCTGATAAATTAAATGTATCACCGGTTTTGGAATAACCCAATGGTGTGAGTAAAACAATATTTTCAGCATTTAGCAGATTCTGAATTTCTTGTGCTGCAATGCTGCGCACTTCCCCAGTAAATTGATAGTCGACCCCGTCACGCACGCCTACTGGCTTTGCGCGCACAAAATTACCTGAAACCACGTTGAGCTTCATACCCGACATGGGGGTGTTAATTAGGCCTACTGAGAAAAGGGCTTCTACATTCGCTCGTACATTGCCAGCTACTGCTTTAATTTGTTCGATAGTGTTGTGATCGGTAATACGCCAGTCATTCTGAAATTTACTGGTGGCTTTTGTTCCTAATTTTTTATTAATTAACGAACGGAGACCTAGCACTAATACTAGTTTGACGCCGAGAGTATGGATCAACGCTAAATCATGAATTAGTGTCGATACATTTTTTTTGGCTAACAAAGTATCGCTTATATACAGCACAAAAGTTTTACCACGATGCGCATAGATATATGGTGTAGCGTGACGAAAGCTCTCAAGCTGAAATCTTGAATTATTATTCATTATTCATGCGTTAAATAGGCATATATTTTTTGCGATTTAATTAATCTGAGATAAGTCTATGAAATAATGAAATTTATCCCATTAAAATCTTTTGCTATCATATGCTTTGATTGAACTTTATAATATGTAAAGGAGATTTATCTAAAGTAGTACCATTTAATTGATCTAGTCGAATTTTATACACAAGGAACAGAGAATGCTAAGAAACCAGCATATTTGCAGAGGCTTAAGTGCAATAGTACTGCTATTAATTGGCCAGTTTAGTCTCGCAGGCGGCGAAACTACAAAGTCTCCAATCCTTGATCGAGTAGAAGTGATCTACACCGCACCTGAAAATCTTAAGGAATTGAGCATTGAAGAATTGCAGGCTGAGAAGGCTGCACGTATACGAGATCTCTCCATTATTAAAGAAGCAAGTGATGAACCGGATGTGGCTAAGCAAAAACTTCTTAAATCCATTTTAGAACATGATGATAAGCGCTTACTTATAGTAGAGGTAATTCTTCAGTTAATTGAAGAATATCAAATTCAAGGTGATTTTCGTGATGCATTATTGGGGTATAGAAATACCTTTGATGTAGATGTTCGTGATGCGCGTAAGCATGTGCACACATTAGATGATTATAAATCGTATGACTTTAGATTTTCGGCAGTCTATATGGCTATGATGTTTAAATTTAATGAAAATCCAGAATTCCATAAGAAAATGCTCGCAGACCTGCAAGATCCGAATACTACGATTGGCAAGTACCGTAAGGAACTGGATGAGTCTTATGCAAAAGTTGAGCATGATAAATATTTGATTCAAAACATTTACTCGGTAAACGAGTTAGAGCATTCAATAGCACAAATTGATGAAGAGATATCAATGAGAGAGCATACAGAATTATAGCGGTCAAGCTATTTTAAGGTTAAGCATATATGTATAATCTAAATAATGGAGTATATGGTTATGGTTAGATTAATTAGTGCATTATTTATTGCAATGCTTTGGTCTGACCACGTGTTGGCTGAAGAACGCGGTGAAGTCATCGAACCTGCAGAAATTATTGTAGGTGCACCGTTGCCTAAAAAGGAGACAAAACCTCAAGCTGTTGAAACGGAAACGATCACAATCTATGAATCGAAAATTTTTCCTGGTTTTAGGCCGTGTACTCCAGAGGATTATCGCGATCAACGTTATGATCCAATAGCTTGCCAGGATTATGAAGCATCGCGCACAATGTCTACCCGCGATCATGATCAACAATCAAGAGAATTGATTATTGAAAACGTTGTGGTGCCAGAAGCTGTGGTACCACAAGGCAATATTTATAAATTAAGCTTTGAGCGTTTTCAAAAGAAAAAGCAGTAAATATATTTGGGAAATAAAAAAGTGGCATTAAATGCCGCTTTTTTTTAACTCATAGTTTCATGTACTGATTTAACCTCAGGTATACCATTTTGCAGTTTTTAAGAATTATCCAGATTCTAAATATCAGCTATCTACCTCAAGCGGACATACTGTCTAGCCAAAAAATTACTCTATACATACAGAATGAATCACTTTTTGCAATAACTTAATAGTTGGATCAAGCGTTGATATTGCAATGTATTCATTTGGTTGATGCGCTTGGTTGATGGATCCGGGCCCTAATACAATGGTTTCCATTCCCATTGAATTATAGAAAGGACCCTCAGTGGCAAATGCAACAGTCTGTGCTGATTTTCCAGTATATTGTTCCGCTAGCTGCACAATTTTTGAATCACTTGGTGTTTCAAAAGCTGGAATGCCATCAAACAATGCCGTGAATTCACAACGTAGTCCAAGTGCATCGGAAACGTCTGCGACACGTTCGCGCAGTTCATCGCGTAGTAGGCTGATCTGCATACCTGGTAGTGGGCGCACATCGATATGTAGTTCGCATTCTGCGCATATACGATTTGGATTATCACCCCCATGAATGTGGCCGAGATTCAATGTAGGTACTGGCACTACAAAATCATGATTGATATATTTAGCAGCGAGCTCTTGTTTAAATTTCTGTAATTCATACATCACTGCAGTCATCCCATCCAGGGCATTATTTCCCAAGTTTGGATTGCTTGAATGTCCTGCTTGACCATATAGCGTAATGGCTTCCATAAACACTCCCTTGTGTTGATGCACAGGAGTTAAGTTTGTCGGTTCACCAATGATGCAATATTGCCCCAGTTTTTTATTTTTTTCTAAGAGGGTGCGAGCCCCTTGCATAGTGCACTCTTCATCTGCCGTGGCTACGATTGTTAAACGTTGTTTGAGATCTTGATTTATAAAGTCTTTTGAGGCTTCGATTGCAATCGCTAAAAACGATTTCATATCTGCAGTGCCTAAGCCATAAATGTTTTCACCAATCCGCTCAGCCTTAAATGGATCAGTATGCCAGCCTGTTCGATCATAATTGACTGTATCAGTGTGACCGGATAACACTAGACCTTGATCTCCTTCGCCAATCCAAGCAATTAAATTTGCCTTATCTTTAGAAGAAGAAACAATCTCGATTTGAAAACCTAGATCGCTTAACCAATTTTCTAAGCAATCTATTATTGCTCGATTACTAGTGTCATATTCTGGTTGTGTGCTGCTAACAGAAGGAATGGAAATCAACTGCTCAATCATTTCGAGCAGTGTCGGTGTAGCAGCCATATTGAGCAAAATAGATTATCTAAATCATGCCATTTGCTGGGCAACCTCGTAAATCGCCTCGGCATCTAATATTTGATCATTAGATTCAAACAGTTTCGCCACACAAGCACGGTGCAGTTTGAGCTTTAATGCACCTATGCCTATACCTCCAAACACTCTTTTTCCATGTCTATCGGTGTCTTTATCCATCATATCGATGCCCTCAAATCCTAGAATGCGTGAGGTGCCTACATCGGCAATTAGTTCTAACGTGGGATGAGTTTGCCACTGACTTGCAGCAAGCAACTGAATACCTGCTTTTGCTGCGCCAAATACGACATGAGCCTCTTCTAGTGTAGCATTAGTCGTATCGGCATTACTTGCCTGCATTGGGGTGAGTGTTACACCAAAGCGTTCTTTCATTTCGTCACATGCTTCTACTGAACGAGATTGTTTACGAGAAGTAAGGCGCACTTGGGCGCCACTTTTTGCAAGGAGAACAGCAGCGCGTTGGCCTACTGGTCCTGTGCCAGCTAAGACAACCGCTGTTTTGTTCTGTAATGAAGTTGCTTGACTTAACAAAGCAACACCCGCAGCGGCAGTCGTATTACATCCATTACTGTCCAGCATGATTGAAACACGAAAATTTTGAAAAAACTGTCCTTGCACCGCTTTAAATAAATTTTGTCCGGCAACCAAATCGCTACCTCCGATAAAGATAGCAGTATTTTTCTTATCTTTTGGCGCGCGTGTATAAATTGCACCTTCGACTAAACCGTTACAATTATCTTGGTTGACTCCACCAAGTTGTGTTACATGATCGGCGCCACCATCATAGGCCACCACTGAGTCAAATACACTTGGAATAGGATCTGTGTCAAAGTGATATAGAAGTTTTTTCATTTTTTATTCTTATTAAAATTTTTAAAAATTGTGGGTTAGCCAGTGCTTCCGATACCAGCTGCAACACAGTTAATGGACAAAAGTAATGGTATTAATACCTCCCGCTTGTCTTGTTTATTAATTTCTTCACCGCGAAACTTTTTAACTAACTCAACTTGTTGAATACCGACTTGATGTAAAGACTCAATGCGTCTATAAAAGTGTCGCTTGAAATTCGGAAAGCGATCACATAACTGATCTTCGCCAGTAATTTGTAAAACCATTTTAGCAGTACGTTCATATTCAGATTTGATATCTGAAAAAATTATTTCTCTATACTCCTTATTGGTAACGAGTTCAGAGTAATTATCTGCAACTTCCATATCGACAAGTAATAAAGTTTTTTCAACACCATCTATGATTAATCTGAATAACGAGTGTTTCTCATACAGCTTCTGTAGAAGCTCTTTACCAAGATCGCCACGTACATTAATGAGTTGTTCAAAACTACTACCTACGCCGTACCAACCAGGCACTAAAATTCGATTTTGTGTCCATGCGAATACCCAAGGGATCGCACGCAGATCTTCTAAAGTTGCTGCACCAAATCGACGCGAGGGCCTCGAGCCAATTTTCATTAATGCCAGCTCTTCAACAGGACTTGCCTGCTGATAAAAGTCAACTAAGCCTGGGGTTTCAATTAATTTTCGATAGGTGACATATGCCGTACCAGAAAGTGCCTCCATCACTTCATCTAATTCGGCATTGACTTGAAAAGCAGGGTCTTTACCTGACATTAAAGTGTGTGTAAGGACGGTGGAAGCAAGAATTTCCATTTGTTCTTCCGCAAAACCACGGTTGGCATATTTGTAAGAGACGACTTCACCTTGTTCGGTGACACGCATACGTCCATCTATGGTTCCAACAGGTTGTGCAGCGATCGCGCGTCCACTGGGTGCACCACCACGACTCACTGAACCACCGCGTCCATGGAAAAATGAAACAGGTACTTTATGTTTGCTTCCTGCTTCATGAATTTCAGTTTGTGCCTTGCTAATAATCCAGTTAGAAGTAAAAAATCCGCCATCCTTGTTTGAATCTGAATACCCAACCATTACCTCTTGGGAACCGCCGTGTTTACGTATGGTGCGTCGAATAAACGCGTGTTCTAACAATTCTTGTAAGATAGTTGACCCATTTTCTAAGTCTTCGATAGTCTCCAATAAGGGTACAATTAAAATTCGACAAGCATCTAAACCATCGGCATCGGTAAATAACCCCACATATTTTGCTAACAAATAAACACCTAATATGTCGGTAGAAGTTTGCGTCATGCTTAATATGCATACACCAAATGTTTTTGGATCTAATTTGCTCTGATAGTGCTTCACTTGCTCTAGCATCGCTAAAGTGGATTGAGCCTGTTCAGATAAATAATCAATTCGTGGAACTACACGCAGTGGTTGCATGAGTTCTCTGATAATCCATTGCTTCCATTCTTGAGATTTAAAATCAGGAATATCGAAGTGTGTTTTTTGATGCAGCGCTTGCCAAATTTCTGCAAGAACTGCATTTGTAACCGTAGTATTTTCGCGAAGATCTAAACTTGCAGTACGAAACCCAAAAGTTTCTACCATATGGCGCAATGGGCGCACATTCGTAGCGCTTAAATGTTCGCATTTGGCATCAATTAATCCTTGCTCAAGTGTTTTTAAATCAGCAGCTAAATCTGTAGCTCGATGATAGGCAATGTTTGACTTACTTGGGTCATCGATATTGTTTAGCGTGGCATCAACACTGCGTAGCATGCAACGCAAATATTGGCGGAAAACTTCACCAGGGTTGCGTTTTGAAAATGCTTCAGCCTCACCAAGCGCTTCTAATTTTTTCTGCAATGCGTTAATAAAGCTGTCGGAAATACTTACAGAATGGCTGGCAATGCTCAATTTTGCACCAAGCTCAAAAATAATTTGTCGATAGTGTTTTAGACAAGCTTTGGCATTCGCACGTATCGCTGATGAGGTAACGTTGCTAGTAACATATGGATTTCCATCTCGATCCCCGCCAATCCAAGTGCCAAAGCGAAATAATGGCGGCACATTAAATTCATAGTGTGGATAGGATTGTTCCAAAGCGCGATCTAATTCGTCATAAAGTTCCATCACGCCATCAAATAAAGATTCCACAAAAAAATGCAATCCCCAAGTCACTTCTTGTGCGACTGTAGGTTTCACCAAACGAATCTCGCCCGTCAGCCAAAGCAAATCTATTTCGTTATGTAATTCATCAATTAAATCGTCACGTTCTCTAGGTGTCCATCGAGTAAGTTCTAACTGTTTAAGCAAAATATAAATGCGACGATGAATTTCTAACACTGTTACACGTTTTGCTTCTGTTGGATGCGCAGTGATTACAGGACAAATAAAACTGTTATTTAATACTTTTTGAATTTCTTCTGCAGGAATGCCCCGTTGTGCAGCCATAGAAAATGTATATGCGAATGTTCCTGGAACACGATCGCGATTGTATTCTTTTTCAATTTGACGACGTTGTTGCACCATTGCGTTTTGTTCGGCAATGCTTAGTAACTGAAACCAAATTCCGTACATTTCAAGAATGTAAAGGATCTGAGTATGTGTTCTACTACGTATATCTTTCTGACCTTCTATTATCGGCTCTATATCAGGTTGGCGTGCACGTATGACACTTAGAAGCTGCTGATAGAGTAGGTCTACGAGATCATCTTCATAACTTGCTGCAGGATCGATAATCTCGCGGCCGGCGGCAACTCTCGTCAGTTGCGTCCAAGACAGTGGGGAAGTGTCGGTCATGTTGTTATTAGTTTAATAAATTTTGGGACACACAGTATTGTAAGAAGTCATATTGCTTGGACCCATCATAGGGTGACTTACCCATATTTGGAATGCCCGAAAGGGCATAGTTAGGCTTAGACTAGCTTATCTCTCGGTATGTTGCCGGCTTCAAATGCTGCCAAGTTCTCTAGCACACGGTTCCCCATTGCAACACGGGTCTCCGTTGAGGCGCTTCCTAAGTGTGGAAGTAACACGGCGTTTTCGATATCTAGAAAGCGTTCATCTAAGTTGGGTTCGCCCTCAAATACGTCCAGGCCGGCCCCTGCGATGGTGCCATTTTTAAGTGCATCAATTAATGCATCGTTGTCTACTACATCGCCACGTGCAGTATTTATTAAATATGCGGTGGGCTTCATCTTAGCAAGGTTTTCTTTATTTAATAAGTGATACGTATCTTTACCCCCCGGACAATGAATCGAAACAAAATCCGAATTCGCTAACACCTCATCAATGGAGCCACACTGCTTTGCATCAAACTCTTTAATCACGCTTGCGGGAGGTGGATAGGGGTCAGAAAATATAATTTTCATTCCAAAGCCGTGATGCGCACGCTTTGCCATTGCTTGTGCGATACGTCCCATGCCAATTAACCCTAAAGTTTTACCAGTTACTTTGGTTCCTAACATATGGGTGGGCCGCCAACCGGCCCAAGAATTTGATCGTAAATGACGTTCACCTTCGCTAGTTCGACGTGCCACAGTTAACATCAAGGCCATTGCAATATCGGCAGTGCAATCGGTTAGTACTTCAGGCGTATTGGTAACGGTAAGACCGCGTGCCTTTGCCGCATCTAAATCGATATGATTAAAACCAACACCAAAATTACCTATAAATTTTGCACGTAAAGGTTCAGCACTTAGCACTTCTGCATCAACAGGATCAGTTACGGTTGGTAAAAAAGCATCACAATTTCCCAATGCCTCTTTCATTTCATCTTTTGTCATCGCAACATCATTATTATTGAGTTGCACGTCATACTTTTCTTTTAATGTTGCTTCTACTTCAGCTGGCCAGGCGCGTGAGACGATTACTTTCAATTTGCTCATTTTGCTTTTCTCCTAAGCAACATCTTTCATGACTTGTTCCATTGTTGAACCTAGATCAGATGGAGTGGGTGCAACGGTTACACCGGCCTCTCTTAACATTTCTACTTTTTCTGCAGCGCTCTCACCTTTGCCAGAAACAATTGCTCCAGCGTGCCCCATGCGACGCCCTTTAGGCGCAGTCAGTCCCGCAATATAGGCTACTAAAGGTTTAGTCATGTGATTTTTAAAGAATTCAGCGGCTTCAGCTTCTTGAGGGCCACCGATTTCACCAATCATCATAATGGCTTTGGTATCTGGGTCTTGTTCAAACAATTCGAGTATATCTCGATGCGAACAACCATTGATGGGGTCACCACCAATGCCAATACTGGTACTAATGCCAATTCCAATGGCCTTCATTTGCGAGGCGGCTTCATAGCCGAGTGTGCCTGAGCGCGCCACGACTCCAACATTACCATGCATATAAATATGCCCCGGCATGATGCCTAACAAACATTTACCAGGGCTAATTGATCCAGCACAGTTGGGACCCGTTAGACGCATGCGGTCTTCTTTTTTATAGCGATACATGTAGCGTTTTACACGCATCATGTCTTGTGCAGGAATGCCATCGGTGATGGCAACACAAGTTTTAACTCCCGCATCTGCAGCTTCCATGATGGAATCGGCCGCAAAAGAAGCTGGCACAAACACAATGCTGGCTGTAGCGCCGGTCTCATTAACCGCTTCTTTCATGGTATTAAAAACAGGTAAACCCAAATGCGTTTGGCCACCTTTACCTGGAGTAACGCCGCCAACAATCTTAGTACCATACTCAAGCATTTCTTCTGTATGGAAAGTGCCGATTTTTCCAGTAAATCCTTGAACGAGGACCTTGGTATTTTCATCAATCATTATTGTCATGTGTGCTTCTCCTAGTGCATTAAGCGGCTTTGGCAACGCGGTTACGTTCTGCTACCGCTTTTTCTGCTGCTTCTGCTAATGTATCCGCAGTAATAATTGGATAACCGCTGTCCTTAAGAATTTGCATGCCTTTCTCTACGTTTGTTCCGGAGAGACGCACAACTACAGGGACTTTTACGTCTAGTTTTCCAAAGGCTTGAATCACACCCTCTGCAATCCAATCGCAACGGTTGATACCAGCAAAAATATTTACCAGCATGGCTTTTACGTTGTCATCATCCAGAACTAATTTAAATGCCTTGGTTACACGATCTGGTGAAGCGCCGCCGCCAATGTCTAAAAAGTTCGCGGGTTCTCCTCCTTTGTGTTTGATCATATCCATGGTGGCCATAGCCAATCCCGCGCCATTAATCATACAGCCAATATCGCCATCCAGGCCCACATAGCTAAGTCCGCGGTCGGATGCTGCGGTTTCACGCGGGTCTTCCTGAGATTTGTCACGAAGTTCAGAGATATTCGGGCGACGAAATAATGCATTGTCATCAAACCCCATCTTGGCATCCAGCGCTAAAATACGATTGTCCTTTGTTACCACTAAGGGATTAATTTCTACCATCGTGGCATCCAAATCCCGAAAGGCCCGGTAGGCACCAAGAAAAGTGTGCACAGCTTGGCTGATTAAATCGGGATGTATACCTAGGCCAAACGCAAGTTCACGTGCTTGAAATTCGCGCAGTCCAACAGCCGGCTCAACTTCAATGCGAATAATTGACTCTGGTTTTTCATGGGCCAGTTCTTCAATCTCCATTCCACCTTCCGCAGAGGTCACAATGACAATTCGCTGTTTATTCCGATCTAAGACATAGGCTAGATAAATTTCTCGCTCTATATCCGTTGCTTGCTCAATGTACAAGCGGTAGACGACCTTTCCCGCAGGACCTGTTTGGTTGGTAACAAGCTTTTTGCCTAACAGCTCATCTGCAGCATTCCAGATTTCTTCGTCAGTCTCACAAACTTTGATTCCACCGGCTTTACCACGTGCGCCAGAATGAATTTGTGCTTTAACTACCCATTTGTGGCCACCAATTTCTTTGGCACGATAGACGGCTTGTTCAGGGCTATATGCTAGTCCACCTGGTGCTATACCAACACCAAACTCAGACAATAGCTCTTTTGCTTGATATTCATGGATATCCATTGAAATTCCCTCCCGAGAAAATGATTCATTCTTATCATGTCGGCCGAAGGTGAAAGTGTCTGACCGAATTGCTTTTATAGCGTATTCAGTTGCTCCTCGACAAACCCTATTCTGGGGTAATTGCTCAAATTTTAAGCAATATTTTTAGCACCCGCAGAGCGGGCGCTTAAAAACAACGTCAACACCTATGATTTTGCGGCGATTGCTTCAGCAGCTCTCACGACATTTTCTGCCATACGCGCTGATGCGGCATCGATCATCTTGCCATCCAATGATGCAGCACCTTTGCCTTCCTTGGCGGCTTTATCTAATTCTTCAAGAATTCTTTTAGCCTTGGTGACTTCGGCCTCAGGTGGTGAGAAGACTTCATTGGCCAATTCAATTTGCTTTGGATGAATGGCCCATTTGCCCTCACAACCGAGTGCAGCGGCACGTCGTGCGCCTAATAGGTAACCGTCAGGATCATTAAAATCACCAAAGGGTCCATCAATGGGACGTAAGCCAAAGGCTCTGCAGGCTACGGTCATTCGAGAAATCGCAGCATGCCACTGATCACCAGGGTAGTCGGGATTTAAACCACCGATGTTAACCGTGCGTGCACGATTACTCGCCGCATAATCTGCAACACCAAAATGCATAGCTTCCATACGAGGACTTGAAGTTGCAATGGCTTCAACATTGGCCATACCAAGAGCTGTTTCAATTAAAGCTTCAAGACCAATTTTATTTTTTAGTCCCATGGCCTCCTCTATTTGAGTTACCATGGCATCCACCATGTAGACGTCACCTGTGGTCCCTACTTTAGGAATAAGAATGGTATCTAGCTTGTCACCTGCTTGTTCGACAACATCAACTACATCACGGTACATGTAGTGGGTATCCAGTCCATTAATGCGTACGGAAACGGTTTTGCCATTGCCTTTCCAGTCATGATCTTTTAAAGCTGCAATTACATTTTTGCGTGCTTGTACTTTGTCATCGGGTGCCACGGCATCTTCTAAATCAAGAAACACATAGTCCGCCGCACATGTTACGGCTTTTTCCATCATCTTAGGATTGGAGCCCGGTACAGCTAGTTCGCAGCGTTGTACACGTAATCGAGCTGGTTTATATTGAGTAAAACTCATGGTGATTTACCTTGATGTTAGTTATATTTTTTTGTTTAGCGTTTAGCGTTTAGCGTTTAGCGTTTAGCGTTTAGCGTTTAGCGTTTAGCGTTTAGCGTTTAGCGTTTAGCGTTTATCTTTTAGCTTTTTTCTTTTTAGCAGGGGCTTTCGGTGCGCTAAAATTTTTAATTTTCTTAGCCGTTTTGCGGTAGTATTCTTCAGCTGCGGCAACACCGCTACCAGGCTTAATTCTCATACCGGCATCATTCATTGCCATTTCAACAGTACCTAAAGCTGCCATCATCCGCGCTTCATTATTATCGCCTAAGTGGCCGATACGGAACACTTTACCCGCGACCTTGGAGAGACCTGCACCGAGGGAAACGTTGTAACGATGGTAAGCAATATGGATGACTTCTGCAGCGTTTACGCTGGGTGGTACTTCTATTGCAGTTACAGTATCGGAATACCACTTTGGTGCTTTGGCACAAGGCTTTAATCCCCAAGCTTTTACGGCAAGTCGTACACCTTCCGCAAGACGATGATGGCGTTTGAATACATTTTCTAAACCTTCGTCCAATAGCAAGTCTAGCGCGGCTCGAAGCCCTCGTAACATCGGTACAGATGGGGTGTAGGGAAAGAAACCATCTTTATTAGTGTTAATGTGATCTTGAATATCAAGAAAGCAGCGTGCGCACTTGGCTTTTTTACGTGCGGCAAGTGCACGTGGGCTGAATGCAACAATTGCCATGCCAGCAGGTAACAAAAAACCTTTTTGTGAGCCGCTCACCGCTACGTCTACTTTCCATTCGTCCATGCGAAAATCGATACTCGCGATCGAACTTACTCCGTCAACCATCAGCATGGCTGGATGTTTAACGGCATCCATTGCTTTACGTAACGCTTTAATATCGCTAGTAACACCTGTGGCTGTTTCATTGTGACAGACTATTACTGTTTTAATTTGATGATTTTTATCTGCTGCTAAAATTCTTTTAAATTTATCAACAGGGACCCCTTCACCCCAGGGTGTTTCTACTAGCTGCACATCAAGGCCGATACGGCAAGCGAGGTCGTACCAAAGATGACTGAATTGACCAAATCGTGTGGTCAGTATTTTGTCGCCTGGAGACATGGTGTTTGCCAAAGCAACTTCCCAACCCGCAGTGCCGGTAGCAGGAAATAAAAAACAAGTACCCTTGGTGGTTTTAAAAATTTTCTTTACATCCCTTAACAAGGGTTTAACGAGTTGTGGAAAATCTGGTGCACGATGATCTTCCTGTGGGCAGATCATGGCGTTTTGTACTGCTTGAGGGATGTGTGTTGGACCAGGGCAAAATAAATAGTTTCTTCCAGGATATGAGAGTTTTTCTCCAGGCATAACGTGAACCCTTCTTGTGATTATTAAAATTTAAAACGGATGGACTCCGATTATTATTTCGGTGGCCGGAGCTGCCGTTATCGCATACAAATTATAAGTGCGCGAAAAAGTCGTTCATCTTGCCATAAGCTCCATACTAGGCTCAAGCAATTTACGCACTTAATTATTGTAATTATAGGGGGATAAATTGTGATTAATTTACTCTAGAGAACATTTTGCAATTGCGCTGCATATACCGTATTTTCTAAAAGGCAAGCAACTGTCATAGGTCCCGTACCACCTGGCATGGGGGTGATAGCACCAGCAACAGTTTGTGCGCTATCAAAATCAACATCTCCTTGTATGCCTTGATCTGTTCTTGTAACACCTACATCAATTACGGTGGCGCCAGATTTGATATGAGCTGCTGTTACCAGATGTGCAATACCCGCAGCGGCAATGACAATGTCTGCCGATTGCGTAATATCAATAAGATCTCCACTACGGGAATGCGCCAAAGTTACGGTGGCATCTGTGCCTTTGCGGGCCAGCAGTAATACTTGAGGCAGACCTACTAAGGTTGAACGTCCGATCACAACCGCTCGTTTACCCGTAGTTGGAATTTCATAATACTCAAGTAAGCGCATAACACCTAAGGGCGTGCAAGGCACTAATCCGAGTTCACCACGTAATAACTTGCCAAGATTATTTTCGCTTAATCCATCAACATCTTTTTCGGGAGGAACTAGATCGATGATTTGGTGGGTGTCGAGGGAAGTGGGCAACGGCAGTTGTATCAGAATTCCATGTACGGTCTGATCTTGTACGAGTTTAATAATTTCCTCACTAGCTTCTTGCATCGAAACGTTTTCTGTAAGCTGTATATGTTTAGACTGTATTCCTACTGCTGCTGCTCGACGTTGTTTCATGCCAACATAGAGTTTGCTCGCGGGGTCATTCCCGATTAACACAGTCGCTAGAGTAATCTTTGCGTTTGGAAATTCTGCAAGTTTTGTTGCTATGTTGTCTTGTATTATTTTAGCGACAACGTTGCCATCCATCAGGATTGCACCATCTGCTGTTTTCTCAAATAAAGTTGTCATGGGTAAGTACTGATAATAAATGAATTTCGTAACACATGTTTGTACATGCATTGAGTTACGACTTTTAAGTCGTAACTTTATAAATTTTAGTGTCGAGTGCTATGAAGTTAACTGACTGGGGGTGGCTGCTTATCGGGATGCAAGAAAATAAAGCTTTTCCCTAATCGTCCACCGTAATTGCCTGCGGAAATCATTATTAATCCCGGAGTGTCTACAGAAGCTTTAATGGCGGCTTGAGTGGCATCAATAATGGGTTGCATACCTTGACCGTTCATAATAATTTCCATTACACAATTTACACCCTCAGGTAAACCGGCTTCTACACTAGGGTCATCCTGTAACATGGGGCAAAACTTTTCATAAGTGCTGGCAATGGTGAAGTCATAGTTGCTGCCAGCTTTGGAACCACTGCCTGCAATACCACCAGGAAATGTTGTGATCACGCCTGGTATTGGAAGAATAGCTTCCACACCTTTTTCTGCAGCGGCCAAGGCAGAATCTACACTGTCACCAAAGAACCATAAGTTACCTCCCATGAGGCCATCGGCATAACCCAGTCTTCGATCTAAAACAAATTCCCCACCAAGAATAGGAATCCACCACATTTTACGACCAAAGCGTTCAATACGTTTTTGATAGCCATTTCCAAAGTACGCAACTTTGCGTCCCATATGGTAATACTTTTGCGAATCAATCAAATTAAAACAGGATGCGGTAGGACAGGTCATAACATTTTGGCTAATACGCACTAGTGCTGAGCGTTCAAGTGCTTTGACTCGGTCTTTGCGAAAACGTGGTACATGCAGTTGAACAATAGCACCAGGGCGACCATCAGGAGTTTGAAAACTTTCGTCTCCTCCAGGACCAACATAGCGATCCATGCCGGCTTCGCAATCACATAAAATTGAACTGGAGGCATTACCGGTTGTTGCATTCACAGCGTGATCCAGCCATTTACGATCACGCGCGGTAATTAAAAATTCGGCATATAGGCTTTTAAACGCCTCTGCATATGTGTCGTCAATTATTGCCATTTATGAGTTATCCTCGGCCGATGCCTTCATACACTGCATCTTCAGTGACGACTTTATCCATGTAGACATCATGCGGTGCCACCAAAATTTCATCGAACAGTTGAGATTCGTAACACAATGCAATAAGCGGACAGTCGGGGCGGGCTTTTTCAAGCAGCCGATCGTAATATCCTTGACCATTGCCCATGCGGCCCCCTTTTTTGTCAAAGCCAACGCCAGGTACCATGATGATGTCCAATTCTTCCGGCTCTACTTCTTTTTCGGGGTTGCCCCACATGTCTTTTGGCGGTTCGAGGATGTTCCATTTGCCTACTACCATTTCTTCTAAGCTTTCCATCCACCAAAGACCTAATTTGTTTTCTCCGTTTTCATCTTCAGTGCAATAGGGAACGATAATTTTCTTCTCACCTTTAGCTACTTCTTCAAGCAGCTGTGGTTTGGTACGTGTCTCTGATCGGCAATCGATGTACCACATCGCCACCTTTGCATTTTGGTATTCGGGAAGCGCCATAAATTTTTCACATGCCCGTGCACTAATTTCATCTTTATTTTCTTGCGCATTGCGACGGTCGTAGGCTTCACGGCGCATCTTGTTTTTGCGTTCCATTACGGCTTCTAGTTCTTCTGGGGATAGTAATGTCGCCATCGGACAACTCCTTAGAGAAATATAGTTATGGTCATTCTTATACGTAGCTGAGCAGGCAATCCTAAACTATTTGGGATAGGCCTGACAATTTAGAATTTATTAGTCAGTTATGGCACCTTCTGACGCAGAGCGTACTTGTTGTGCATACTTAGCTAAAACACCACGTTTATAACGTGGTTTTGGAGGGCACCAATTTTTTTTTCGCTGCGCGAATTCTTTATTAGAGATTTTAACGTTGATCTCGCGTTTTTGTGCATCGATGGTTATTTCGTCACCATTCTTTAATAACGCTAGTGGGCCTCCTACTGCAGCCTCAGGAGTGATATGGCCCACTACAAAGCCATGACTGCCGCCAGAGAAGCGTCCATCGGTAATTAGTGCAACTTCTTTACCTAATCCTTTGCCCATAATTGCCGAAGTTGGTGATAACATTTCACGCATTCCAGGCCCACCCTTGGGGCCTTCATAACGAATTACCACGACATCGCCCTTTTTAACTCCACCATCCAGAATTTTTGCTAAGGCCTTTTCTTCTGATGCAAACACACGTGCTTTACCAGTAAAACGTAAACCTTCTTTCCCCGAGATTTTTGCAACAGCCCCTTCGGGTGCAAGGTTGCCGTAGAGCACCACCAAGTGCCCATCCTTTTTGATCGGATTATCAAAACCTCGAACAATATCTTGTGATTTTGGATAAGGCTTCACACCGCGTAAATTTTTCTCCAAGGTTTTCCCGGTTACGGTGAGACAGTCGCCATGTAATAAACCTTTATCCAATAGCATGCACATCAATGGCTGAATGCCACCGATTTCGATTAGCTCAGACATCATGTACTGACCACTTGGGCGTAGATCAGCCAATACTGGGACTTTTTTCCCCACACGTGTGAATTCATTCAAACTAAGTTTCACACCAATGGCATGTGCCATTGCAAGTAAATGTAAAACTGCATTGGTGGATCCGCCTAATGCCGTCACAACCGTTATGGCGTTTTGAAAAGCCTTTTTCGTCATGATGTCCTTAGGACAAATATTGCTCTTAATTAAATTCATCACAGCTTGACCTGCTGCAATGCAATCTTGTTGTTTGTCTTTTGAAATCGCATTTTGTGCTGAGCTATTCGGCAAGCTCATACCCAGTGCTTCAATTGCAGAAGCCATGGTGTTCGCAGTGTACATGCCACCGCAAGAACCTGGACCAGGTATGGCCAAAGACTCAACTTGCTTCAGCTCACTATCGGACAATTGATGTTTGGCATGTTGGCCGACTGCCTCAAACACCGACACCACATCTATGTTGGTATTTTTGTATTTCCCCGGCATGATGGTGCCGCCATAAACGAATACTGAAGGTCGATTGAGGCGTGCCAAAGCAATCAAGCACCCTGGCATGTTTTTATCACAACCCCCGATTGCAACGACGCCATCAAAGCCTTCACAGCCCACTACAGTTTCAATAGAATCGGCGATGACTTCACGTGAGACTAAGGAATATTTCATACCCTCAGTGCCCATGGAGATGCCGTCTGAAATAGTAATGGTGTTGAAGACAACCGCTTTGCCACCCGCCAGATTAGCACCCTTTGCGGCTTCTTCAGCGAGTTTATCTATGTGCATATTACAGGGTGTAACCATGCTCCAGGTCGAGGCGATGCCAATTTGAGGTTTATTGAAATCGTCATCTTTAAAGCCGACTGCACGCAGCATGGCGCGACTTGGTGCGCGATCGACACCGTCAACAACTATTGAGGAAAAATTCCGTGTTTGTTTTTGTTTAGCCACGGCTACACACCATTAAAGATTTCTTAAGTTCTTGTAGTTTAGAAGGTATAGGACTGCTATGTCAGCTTAATATGGTAAAAAGATTTAAAATTCATTTAGGGCAATTAATCATTGGACATGTAATTGAATCGATTTCTGATTTAGATTGGCCTAGTTCTCGCAGAGAGTCTCGATACTCGAGGTTATTGGGTTCAAGTGTAATTGCGCATTGAATAGATTTTAATGATGCGTCATGACATGACTGTGCATGTAAACTATAAGCAAGATTGTTATATATATCAGCTTGTAGAGGTTGTATTTCAGCGGCGCGCAAATAGCTCGAAGTAGCCTTATCGGGCTGTTGTAAACTTAAGTATGTATTCGCTATCCCCATTATTGCGACATAGCTACTTGGCCAGCGTTTAGCGATGGCTTGATAGGCGAGATTCGCGTGTTCGATCTGACCAACTTGTTCTAAATCAACCGCGGCTTGTAAAACACTTACTAGGTTGCGGTCATTTGGCAATGTATCACTTGGTAAAACCACTAAGGCCCAATTATTGGCACGTTGCCAAGTATGCTCAAACGTATTCATCGACACTTTATAATTAGAATTTAAACCCGTATGTAAGGTGATTGTTTTTTTATTTAAGTCGTAGCCAATAACAACTGCATAATGCCAAACTGGATACCATTTAATTGCGAGGTTTTGTAAAACAATAACTGGGTGTCCAACCGAGACTTCCGCAAGCAAATAAACTAGCTCGGGTGTAAGCACATAGGCAAGCATTCCGCGTTTGCGAACCGCAGCTTGCATTTCTATTTGAAGGCTACCCTTCAAGTCAGGTGTAAATACATCTTTAGCAAGTTCTGTAGGAGTTGTCTTATTTCCATAAAAATTTATTACCATTGCCAATGTTGCTGGGCCGCAATGAAATTGCTCTTGCGGGAAGAATGGCACTTCTGCTACTAAAGCCTGCTCGGGAAGGTCTTGAGGTCTCTCCAGTAGTAACTGATTTGTTTGTGGAGCGACACACGCAAGAAGTGTCACCCAAGACAATAAAATGCCCGCAAATGAGCGGGCATTTTTCAACCAAATGAAATGCTTGCTTAAGGTCAGATTACAATGAATACGCCGGTTACTCCTGCTAATACAAGAATTATAAATTCGAGATAAATAATCAGCAAGGCAGTCAAAATTCAACCGATTGGTAGTTTTCCAATCTTTTCGGCAAGCAATTGTGCTTCACAATCGGTTAATGTATCCACTCTTTGTTGCGCCTGTTCAATGGTCAAGCCATTGTTAGCAAGTAGTCCTCATACTTCTTTACGTGCCATTAAGGCAAGTAAGTTTTCGCGATCCTGTTACGTTGAATGCTCAGTAAATGATTTGTCTATGCCGACGGTGCCAGCATATGACGGAGCTACTTGAAAAAAACAATCGATACAAAGCAAACACATTAAGAATTGTGAAGCGCGCATTGATCTTCCCAACGGAAAATTAGAGGCCCGTGAAAATATCCGTAATACCTGCCAGCTCTAAAATGATTACGACAAGAACTATGACTAATACAACCACCCAAGCATCACCAGCAGCGGGAAGTTCTTCAAACTTTTGAGCTAGCTGTCGTACTTCTAAGTCAGTCAAGGCATCGACACGCTCTTGTGCTTGTTCAACAGTAAGGCCCTTATGTTGTAACAAGGAACGCACCTCGTCTCGTGCCATGAGTGAGC
Organism: Gammaproteobacteria bacterium; assembly: GCA_041576975.1. Classification (GTDB taxonomy): domain Bacteria; phylum Pseudomonadota; class Gammaproteobacteria; order UBA4575; family UBA4575; genus JBFGJY01. Next base: position 10,709 of record JBFGJY010000009.1, on the reverse strand, counting down.
GAAGATTCTCACGATCTTGATATATAGATTGCTCTGTTAAAAATCTGTCTGTACCCACAATGCCCGCAATAGCTGGCGCGGTTTGCATAAATGTAAAAGACAGCGTTAATACATAGACTAAAGCTTTACTAATTCTCATACTGGACTCCTCTAGTTAGCATCTTCCGTAATATTGTTGGGGTTTAAGCTAGAGAGGTCAAGTTTAATTTTGTGGTGGTGATTTCTTGTAAATTCAAACTAGCGTTTTAAATCAAGCAATATGCCAATCAATTTGGTTGAAAGAGGACTTAGTGCTCAAGATCCGACTTTATTTCAATCATTTTCTGGATAGAGACGACAAAAGCTCTACACCCAACTATTATGCCAACTGGTTCCTGGAAGAGATGACAAATGCTCTACGTCAATCTTTTATGCCAACTCGTTCCTGGTAAAGACGACTAAGTGCTCTAAGTCAAGTTTGATTCCAATTGGTTCCCCTAATTGATGGTCGTGGTGGCTGGGGGCATAGCACAGAACATGATTCCCACTTTGCAGTCGAAGCTTGTAAAGAAAATCAGCTCCACGAAAACGTTTTTCTTCCACTAGCGCTGTGATATGGCTGCTATCATCATGAGGAATGTCATCCGGTCGAACTAATAAATCCACTTCTTCTCCTGTAGCTAAAGAGGAGCTCAACGGACCTTTTACTTGACCAAATTCGGTATCTAGTGTCGATGCATCAATCACTTTTGCTGGCACCATGCTGCCTAATCCCACAAAATCTGCTACAAATCGTGTTTTAGGCTTATGATAAATGTTGTAGGCGCTATCCCATTGCGCGATCTGCCCATCCACCATTACGCCAATTTCATCAGCTATAGCAAAGGCTTCATGTTGGTCATGCGTGACGAGAATCGCAGTTACATTCTCATGTTTAAGAATTTTACGAACTTCTGTTGCGACTTGTTCTCGAAGATCTGGATCAAGGCTAGAGAAGGGTTCATCAAGCAATAGGATTTCGGGCTTTGGGGCTAAGGCGCGTGCTAAAGCCACACGTTGTTGTTGCCCGCCCGATAATTGATGTGGATATTTTTTATCTTGATTTTTTAATTCTGTGAGTTCAAGTATTTGCTGAGTGCGTGCATGTTGTTCACTGTTGAGTAATGATTTAAGCCCAAAACTAATATTTTGCTCCACAGTTAGGTGTGGAAATAGTGCCAAGTCTTGGAACATCATACCTATATGTCTATTTTCCGGTGCAAGCTTAAATCCTCTTTTGCTAAATAGTCTTCCTTGTACAGATATCTCTCCACTGGAAATTGTTTGAAATCCCGCAAGTGCACGCAACAAAGTTGTCTTGCCGCATCCACTTGGTCCTAATATTGAAGCGATTTGACCCGCTTCCAATTGCATAGACACATCTTGCAAAATATTTTTATCCTGCATTTCAACACTGACATTGCGCACATCAAGTTTAAGCACCATGTTCAGCCCCACTGGTTGTTATAGACCGGTTTAATATCAAAATTGGTAGAATGCCGACTGCAACAATAAGCAGCGCACTGCAAGCGGAGTCTGCTAAACGTTCATCCGAAGCTAGTTCGTAAGTACGCACTGCAAGAGTATTAAAATTAAATGGCCGCAATACTAAAGTTGCAGGCAATTCTTTTATTACTTCTACAAAAACGAGTAATGCGGCTATGAGTATTCCGCTACGAATTAACGGAAGATGCACACTTCTAAAACGATCAAAAGTTTTGTGTCCTAATAATTGGGCTGCATCATCTACACTACGATGAATTTTCGAAAAGCTCGCATCAACAGAATTAAGTCCTATAGCAAGAAAACGAACTACGTGGGCAAATACTAATGCAGCTAATGTTCCTGTAAGAATTAGTCCACTGGATATTCCAAAATTATCTTGTAGCCATGCATCAATAAAATTATCTAGCCAGGCAAAGGGAAGTAATACTCCAACAGCTATAATAATTCCGGGTACTGCATAACCCATTGCGCTCATGTTAACTGTATACGGGATAATAAAATGTCTGCTCACTCTTTTTCCATAGGCGAGTAGGGTGGCTGCGGCAACCACAATTAATGCCACCATGACTGCAAGTCGGATAGTATTAAAAATTAAAGTGTAGAAAGATGAGTCGATAATTTCGGGTGCAGTTTGAATGCTCCAAGCACACAATTGAACTGCGGGTATTACAAAACCTAGTACTATAGGTGTGCTACAGCAAACGATTGCTAGCATCATCTTTACGCCTGACAAAGAATATTGCCAGGTTTTTTTGGTTTGAGGTTGATTTTGATATCTAGCTGATTGCCGCGTAAAGCGTTCAAATAAAATAATTGCGAAAACACATAATAGTAAAATACTTGCTAGCTGTGTCGCAGCGATCCGATCACCAAAACCAAACCAAGTGCGAAAAATGCCGGTAGTAAACGTTGCTACTCCAAAGTATTGGACTGTCCCATAATCAGCAAGAGTCTCCATTACAACCAGTGTTAGCCCTGCAATGATAGCGGGACGTGCTAAAGGCATCGCAATTAAAAAAAAAGTTTTTCGAAGGCCACCGCCAAGTATATGACTTGCTTCGCGATAACTTGCAGATTGTTCAGAAAATGCAGTTCTCGTTAATAAATAAATGTATGGGTATAGTACTAAAGAAAGCATAACTACTGCACCACCTAAGGAACGAATCTGCGGAAACCAATAATCACCAAATTTCCAAGCAAATATTTCTCTTAGCAGACTTTGTGCTGGACCGGCAAAATCAAGCATGCCGGTATAGGTGTAAGCAATAATATAAGGCGGAAATGCTAAAGGTAATAATAGTGCCCAGCTAAATAATTTTTGTCCGGGGAACTCGCAGACACTACATAACCAAGCTGTAGATATTCCAATAACAAGTGTGCCAATACTTACTCCGAGTACTAACAGTAATGAGTTGATTATGTAATCAGTAAGAACAGTTGTTTTTAAATGCTGCCAAACTTCACTAGTAGGCAATAAAATGGATGACAAAACAGAAATTATAGGTACGCTTAGTAGCGCTGCAATTAGTAAGGTGCATGCAATCCAGCCAAAATCACTTTTTTGCAACCAAAATTGTTTCGCATAGCTTTGTGCAATTAGCGTCTCGCTATTGGTACTCATGTTTGCCATTATTAGCAATCATTTCCATGCGGCATGATCCATGATCATTACTGCCTGTGCATTGAGTTCACCAAGGCGATGTAGGCTTAATGTGTCAGCTTTAAACTCGCCCCATGACTTTAAAATTTCACTTGGCTGCACGCCTGGTTTAATAGGATATTCAAGATTAGTTTCGGCATACCACTGTTGGGAGGCATCACTCACTAAAAATTCTAATAACGCTACTGCTGAATCTTTATTTTTTGATGAAGTTGTTACTGCGCCACCACTTATATTTACGTGTGCACCTCTATCACCTTGGTTTGGCCAAAATATTTTTACTTGTTTTGCTGCTTGCTGTTGAGATTCATCTTTGGAAGTTAGCATTTTTCCAAGGTAATAATTATTTACTATTGCAATATCACATTGTCCCGCGGCTACAGCCTTTATTTGATCACGATCACCACCTTGTGGTGGGCGGGCAAAGTTATTTGCAAATGCTGTGGCCCATGAAAGTGTTTTCTCTTCGCCTAGGTGTGCAATAAGAGAGGCAACAAGAGATTGGTTATAGATATTATTCGAAGAGCGAACGCATATTTTTTGTTGCCAGTCTGGATCCGCTAATGCTTCATATGTGGAAAGCTGCTCAGGCTTAATGCGATCAATTGCAAATACAATCGGACGGGCTCTAAGTGATAACCCAAACCAATAGCCTTGCGGGTCTCTATATTGATCTGGAATTGAATTCTCGAGAATTTTCGAGTGAATCGTTTGTACTACTTTATATTGTTGTGCTCGAAACAAACGTCCTGCATCGGTAGTAATTAAAACGTCAGCAGGACTATTTTCGCCTTCGCTAATTAAGCGTTGTAATAGGGCATCGGCCTCACCTGTAATGAGATTCACTTTGATGCCCGTATCTGCTTCAAATTGCTGCAATAGTGGCTTAATAAGATCTTCTTTCCTGGCAGAGTAGACGTTGACTTCTGCAGCGCTGAGGATAGAAGCGAAAAGGAAGAAGTAGATGAAAAAGATATGTCGCAACTGATTTACTACTGTTTGTTGAGTTAGCACAACGCGATCCTTCAATTATAAATGCAGAGTTAGTTTAATAACAATACAAATGATATCAATTCTCATTAACATTAAGAATATCTCAATTGTGCAGGTCAGCTACAATATGTACGACTTAATCCTAGGTTTTATGCCAGTTTTAACTCTATGCTTAGATCTCCTCCAGACCTAGTACTGTCTAGATTCCATCAAGAATTCGAAGCGATTCTTTCTGAGTTGGGACATGATCCAAACATCGAAGCACATAAAGATGAAATTTTTGCGATCTGGTATGCAAGCCCATTTATAAAACGTGTATGTATATCGCAACCAGGTTGGTTACAAAGGCTGTTAAATAGTAACGGTCTGAACATTGATTACCAAGCAGAGGATTATGTTGAACAGCTTAAACCAGTATTTACTCAAGCAAATAATATTGAAGAGTTACAAAGCTTTTTGCGGCAAGCACGAGCAACAGCATTTGCTCGAATTGCATGGAGGGATTTGCAAAAGTATACAACTGTTCAACAAACATTAAACGAGCTTAGTATTTTTGCTCAAATTTGTATTGATAAAGTTCTAACATGGTGTTTTGAATGGTTGAAATCGCGGCCATATACGAGTGAATTTGAACGTTCGTTATCTCAGCATGTAATTATCTTTGCACTTGGCAAGCTTGGTGGTTACGAGCTTAATTTTTCATCTGATGTTGATCTTGTATTTGCATATTATGAAGATATAGCGCACACACAAGATCAACATGCTAATTCTGTAAGTTTTTACTTAAAGTTAATCCAACTATTAATCAAAGTACTTACGGAACAAACCCAGGATGGTTTTGTATTTCGCGTAGATACTAGGCTCAGACCTTTTGGAAATTCTGGAACTCTAATTCCAAGTTTGTCTGCTATTGATCAATATTTTCAAACCCATGGTCGTGATTGGGAACGTTATGCATGGATTAAAGCACGTTCGATTGCTGGTGATATTCAATTAGGTGAGCATTTTCTTAATGAAATTACTCCATTCATTTATCGTCGATATCTTGATTATGGAGCGGTGCAATCATTACGTGAGATGAAAGCGTTAGTTGATCAAAAAGCACGTCAAAAAATAGCAAAACAAGATGTGAAAATTGGTCAAGGAGGTATTCGAGAAATAGAATTTATTGTGCAAATGTTTCAGCTTATATATGGTGGCAGAAATGCAAAATTGCGAATCAAATCTACACTTGATTCACTGAAATATTTAGGTGAGATTGGAATTTTAACCATTGAAAATGTTTCTAATTTAACTTCAGCATACTTATTTTTAAGGAAAGCAGAAAATGGATTACAAATCCGAGACGACCAACAAATACATATTTTGCCAACAGCAGATCAAGAAAAAGCGCAATATGCTTATTTAATGGGCGCAGACGTGTGGGATGAGATATATGCTGAATTTACATTACATACTTCAAATGTGAGTAAAGTATTTCATGAACTGCTACAAACAGATGATGCTAGAAGCAATAAATCGATAGATAAATACGATGACTTTGTACTTTTATGGCAACAAATTCAGGATGAAAAGTATTGTATAGATATCTTAAATAAATACTTCACAGCAGATATAGAGAATATCTATAAGAGTCTACTAGCTTTTATGAAAAATGGAATTGTCCAGCAGCTTGTGCCAGTAGCTAGGCAAAGGCTTGATGGATTTATCCCTATTTTGTTGCAGCATATTTTACGGTCAGATAGACCGATTATTGTTTTAGATCGTTTCATAGCAATTCTTATTAAAATTGTGCAGCGTTCTACCTATATTTCTTTGTTAACGGAGAATCAAAGCAAACTAACAAAACTTTTTAAACTTATAGAAGTCAGTCAATGGATTGCACAATACATTTCTACGCATCCACTTCTATTAGATGAAGTCTTACGTATGGATAGTTCTTATGAACCACCAAGCTTAAATGAAATGCAACAACAGCTGGAGGTTACTCTTCAAACTTCAAATGATGATTTAGAAAGGTATATGGAGCGTCTACGTGAATATAAACATGCGCAGGTTTTACAGATTGCTGCTGCTGACATCGTTGAAGCTTTTCCTATTATGAGAGTGAGTGATCATTTGTCGTGGTTAGCGGAGACATGTATAAATAGTGCAGTAAAACATGCCTATAAAGATCTGGTCGCCAAATACGGCGAGCCTGTATGCGATAAAGATGGGGATGTATATATACCGAACCTACTAATTATTGAATATGGAAAATTGGGAGGATTAGAACTTGGTTATGGATCAGATTTAGATCTCGTATTTTTGCACAATAGTGAAGGCTCTTGTTGTGAAACAAATGGTTCAAAAAAATTACATAACGACATTTTTTTTACACGTTTAGTACAGCGTACAATTCATTTGCTTACAACTATAACTTCTGCGGGGAAAGTATTTGATATCGATATAAGGCTTAGACCTTATGGTCAGTCTGGACCAATAATATGTTCGATTACCTCATATGAAAATTATCTGCGTAATGAGGCATGGTTATGGGAGCACCAGGCACTTATTCGTGCTCGACCGGTAGTGAATAGTAAAAAAATTTCTGGTGATTTTATAAATATTAGACAGGATGTACTATGCCAACCACGTGATATTGAAGAAGTGCGGAAATCAATTATAGAAATGCGAGAAAAGATTTCAGCAGAACATGGTAGTAAAGATAAAACGAAGTTCAATATTAAGAAAGACAAAGGAGGGATGGTTGATATTGAATTTATTGTTCAATTTTATGTGCTTGGTTATGCCAACAAACATAACAAAATATGTGAGTACACGGATAATGTAAGAATTTTGGATGCTTGCACCGAGGTTAATCTTATCAATAATGAATCTGCACAAGAGCTCAAAGAGATTTATCTCAAATATCGCGAGCATTTACACAAATTGAGTTTGCAGTTGTTACCAGAAACAGTAGAAGCGGGTGCATTTGCTAGGGAACGCTTAGCCATACAAAATTATTGGACAAGTCTGTTACACTGAGTAACTACATAGAATTGAATGTGCTGTTGCAAAAAGTTCGCGCAATAATATAAGGAGTTAAGTAGAGATGTCGATGTCCGATAAGGATGGATTCATTTGGTACGATGGCGAGTTTGTGCCATGGCGTGAAGCCAATACTCATGTACTCACTCATACCTTACATTATGGCGCAGGTGTATTTGAGGGTGTGCGGGCTTACCAAACCAATCAAGGCACGGCTATATTTCGTCTTCAGGACCACACAAAAAGACTGTTTAATTCCGCTAAAATTATTGGCATGCCAATATCTTATAGTGAGCAAGAAATTAATCAGGCACAAATCGATGTGATCAATAAAAATAATTTAAGTTATGGCTATATCCGCCCTATGTGTTTTTATGGTTCAGAAGGCATGGGGTTGAGAGCGGATAATTTAAAAGTGCATTGTATAATTGCGGCATGGGAATGGGGTTCATATTTAGGTGAAGACAATATGAAAAATGGGATTCGTGTTAAGACTTCTTCTTATTCACGTCATCATGTAAACGTTGCTATGTGTAAAGCAAAAATTAATGGCAATTATGTAAATTCAATGCTTGCTTTACATGAAGCGCTATATGATGGTTATGATGAAGCATTGCTGTTAGATGTGGATGGGTTTGTAGCCGAAGGAAGCGGTGAAAATATTTTTATAATAAAAGAGGGAATACTTTTTACTCCAGAGCTTACCTCTGCATTAGATGGTATTACTCGTAAAACAATCATTAGTCTGGCGACAACGATTAATATTCCAGTGATTGAAAAACGTATCACACGTGATGAAGCGTATACCGCGGACGAGGCATTTTTTACTGGAACTGCGGCAGAAGTTACACCAATACGCGAGCTTGATAATCGTGTTATTGGGAATGGTACGCGTGGTGAGATTACTACTAAACTCCAAGAGATGTATTTTGATTCAGTATATGGTAGGAGTAGTTTGCATGAGTCATGGCTTACATATACATCACTCATAGCTTAATGATTCAACTTTGACGAGTTTGTCTTTAATATTCATTTGAAGGAACTGGTTAGCTATATTAATTTATAATTAGTTCGCACTAATTATTTACAATAATGAATCTAAGCAATCTTAATAAAGCAAAAGTATTAATAGTTGGCGACATTATGCTGGACCAATATTGGTTTGGTGAGTCGGCACGTATCTCACCCGAGGCACCGGTCCCCATTGTGGATATTCAAAAAATGGATAATCGTTTAGGGGGTGCGGCAAATGTTGCTATGAATGTAAGTGGTTTGGGTGCCACAGCAACCTTGGTTGGAGTTATTGGCAGAGATGAAAATGGTGAAAAGCTGTTTGACTTACTTATGAATACAACAATTAAGTCTGAAGTTTTACGTAAAAACAATTTTAAGACATCAACTAAACTACGTGTTATAAGTCAAAATCAACAACTGGTTAGACTGGATTTCGAAAATCGAAATTACCAAATTGAAGAATTTGGTGTGCTTGAGAGGTGTGTAAAATTAATTCCAGAGCATGATGCAGTAGTAATTTCTGATTATAGTAAAGGTTCGGTTAACCAAGTTGAAGAGATTATAGAGCTTGCACGCAGTGAAAATAAAATAGTTGTTATAGATCCAAAAGGCAAGGACTTCGAAAAATATAAAAATGCAAGCGTCATTACGCCAAACTATTCGGAGTTTAAGCAGGTGGCAGGTTCATGCGAAGATGAAACAGCATTGAAAAATAAAGCAACTCAAATATGTGAGGAATTAAATCTTGAAGCATTATTGATAACACGTGGTGAAAAGGGCATGTCGCTATTTGCACAAGGTCAACAGCCGAGACATTTTCCCACTCAAGCAAAAGAAGTTTATGATGTGACCGGTGCTGGCGATACAGTTGTTGGATTACTTGCATCTGCGATGGCTGCAAATTACCCCCTTATAGATGCAGTAAAGATTGCTAATTTAGGTGCAGGGATTGCAGTAAGCAAACTTGGAGCTGTTTCTGTAACTGTTAATGAACTAGATTCTACTTTACGAATGCTTGTAAGCAGGGGAAAGAGAGTAACGGATCTGAATAAATTAAAGAAATCGATATCGAATTCAAAAAAGAGTCATGAAAAAATTGTTTTCACAAATGGGTGTTTCGACTTGCTCCATCATGGCCATATAGCTTGTCTGCGTGATGCAAAGTCTAGAGGTGATCGTCTAATTGTAGCCATTAATGACGACATGTCAGTAAAGAGGTTGAAGGGAGACAGTCGACCAATATGTACCTTACAGAATCGTATCGCAGTGTTAGAGGAATTGAGTTGCATTGATTGGATTATTCCGTTTTCAGAAGATACTCCATTGGAATTAATACAAGAATTACAACCAGACATCTTTGTTAAAGGCGGAGATTATAAAAAAGAAGAGCTTGCTGAATTTGAACTTGTGAGTAGTTATGGAGGCGAAGTGGTCATCGCGCCTTATATCGAAGGTTGTTCTACGACAACAATCATAGAATCAATATTAAACTCTTAATTGACTAATTTTTTCTTATTAATCAATATCATTTTTTGCCGAAAAGATAATCTTGAATTGGCACTCGACTAGAGCAGCACAAAGCGCTGAAACAACAAGTAAGGTAATGGCATGTGCAGCATTATTTTCTATTGTTCTGCCAACAGCACTTCCAAATATATTTCTAGCGTTATTTTTAATATGTTCAATAATTGCTGGTAACTATAAATTTAAGTATCAATTAATCATAAACAACTCTATTGCTCTTATTGCGATAGGTATTTTTATGCTATTTGTGTTAGGCCTACTTTACACTTCTGCTCCATTTGAGAGCGCTCAAAGCTTGCTTAAAAAATATAGTAAATTTATTTATATACCACTGTTATTAAGTGCGTTTCATGAGCAGCGCTGGAAAAAATTAGGCTATATAGCATTTTTATCAGGTATGTCGCTCATGTTGTTATTGTCTTATATGACATTGTTAGGGTGGTCCCTGGAAAGTATCTATGCAGGAACTTACGCGGGACGTGATGAGCATATAGTTTTTCGTAGTCGTATTGCGCATGGAACACTAATGGCCTATGCGACATATTTGTTTATACATCACGCAATAGATAATAAGCGCATGCGAATAATGTTTATCATACTTGCTGCATTAGCCAGCTTTAATGTTTTAGTTATGATCGCATCTCGTTCTGGTCAGTTATTGTGGATGGTTTTGATGCTACTTTTAATTTTTCAACATTTAGGTTGGAAACGAGTAGTTCTAGGTTTTGTGATAGTTCCAACTTTTGCGATAACGATTTTACTTTCTAATGAATTAACTCGAACAAGGGTGATCGAGTTGTATAATGATGTGGAATATATAAAGGAAGGTAACTATGCCAATTCATTAGGTTTGCGAATAATTTGGGCGCAAGTAGGTTGGGATATATTCAAACATAATCCAATTATGGGAACGGGGACAGGAAGCTTTGAAACCGAGTTTAAAAAATTTGTTCAAAAAAAAGCT
>JBFGJY010000008.1:0-57067 GCA_041576975.1 Gammaproteobacteria bacterium | reverse complement strand
ATGATAACTTCACTTACATCTGAGGGTACATGGATACCAAGCAATGTACGTGTAAAGGGTTGCTCTTTAACATGCGGATGATAAAGGACACGCTCACCAATTAATTCACCTTCTTGTGAATATACACGCCATGCATTGGCGTAATGATCCCAACCGGTATCGGCATGTTTGATTGTTACCGTAAAATTATATTTTTGTGCAGGTGTTAATTCAGCCTTGGCCTTTAAAATTTTTGGACCACTAGCTATACCGGTCACGGAGTATAAAAGTATCAATAATGCAATTATGGTGCGCATTTTTTAATCCTTAACAAAAATTTTCTTCATATCTTTAAACGATTTAAATTCCAAATAATTATCACTTGGATCTTTAATAAACATCGTAGCCTGTTCGCCAACTTGCCCTTTAAACCGGATACACGGCTCAATATGAAATTCGACTCTTTCGCGTTTTAATCGTTCCGCCAAGTGCTGCCATTCACCCCAGTTCAATATGATTCCGAAGTGCCGAATTGGAATATCTTGCTCATCTACGGGGTTTGCGGGTGTAAATATATCCTCATGATCGTATAGATGTGCACTAATTTGATTGCCGTAAAAATTAAAATCAATCCAACGCTTATCTTCACGTCCCACTGTACAACCCAATACATTGACATAGAAGTTTCTAGTCTCTTCAATATCATGAACCGGAAAGGCTAGATGAAATATTGAAGTCGCCATGATTAAAATACTGTCTTACGTATTGGTTTTTCAGCAACGTTGTCTCGTAAATATACAGGCAAGGCATGCACAGCTGAAACACTATTCCCTTTTTCAAAATAATACTTACCCAATTCAGCCACATACTCTGCTTGTGGTAATGCATCAGCATCATATGAAATTTTTTTACCACATCTTTCTAACAACACTTCTGCATATAGCCGCCATCCTGTCCCAACACCAAAACAACTGTTGCTTACATCGATGTCAATTAAACTTGGTTTAATCACTTGCTCATCACCTACTACTTGCATTATTTCATCTTTATCTAATTGAAATAATGCGTAGTATATTTCTTGCATGCGGGCATCAATGCAAGACAGCACCTGTGATGCTTGTTGTGTTTGATAAGCAGCTTGTGCAAGCGCGGCCAGGGATGACACGGGTACTACAGGTAAATCTTGAGCTAAGGCAATTCCTTGAGTAACGCTGGCAGCTAAGCGAACGCCTGTGAATGCGCCAGGTCCACGCCCAAATGCGATCGCATTCAACTGCGCGAGACTAACTTCCCCTTGTGCCAAAACTTGTTCGCACATAGATAAAATAATCTCGTTATGGCGCCGTGGTGCCACTTCACTTACAGCGAAAATCTCATTATCAATTAACAATGCGGCCGAACAGCATTCGGTTGCGGTTTCAATGGCAAGTAGCTTCATGGCTAGCTCGCATATTGCATAAGAGTTTGGAATTTTGGGTGAGAGGTCGCTTTATCTGGCGCAGCTCTGGACTGAAAGTCATAGCCGTAGCTATGGCTTGAAGGAACCAACTTGCACAGAATTAATGAAGGAAGAAATGTAGTACTTGCAGGAACCGCAAGCCAAGTGAAGCAAGATATAGCCAAAAACCGGACAGTACAGATTAAATTTAAACTGGGATTCTTGAAGTTTTGCATACGTCTATTTAGCCAATTGCTTGTCTGTATATATACAGGCGGTCATGTGCATTATGCGGGCTCAGTCTCTCGAAGCTGTAAAAAATTGATCACATCATCAAGATTAGAAGTGAGAGGCATTTTTGGTAGACTATTAATAAACGATTTACCGTATGGTTTTGTGATTATCCTAGGATCACAAATTGTTACGACCCCGTAGTCCTCTTCATCTCGTATCAATCGACCTACACCTTGTTTTAATGCAATAACAGCCTGTGGCAACTGATATGTAATAAATGGATTTGCACCTGTTTGACGTATTAATTGTAGACGCCCTGTCAGTACGGGATTGTCTGGCGATGCAAATGGTAGCTTGTCAATCACGACACAACTTAACGCATCTCCGCGTATATCGACGCCTTCCCAAAAGCTGCTAGTACCGAGTAACACCGCATGTTCTGTTTTTGCAAATAAGGCCAATAATTCTCTGCGTGGTGCTTCACCTTGAACTAGTAAAGTAAAATCATCATGATCGTAAAGATAATCTGCAGCAATACGTAACGCACGATGACTAGTAAATAATAAAAAAGCACGCCCTTGATTCATTTCAAGTATAGGCAACACAGCATCCACTACTGCTCGTGTGTAGTTTTCATCATTCGGATCTAAACTAATAGATGGTAAAAATAATCGTGTATTAGTTTCATAGTCATAAGGACTATCTAGCATAATCGTATCTGCATCACTCAATCCCAACTGTTGTTGAAAATGATCAAATTTAGCATTTACTGTCAGTGTTGCAGAGGTAAAAATCCAACTACATCGATATCGTTGCATAAAGGCTTGAAATGAATCTGCTACCACGAGCGGGGTGCTATGTAATTTAAAACTCCGCTCAAAACTCTCCAGCCAATTTATCCTGCCTTCGATCTTTTCCGAGATCATATTTAAGTCTTGTTCAATGCTTTCACAACGCTCAGTGCAACGTGCTAGCACATTGCCACGATCACTCAACTCTACTAATGTCTTTAACAGTATGTGAACGGATTTACATAGCTGATTAAATTGATCTTCAATTTTTGCTACGGCAATAACTTCATGCCACGGTTTGCGACCGATGTTTCCGGCTAGAACTAATTGGAATTCTGCAGCCGCTTTTTGCAATGTATCAATGACTCCACGTGCCTCGCTGGCATCGGGCGCTTCATCAAGTTGTGCTGCAATTGCATCATCGGCCAAATCTTTGAATTGGCGACTACTTACTGTAGTAGCAAAAAAAGTACTGGCTAATTCAGGTAACTGGTGCGCTTCATCAAAAATAAATGCATTGGCGCTGGGTAACAATTCACCGAATCCTTCTTGCTTTAGCGCCAAATCTGCAAAAAATAAGTGGTGATTGATAATTACTACATCGGCTTTTTGCGCCTTCTGCCTAGCTTTGACAACATGACAATTTTGATGACTCGGGCATTCAGCTCCTAAGCAATTTTCTACCGTGGAGGTAACGCTTGACCAGATCGCATCGTCTTCACTTATGTTTGAAACTTCTGCAATTTCCCCAGACTTAGTGACTAAGGACCAATCTTTAATCACTTGAATTTTTTCCACAAAGTTCCTGTTACGTGGTTGTGTACGTGGTGCATCCTGCTCTAAGCGATATAAACAAAGATAATTCGCTCGGCCTTTTAATAATGCAGTCGATACAGATAGTTTGAGAATTTTTAGTAAAGTTGGCAAGTCCTTGAAATATAGCTGATCTTGAAGATGTTTAGTGCCTGTGGATATGATTATTTTCTGCCTAGACAGTAATGCTGGAATTAAGTAAGCAAATGTTTTTCCAACCCCTGTACCTGCTTCGATTATCAGCTGGCTATGATCTGTAAGCGAAGATTCTATAGCCTCGCTCATGTGTTGCTGTTGAGGACGATATCTAAAGTTGTCTAAGTGTTTAGACAATAGCCCAACCGGACTAAAGATTTCTTCACAATGCAACATCTTTATTACTAATTTTTATAACTAAGTTACACCTTGTTGCAATAGTGTGGTCACGGCAAAAGCCGCAACACCTTCACCTCTGCCTATAAAGCCCATTCCTTCATTAGTTGTTGCCTTGATGTTTACATAATTGATAGGAATTTTTAGTAGTTTGCTAATGTTCATTTGTATTGTATGAATATGTTCATTTAATTTCGGTCTTTCTAAAATAATGGTGCTATCTACATTACCTACAACATAGTTGATTTTCTCGATCTTACGAACAACATTCTCTAACAACAATGTGCTTTCAATGTCTTTAAATTCTGGCTTAGTATCAGGAAAATGCTTGCCGATATCACCAAGGCTGGCCGCACCTAAAAGCGCATCACAAATCGCATGTAGTAATACATCACCATCTGAATGCGCATCAACTCCTTGACTAAATATAATTTTTTCACCGCCAATTACAATATGGTCACCTTCCGTGAAGCGGTGAGTATCGTAGCCAAATCCTATCCTTATTGTCATTTTAAAAACGTTTCCTAAAAATGCGTCTTTTGTTTCAGCATATTGCTAAAATGGTTGATTTAGATATTTCGCTATGGATTCTGCAAGATTGATGTCTTCAGGTCGAGTAATTTTAATGTTATCACTACGGCCTTCGATCAATTTTACATTCAGGCCAAGCGCTTCAACAGCAGATGCTTCATCTGTAACCTCAATGTTATTTTCGAAACAATAATTCAGGGCTTTCTTTAACACTGTAATACGAAACATTTGTGGGGTTAATGCCTTCCATAAGTGTGTACGATCAATGGTTTTACTTACTTCTATATTTGAATTAGTACGCCTCTGGTTTGCCTGTTTTATTGTATCGATGATTGGTGTAGCCAAAATACCACCAACATCATCAAGTTGGAGTTTTTGTATCAGTAAGTCTAAATCTGTATAGCACAAGCATGGACGGGCAGCATCATGTACCAAGACGAAATCGTTCGATTCAGACATTTCTAACACTTTATTTAAAGCAAAATATACAGACTGTGCCCGTGATTCACCTCCAACCACTGTATGAATCGATTTATCCGTAGATATGTTTAATTTAGGCCAGACTTGGTCTTTGGGATGCAAAGCCACCACAACACCTGCAATTTTTTGGTGCTGCAAAAAGCAAGACAGACTTGCTTCTAGTACAGTCGAATCTTGTAAGCGAAGATATTGTTTGGGAACCGCCATTCCCATGCGCTGACTGATTCCTGCAGCAGGAATTATGGCCCAACAACAAGGCGACTGGTGTTTATCATTTTTCGGCAATGTCTTTTGGCTTACTATCTACGATATGTATAAATGTCTCATCATCCTTGATCATGCCTAATTCACTTCTTGCCCGCTCTTCGATAGCCTCAAGACCTGTTTTGAGATCCTCGACCTCAGCCTCAAGCACAATATTGCGCTGTTTAATTTGATCATTGTTACTGTGTTGATCTTCAACTGTTTGACGTAACTCAATTACTTCTCGTACGCTTCCATCTCCAAACCAAAGCTTATATTGCATTAACAGCAACAAAACACCCAAAAGTATAATTATAGATTTCAACTGATCAATCGTACTAAAAGTTATAAGCCTTTATACCAGGATATGTGCCCTCAAACCCTAACTCCTCTTCAATTCGAATAAGTTGATTGTACTTTGCAATGCGATCTGATCGAGATAAGGAACCCGTTTTGATTTGCCCTGCATTCGTAGCCACCGCTAGATCTGCAATTGTTACATCTTCTGTCTCACCAGACCGATGCGACACCACTGCAGTATAGCTTGCAGCATGTGCCATTTTTATAGCCGCTAAAGTTTCACTTAAGGTACCAATTTGATTGACTTTTATTAAAATTGAATTTGCAACTCCTAGATCAATTCCTTTTTGTAAAATTTTTGTATTAGTAACGAATAAATCATCTCCCACAAGCTGCACTTTATCACCAATTTTTTCAGTTAATAGCTTCCAGCCATCCCAATCGTCCTCTGCTACCCCATCTTCGATGGTTATAATTGGGTATTGATTGACCCAGTCGACCAAGTAGTCAACAAATTGATTTGAATTAAAGGATTTTCCCTCAGACTGTAGTTCATATTTACCATTCTTATAAAATTCTGTACTCGCGACATCCAGACCGAGATGCACATCTGCTCCAACTTTATAACCCGCCATCTCGATAGCTTGCAAAATTGTCTCCACCGCTTCTTGATTTGATTTAAGGTCGGGTGCAAAACCACCTTCATCACCTACAGCAGTATTAAGTCCTTTTTTATGCAATACGTTTTTAAGCGCATGGAAAATTTCTGCGCCGTAACGAATTGCGTCACGAATTGACGTTGCACCAGTAGGTACAACCATAAATTCTTGCATATCAACACTATTATCCGCATGTTCACCTCCATTGATGATGTTCATCATTGGCACTGGCATAATAAACGAATCCCCATGGTGCAAATAACGATACAATGGAATTTGTTTTTCGACTGCAGCAGCCTTGGCTACGGCTAACGATACAGATAGCAGCGCGTTCGCGCCTAAACGTCCTTTATTGTTAGTGCCATCCAACTCGATCATTCGCTGATCGATAATTTCCTGAGAAAAACAATCCATACCAGCAAGGACTTGCTGAATCTCAGTATTAACATTATTTACAGCTTGCTGTACTCCTTTGCCTAAATAGCGCTTTGTATCGCCATCTCTTAATTCAACAGCTTCCAATGTTCCAGTGGAGGCACCTGATGGAACTGCGGCTCTGCCAAGGGCTCCAGACTCTAATAACACATCAGCTTCTACGGTTGGATTACCGCGCGAATCAATCACTTCACGAGCATGGATGGATTTAATCTTTGACATATAATCTTTCCTTATTTATTAATTCCATTTTTTATTTAGCCAAGTAGGTCTTGTTCTATGAAACCATGGCGCTTAACGGCCTGATCAATTTCTTTTAGCCCTTGTAGTAGCGGCTTAATCTTTGCTAACGGCCAAGAATTTGGGCCATCACTTTTAGCTGCATCAGGATTAGGATGGGTTTCCATAAATAAACCGGATATACCACTCGCAACTGCTGCACGTGCCAACACTGGCACAAACTCACGTTGCCCACCCGAACTACCTTGTTGACCACCCGGTAATTGTACTGAATGTGTCGCATCAAATACCACTGGACAGCCCGTTTCTCTCATGATAGCAAGAGACCGCATGTCCGATACCAGGTTGTTATAACCAAAAGATGCACCTCGTTCACATACTAAAATTTCTTCATTGCCTTGAGCTCTAGCCTTCTCAACTACATATTTCATTTCTGATGGAGATAAAAACTGACCTTTCTTAATATTTACGGGAAGCATACATTCTGCAACACGTTGTATGAAATTAGTTTGACGACATAAAAATGCTGGTGTCTGCAGCACATTGACTACATCTGCTACTTCTTGCAAAGGCGTGTCTTCATGGACATCTGTTAAAACATGCAGATCCAACTCTTTTTTAACTTGCGAGAGGATTTGTAACCCCTTTTCTATACCCAGACCACGAAAACTTTTCGTGGAAGAACGATTTGCTTTATCGAAAGACGATTTATAGATAAATGGAATTTGTAGTTCTTGTGTAATCTCTTTTAACTGCCCGGCTGTCTCTCGTGCTAATTCCAAACTTTCAACGACACATGGCCCGGCAATTAAAAAAAAGGGCTGCTCTAGCCCTACTTCAACACCACAAAGTTTCATAAGTTTATGGTTTGATACCTTCTGCTTGGGTCAATAAATCAGGCGTGGTTTGTTGCTCGTGCTCTGAAGCTTCTCTATTAGGTTTAGCTTGTTGATTATGGTGAGTGCGTGCGGCTTGCACAAAACCAGAGAATAGCGGATGTCCTAATCGTGGTGTAGAGGTAAATTCTGGATGGAATTGACAACCAATAAACCAAGGATGGTCTTGAATTTCAATCACTTCTACAAGCGCATTGTCCGTAGATTTTCCAGTGAAGGAGAGCCCTGCATTTTGTAGTGTCGTTATGAATGTATCATTAAATTCATAACGATGGCGATGGCGTTCAGCAATCGATTCTCTTCCATATAGCTTATAAACCAAAGATCCAGGCTGCAAAATGCATTCTTGTTCGCCTAGACGCATGGATCCTCCTAAATCTGAGACTTTGCTACGCTTTTCAATTCTGCCTTCGCGATCTTGCCATTCCGTAATTAAAGCGATAACTGGATTTTTTGTGTCTTGTTTGAATTCCGTACTATGCGCATCGTCAAGTCCTGCAACATTGCGTGCATAATCTATAACAGCGACCTGCATACCTAGACAAATCCCAAGATAAGGTATCTGTTTCTCACGAGCATAACGTGAGGCTGCGATCTTGCCTTCAATACCACGATCACCAAAACCACCCGGAACAAGTATCGCGTCTAAGTCATCAAGAATACCGACTCCATTAGTTTCAATACTTTCAGAATCAATGTATTGAATATTGACTTTGGTATGCGTGTGAATTCCTGCATGTGTGAGCGCTTCATTTAATGATTTGTATGATTCCGTAAGATCTACGTACTTCCCAACCATGCCAACTGTAACTTCAGCCTCTGGGAATTCAATAGCATGAACCACCTCTTTCCAATCTTTTAAATCTGCAGCAGGTAAGTCGAGTTGGAATTTCTCTGCAACAATCGTATCAAGACCCTGTGAATGCAACCACAAAGGTAGCTTATAAATGGTGCTAACATCCACTGCAGAGATAACTGCTTTTTCTTCTACATTGGTAAACAATGCAATCTTTTTACGCTGCCCTTCTGGCAAAGTTCGATCAGAACGACATAATAATATGTCTGGTTGAATACCGATGGATCGAAGTTCCTTGACGGAGTGCTGCGTAGGCTTGGTTTTCATTTCACCTGAAGCAGATATATACGGAACTAAGGTTAAATGAATATAAATTGCATTCTTATGTCCAAGCTCAACACCCAGTTGGCGGATGGCTTCCAAGAAAGGTAATGATTCAATATCACCGACCGTGCCACCTATCTCCACTAAAGCAACATCTGCATTCCGTGCCCCAAGTTCAACGCACTTCTTAATCTCGTCTGTAATGTGTGGAATTACCTGTACTGTGCCACCAAGATAATCACCACGACGTTCTTTACGAATTACATTTTCATAAATTTGACCAGCAGTAAAATTATTACATTTGCTTGAACGAAAACGTACGAAACGCTCGTAATGACCTAGGTCTAAATCTGTTTCCGCTCCATCTGCAGTAACAAAAACTTCGCCATGCTGAAAAGGACTCATTGTACCTGGATCAACATTTATGTACGGATCCAGCTTCATAAGACTCACTTTAAGCCCGCGAGCTTCTAAAATGGCTCCTAAAGAGGCCGAAGCAATTCCTTTCCCAAGCGATGAAACTACACCACCCGTAATAAAAATATAACGTGTCATATAAACCTCGTCTGCGTTGGTATCAGCGCCATTAAAAAATAATGATTGTGTGCATAGAATATACTCAAGACGGGATTGAAGCGAACCAAAGCTGCGTAACTACGACAATCAGTTATGCCCATGTATGTAGTTTCACACGTTTAAGACGTTTCACAGTTAATAGCCGCATTCCAATATCCTAGAACTGAAATAAGTTGATCATGATAATATAATAATGGTATGCGGTCTCTTTCCCAGGGTGGTACATGCGCTTCTTGAAAGAGATTTTTCAGTGACCTATGGTGTTTTTTTCCAATTGGCTTGAGGCGCTCTCCCCCTGATCGAAACCGCACGATTAGCTCTGATGCGCCCTCAGGAAGCTTTAGCCCATGCCGTTCTATATCTGTGGGGAAAAGTGTTCGATTTAAGCTCTCGATGTGTAGAGGCAGATCTATCTTCCACTGATACTCTTGAGTGGGATCATGTGCTGATAGCGGCTCCATTAAGTAGATATGATCTCGATAGCGGCGCACTTCTCCTTTCACCCACGTTTGTACAGGCGAAGATTCTAGGTATTCTTTATTCACAATATCTGCAACAATATGCTCCAATAATTTTTTGTTTGGTACCCGCATTCCATGGTCTTGTATCCAACTACGTAATGCATTATTTATTCTCACACGACTTAGTTGTTGTATAGCCTTTAAATTTAATTCACAAGAATTCTCTGTTCTTGCTGTTTGCAAATCTAAGTCTGCGAGTTCTCGTAAACAGCCCATTGCATCAGCTTGCAAATCAGCCACACGAGAAAGTGTCTGTAGCGCACCAGGCCATCGATCTATTAGCCTAGGCATAATTTCCTTACGTAAATAGTTGCGATCAAAATCCAATGACTCATTGGATAAATCCTCCACCCAATTCAAAGAGTGATGTTGCGCATAATCAAGTAATTCTGTACGCGTGTATTCCAGTAGCGGCCGCAAGTGCTTACCTAGTGAAAGATTCTGTTCAGTTGACATTGCCGCAAGTCCAGCTGGCCCCGAACCACGCAATAATTGCAGCAGTAATGTTTCAGCTAAATCATTTTTATGATGTGCAGTAATTAGATAATTCCGAGCACTTAAGAATTCAAATAACAATTTGTATCTCGCGTCACGCGCACTTTCTTCGATACTTTTTTGCGGAATTTTATTTATTTGCACATGCCGCACAGAGAATTGAATATCCCACGATTCACAAATTCTTTTGCAATGTTGTTCCCACTGATCACATTCTCGTTCTATGTGATGATTAACGTGTACAGCATGAAGTGATAGATTAAGCTTATGCATAACATGTAATAAAACCGTTGAATCTAATCCGCCACTAAAAGCGACGACGTACTTTGAAGTATCCGGAAATTGTTTAAAGAATCCCTGCAAGGACGTTATTATTAACGTCATCTGATACTTCGCTCAATATGAGCAAATTTAAGCTTAAATAGATTCTTTATACGTTCCAAATTGGGTAAGGCGTTGATATCGCGCGGTGAGTAAATCATCTATATTTTGTGTTTTAAAATTCTCTAATGCAGTAATTAAAGTCGCGCGTACATTTTTACAGGTTGTATCTATATCGCGATGTGCGCCGCCTAGCGGTTCCTCAATAATCTCATCAATTAATTCTAATTCTTTTAATCGCTGAGCTGTAATTCCTAACGCCATTGCAGCATCCTCAGCTTTATTTGCGTCTTTCCATAGAATGGATGCACAACCCTCAGGAGAAATTACAGAGTAAGTACTGTAACTCAACATGGACAAATAATCACCGACACCAATCGCAAGCGCGCCCCCTGACCCACCTTCACCAATGACTGTACATAAAATAGGTGTGCGTAAACTAGACATGCGTTGTAAATTTACTGCAATCGCTTGGCTTTGACCACGTTCCTCTGCACCAATTCCTGGATATGCGCCTGGCGTATCGATAAAGGTAAATATCGGTAATTTAAAGCGCTCGGCTAACTCCATAATTCTTAGTGCCTTGCGGTAACCCTCAGGACGTGGCATTCCAAAATTACGTCGAATATTTTCATTTGTGTTACGCCCTTTCTGATGCCCTATAACCGCTACAGAAATATCTTCAAATTTCGCAATTCCTGCGACGATCGCGGCATCATCTGCGTACATGCGGTCACCATGCAATTCAACAAAGTTGGTAAACAGTCTTTCAATATAATCCAAGGTATAGGGTCGCATGGGGTGACGAGCCAACTGAGCTACCTGCCACGGGCTTAGATTGGAAAAAATGGATTCGATCAATCCCTTAGATTTGGCTTGCAGTCTGGTGATCTCTTCATTGAGATTAAATTCATTATCGCTTTCTACCAGTCTCAACTCATCGATCTTTGCCTCAAGTTCGGCAATAGGTTGTTCAAAATCGAGATAATCAGGATTCATTAGAAATTTTTAAAAGCGACACTGCCCAGGTTGATTACACACCGCTTACAATTATGCATTAATAGATTGTTTCTTGTATATGATACTTGTATCAATTACTTCAGAGACTTTACTTAGGCGCTGCAATAATTTTTCATCCAGTGAAATATTCCAATCTTCGGGAAATTCTAATTGTGCAGCAATTGAATTGTTTTGATATTCAACTAATATTGAACAATTACCGTCCTTAAATGGAAGCAATAGTTGTTGCAAATCTTGCACCCAAGATAATGAGTCCTCGTTTGCTTTAATCTTTATATTTAGCAACGTACCATATTGTTTCAGATATTCACCGAAACTCCATATTTCATTTGCACGTACGCGTACGCGGCCCGTAAATTCATCCCAGCCAAGGTTGCCTTTAATGATCAGTATTGCATCTTTAATTAATAAACGATCAAACTTGGCATAATCATTGGCAAATACTGCAACGTCAATACGTCCAGTATTATCATCAAGTGTCAAGAACGCGATACGTCCTTTGGGGCTATTGCGCAACCGTATTTGATCTAACAATCCAGCAACTAATATGGTTTTTGTCTCTTCACGAAATTGCCAAGTTTCTTTGACGTTATATTCAGTATTCAACAATTGGCTTATATTTTTATTAGTGATTTTTTTTAATTCAATTTGATAACGTTTAATAGGATGCCCTGTTAAATAGAGCCCGAGGGTTTCACGTTCACCAAGTAGCTTTGATTCGTCATCCCATTCTGGGATGACCTGCACTTTACTTGTCTTCATTTCAACTTCAGCATGACCAAACATATCATTTTGTCCAGTATCATAGTCGCGTTGTCGTTGTTCTGCATGACGTAATGATTTATCGAGGTGTTGAAATAAGCTAGCTCGTGTAAACCCAAAGCAATCCATTGCACCTGCTCGTATCAACGCTTCTATACAACGGCGGTTTACTTTTTGTGAACCAAGGCGCAAACAAAAATCATCCAAGTCTTGGTATTCACCATGATTGACACGCTCTTCTACGATTTGTTGAACCGCGGCTTGCCCTACTCCCTTGATTGCACCCAATCCGTATAAAATAATTTTGTCTTTAGGCACAATAAAGTTGTAGTCTGAACTATTAATATTAGGTGATAGTACCTTAAGGTCCATACATCGACATTCATCAATAAGATTTACTACTTTATCTGTATTATCGAGATCAGAAGACATTACCGAAGACATAAATTCGGCAGGAAAATGAGTCTTTAGCCAAGCGGTTTGATAAGCCAACAATGCATAAGCAACTGAGTGCGATTTGTTGAAACCATAACCGGCAAACTTTTCCATTAAATCAAAAATATGGCTGGCTAGATTTTGTTTGACTCCGCGCTTCACCGCACCCGACACGAATACTTCACGCTGTTGAGCCATTTCATCAGGTTTTTTCTTACCCATTGCACGACGAAGTAGATCAGCACCACCAAGCGTGTACCCAGCTAACACTTGCGCAATTTGCATGACTTGTTCTTGATACAAAATTACGCCATAGGTTTGCTTTAAAATAGGTTCTAAATCTGGATGAAAATAATCCACACGAGCGCCGTGCTTACGCAGTATAAAATCTTCTACCATACCTGACTGCAACGGCCCGGGACGATACAAAGCAACTAGAGCGATAATGTCATCAAACTTATCTGGTTTCAGTCGTTTAATAATGTCTTTTATTCCGCTGGATTCAAGTTGAAATACTGCGGTTGTTTGCTGACGCTTTAGAGTATCGTATGTTGCAACATCATCTAATGGAATTTTATCGACATCAATTGATGGTTTCTGTTGTAGTTGAAGTTTTTCATTTACTATACGGACTGTGTTATCAATAATAGTAAGAGTGCGCAATCCTAAGAAATCAAATTTAACAAGGCCAATTGCTTCTACATCATCTTTATCTAACTGCGTAACTACATTTGCCCCCCCTGGTTCACAATATAAAGGAGTAAAATCCGTAAGTTTGGTGGGAGCGATAACAACACCACCCGCATGTTTACCTGCATTGCGCGCAAGGCCTTCAAGGCTGCTGGCCATATTTATAATTGCACGTACCTCTTCTTCGTTTTTATATTGTTCTTGTAATACTGGCTCGCGTTTTAGCGCCTTTTCCAGGGTCATACCTACTTCAAAAGGTATCAACTTGGCAATGCGATCAACAAAACCATAAGGATGTCCAAGCACTCTACCTACATCTCGCACTACAGCTCGCGCCGCCATACTGCCATAGGTAATGATTTGGCTTACATGTGTACGCCCATAGCGTTGCGCAACATACTCAATAACTTGATCACGGTTATCCATGCAAAAATCAATATCAAAGTCAGGCATGGATACCCTTTCTGGGTTTAAAAATCGCTCAAACAGCAAGTCGTATTGCAAAGGATCTATATCTGTAATCCCTAAAGCATAGGCAACCAAAGATCCTGCTCCAGATCCCCGACCTGGTCCGACGGGTATGGAATTTTCTTTGGCCCAACGCGTAAAATCAGCAACGATTAGAAAATATCCCGCATAACCCATCGAGTTAATTACCTCTAACTCGGTATTCAGTCGGTTTGTATAGTTTTCGATCTCACATCGGTCATCATTTTTTTCAAGGCGTTGTGCTAGTCCTTTCTTCGCTTGCATACGCATAAATTCTTGCGGGGTAAGCGAGTTCGGAATGGGGAACTCAGGCAAAACATTGTCACCAAACGTTAAAGTGACATTACAACGTTTTGCTATTTCAACGCTGTTTGCAATTGCCTCTGGAATATCTTCAAATAGCTCAACCATCTCTTCACTACTACGGAGATATTGCTGCTCAGAGTAAATATGTGGTCGCCGCGGATCATTTAAAACTCTTCCAGTTTGAATACACACACGAGCTTCATGTGCATCAAATTCCTCACGATATAAAAACCGCACATCATTGCTCGCAACCACGGGTAGAGAAACTTTTGTAGCTAGTTGCAATGCATGTTGTGTATATAGTTCTTCTTCTTCACGGCCTGTGCGCTGCAATTCAATATAATAATTATTCGCAAAATTCGAACTCCAAAACTCTAGATACTCTTCAGCTAATTTGTAATTTCCAGAGACAATCGCTCTACCCACATCTCCATCTCTACCACCAGATAAAACGATTAGATCTTCCCCTGCATCGATTAGCCAGCTACGTTCAAATGTGGGTCCACTGCCTCTTTGCCCTTCTAAATAACTTCTGGTAACTAACTTGGTTAGAGTTTTATAACCTGTTTTGTTCTTACATAGAAATACAATTCGAGAATTGGGTTCTTTTGTTGATAAACCCGTTACTTGTGCATCCAGACCAATTATAGGTTTAATACCATATTTTACTGCAACCTGATAAAACTTCACTAAGGCAAATAAATTATTAACATCTGTTAATGCAACCGCAGACATCCCCAGTTTACTCACCAATGGCATCAGCTTAGGTACACGCACAATACTATCCACAAGCGAGTACTCTGTATGTAAATGTAAATGTACAAATTGCGCCATTGTTATATTTCTATTCAATAGTTTCCCTGTAAGGCTATGACTTCTTTGACAGGCTTGTAACTTTTTCGATGTAAAAAACAGGGGCCAAACTTTTGTAAAGCCGCAATATGCTGTGCGGTTGGATAGCCTTTATGCTTGTTGAAGCCATATTGTGGCAGAACTTTGTGATGATTTTCCATTTCAAAATCGCGTGTAACTTTTGCTAGTATAGATGCAGCACTGATCGCGGGGACAGTCTGGTCACCTTTTACAATTGCAGTACAACTTACCGACAAATTTGGGCAGTGTAAGCCATCCACTAAGACATACTCTACTTCGAATTGCATTGCATCATACGCGCGTTGCATTGCACATAGTGTGGCATGATGTATATTCAGCTCATCAATTTCAGTTGCAGTTGCAAACCCTACTCCCCAAGCTCTGGCCGTTGACTTAATTTCACTAAAAAGTTGAACACGTTTCCTTGGCGTAAGCTTTTTTGAATCTGCCAGCCCTTCAATGTGTTTATGCGGATGTAAAATAACTGCCGCAGCTACTACAGGCCCAGCCAACGGTCCGCGACCGGCTTCATCAATGCCTGCGATTTGTTCAAACTTATATATATCTTCTTGCATACACTATTGCTGGCTAATAATTGACCGATGCATTTAGCCGAAGGTTAGGTGTTAGAACTCAAACTTCGTATACTGCGGCTTGTTTCAAAGGATACCGGAAATCGTTAATAAAGTGTCAGAGTTACGAACTGCAGTAGTTGGTGTAGGTTATTTAGGTAAATATCATGCACAAAAATATTCCCAACTAAAAAACAGCAAGTTAGTAGCTGTTGTTGATATAGACTTTGAGAAAGCACAGGAAGTAGCAGCTGACATCGGATGTACAGCAATTTCAGACTACCACGAATTACTCGGAGAAGTAGATGCCGTAAGCATCGTGGTTCCCACAGACCTACATTTTGATGTTACGGAAGAATTTCTTCAGCATCAATCACATGTTTTAGTGGAAAAACCAATCACCACCACCCTTGAACAAGCAGATAAGCTCATCGAGCTTGCCAAAAAAAACGACCGAATCTTACAAGTGGGACACCTAGAAAGATTCAACCCCGCCATGCTTGCATTAGAACAAGAGCTTACTGAGGCTAGATTCATTGAGTCACATCGATTGGCTCCCTATAACCCACGCGGGACTGAAGTAAACGTGGTACTTGATTTAATGATACATGACATCGATATAATTCTTGAAATTGTTGATTCTGAAGTTGAAAAAATCGATGCCAGTGGCACACCTGTGTTATCACAAGACATCGATATCGCGAATGCTCGCATCGTATTTAACAATGGTTGTGTCGCAAATGTTACAGCAAGCCGAGCAAGCAACAAGACTGAACGTAAAATGCGAATTTTCCAAAATGATGCTTATCTCTCTGTGGATTTTCAAAAACGCGAACTAGCAACCTACCGCAAAGGAAATGGCGAAATGTATCCAGGGATTCCAAATATAGACGTACATATATCTAAATACGAAGAGTCTGACGCCTTGCTAACAGAAATTGACCATTTTCTAACAAATATAAAAAATAACTCTTCACCAAAAGTTACAGGTCAGGATGGAAAACGTGCTTTACAAACAGCAATTCAAATAAATGAGATATTAGCTTAAATACATTTTTATATAACACGGGTTGTATGCCTATGATTCCTATGCTTGATTTAAAATTGCAGTATGAAATGTTGCGTGAAGAAATTGATCGCGCAATTGCTACGGTACTGCGTGACACACAATTCATCATGGGCCCGAACGTTAAACAGTTTGAATTAGAGGCCGCTGAGTATCTAGGGATTAAACACGCTATTTCATGCAATTCTGGGACAGATGCATTGCATTTAGCCCTACGCGCATGTGGAATAGGCGAAAACGATGAAGTCATCACTTCCCCCTTTAGTTTTGCAGCTACTGCCGAGGCGATCTGTTACGTTGGTGCAACACCCGTTTTCGTAGACATTGATCCCATTAGCTATAACATTACTGCAGAAACAATCAAAAACGCTATTACCGCTAAGACCCGTGTGATATTACCCGTTCATATCTTTGGTCAAGCCGCAGATATGCATGCTATCTGCAAATTGGCGCAACAGCACAATTTAATTGTGATTGAAGATTGTGCACAATCTTTTGGAGCTCGTATTCAAGATCAACAAACCGGCTCTTTTGGTGATGCCGGTTGTTTTAGTTTTTTCCCAAGTAAAAATTTAGGCTGCTATGGAGACGGTGGACTATTTACTACAAATTCTGATGAGCTAGCCGAACAATTCACGTTACTGAAAAGTCATGGTAGTAAGATACGCAACCAACATCAGATTATTGGATGGAATAGTCGCCTTGATGAGTTACAAGCTGCAATATTAAGAATCAAATTAAAATATATTGACATATTTAATCAAAAACGGTGTGCGGTTGCTAAACGCTATACAGACATGCTTAACCAACTACCTATACAAACCCCTAATCAAAATAACAATTTTTCTCACGTCTTTCATCAGTATACGATACTCAGTGAAAATCGTGATGCAGTAATTGCACAATTACGCGATCATCAAATTGGTCATGCAATCTATTACCCTATGCCATTATCTAAGCAAAAATCATTCTCTGAGAATTCACGTGCAAATGATATTAGTAACACTAACAAAATTTGTACGAAATGTATTTCGTTACCTATGTTTCCCGAGATGACTGAGGCACAAGTTGATACAGTAGTAAAAACTGTCAAACAGGCCTATGTCGACTAAACAAACGATTTCGCCCCGCCTGATGATAGTTGCAGGCGAGGCATCTGGGGATTTGCATGGCGCCAATTTAGTTACTGAGCTGAAAAAAATTCAACCTGACATAGATTGTTATGGCGTCGGTGGAGAATATATGCAAAAAGCTGGTGTCGACATCCATGTCAATGCCTCAGAGCTTTCCGTTGTGGGTCTAGTTGAGGTAATCAAGCACTACCCTCGTTTATATAACATTCTAAATAAAATGCGATATGAATTAAAAAATAATCCACCTGATCTTTTAGTGCTGATAGATTCTCCTGACTTTAACCTTCGCTTAGCCAAAACAGCAAAAAAACTTGGTATTAAAGTGATGTATTACGTCAGCCCTCAAATTTGGGCGTGGCGCTCTTCTCGTATCAAAGTTATAAAAAAATGTGTGGATATCATGGCCGTTGTATTTCCATTTGAAGTTAAGTTTTATAAAGATGCTGGTGTACACGTGGAGTATGTAGGACATCCTTTAGTAAAAGATGCCATTGTTACTGCCGATAAAGACGAATTTTTCAGGGCAGAAAATTTAGACGCAAACAAGAAGCTTATCGGCATATTTCCTGGAAGCCGCGTAAGTGAAATTGCAAATAATTTCCCTGTATTAATTGAAGCCGCACTAAAGCTATCGCAACAAAGAAGTGATATTCAATTTTTAACACCAGTAGCCTCTACATTGTCGGAAGACTATATACAAAAATTTATTAATTATTCAAAAATTAATATAACCACTACAACTTCCAAAATTTACGATGTGATCAATGCATGTGATGCAATTGCGGCGGCATCTGGAACAGTTACCTTACAAATAACATTAATGCAGACACCAATGCTAATTGTATACAAAATCTCTCCTATCACATATAAAATTTTAAACAAAATGGTGAATTTTACTTATGCAGGAATTGCAAATGTGATTGCCGGAAAGGAGATATGTAGGGAATTTATACAAGACGACGCAACAGCAAAGAATATTGCTCTTGAATTGGAAAAACTGCTATCTAATAAAAGCTATGCAGCGGAAATGAGAAAAGAAATGCATAAAATAAGAGAAAATTTAGGTGAAAAAAATGGCTCTGTTGCCGCGGCTCAACTTGCTGCAAACTTAATAACACCTAAGTGAAGGCTGCTATTGAACAACACCTCGTTCACTTGAGACAACAAAGTCTAAAAATTTCTTAACTTCTGGATGCTCTGTAGCAAGTTTTTCTACTTGCAAAATGCTCTCATTCCTAGAACTCTTGCTGCGAATAAGCAATTTATAGGATTTATGCAATGCATGTATACATTCTTCAGAAAATCCGCGACGGCGTAGTCCTTCTTTATTTAGCCCATGAGTAGTTGCATAGTTACCTGAAGCCATGACATAAGGTGGTAGGTCTTTATTTAAAGCTGTACCCATCGCGCAGAACGAATGTGCACCAATTCGACAAAACTGATGAACTAAGGTAAAACCACCAAGAATAGCAAAATCTTCTACGGTTACATGGCCAGCCAATGTCGCGCCATTTGCAAAAGTCGTGTCATTACCAACATTGCAATCATGTGCAATATGCACATAGGCCATGATCCAATTACGTTTTCCTACTTTAGTGTATCCTTGATCTTCTTCAGTACCCCGATTTATGGTTACATATTCTCTTATCGTATTATCATCACCGATGATTAACTCACTCGGTTCTCCATGATATTTTTTGTCTTGCGGAATTTCTCCTATTGATGAGAATTGGAATATACGATTACCTGTGCCTATTCTTGTGGGTCCGTTGATCACCACATGGGGCCCAACCCATGTGTTTTTACCAATACTCACATTTGGGCCAATGATTGAATAAGGGCCAATTGAAACATTTATATCAATTTGGGCACTTGGATCAATAATTGCCGTTGAATGAATGCGCTCATCTTCACTGATCTTTACTGAAGGCATCGGCATCAAAAGATCATTTAGTTTCCAATTCCTTAAATACACACATCAATACAGCGGTTGCGGCAACTTCACTATCAACTGAGGCAGTAGCATCAAACACGCCATAGCCTTGCTTATGTCTTATTAGCTGAACATCCAATGTAAGTTGATCTCCAGGACTAACTTGTCGTTTGAAACGTGCTTTATCTATGCCTACAAATAAATACAAGCTGTCGTCATCAGGACGCCATTCAGGACTACTCAATGCAAGCAGGCCTGAAGTTTGAGCAAGTGATTCAAGAATTAAAACGCCTGGCATTACCGGAGCATTTGGAAAATGACCTTGAAAAAAAGGTTCATTATAACTGACATTTTTTATTGCTAGTATTGATTTTCCAACATTACACTCAAGCACGCGATCTACTAACAGCAAAGGATACCGATGCGGTAAATATTTTAAAATCTCATGAATGTTCATCTCGACCATATCGCTTTATCTCTTCATTGCTTTTCTAATTTTTTAATTCGGTCTGCGAGTTCATCAAGCTTAGTAAATAATGCCGAGCTTCGTAACCATTTTCTGTAGGGCTGCACCGGAGTTCCAGAAACGTAGGTACCAGCTTTTTTGATCGAACGAGACACCCTCGCCATACCACCGATTGTGACCTTATCAACAATTTCAAGATGTCCGCCGATCCCTACGCCACCACCAATACCACAAAAATTACCTATCGTAGTGCTGCCGGCTATACCTACACATGCGGCAATAGCCGTATGCGCACCAATTTTAACGTTATGTCCAATTTGTACCTGATTATCAATTTTTACCCCTTGTTCTATAATCGTGTCTCCCAAAGCGCCCCTATCTATCGTGGTATTAGCACCTATTTCTACATCATCGCCAATTTGAACTCTGCCCAACTGAGGGATTTTGACCCATTCACCTTCATCATTAGCTAAACCAAAACCATCACTACCTATAACTACACCCGGATGAATTGTAACGCAATTTCCTAATGATGTTTTGTCACACAATGTAACTTTGTTAATCAGCCGACAACGTTCGCCAAGAGTGCAAGACTTATGAATTGTACAATTTGAACCAATGTAAGTATTTTCTCCAATTACACAATCTTCGTCGATAATTGTATAGGGACCGATATAACAATTATTAGCAACTTTTGAAGTATTTGAAATTATTGCAGTGGGATGAATACCTGCAGTATGTTTAGGTAAAGGATTTAGTAAAGCAGCAACTTTAGCAAAAACTAAATATGGGTTACTAGTAATTAGTGCATGCGTGGGGCAAAGACCGATAAACTTTTCATCTAAAATTACCGCTGAAGCTTGCGTCTCTTTTAGTTGTTGCTTAAGTTTTGGGTTTGCAAAAAAAGTAATTGCTCCAGAACATGCACTTTGAAGGCTACCTACACTATCGATTTCACATGCTGGATCTCCCACTACCGTTGTCGCGGTATATTTGGATAATTTTGCAAGGGTAAACGCCACGACTCACGCTCACTACTGGGTTTTTTGCAACTCCTGTAAAACACGTTCTGTCAAATCGATACGACTACTTGCAAATAGAATAGGCTGCGTGACTAAAAGATCGTAATTTTCACTTTTTGCAATTCCAACTATCACATCCTGCACATTTTTCTGTAGTTTACCCAGCTCTTCATTACGACGAATATTAAAATCTTCTCGAAGCTCATCTTGTTGGCGATTGTACTCTCTTTTTTTATTCAAAATTTCTTTCTCCAACTGAGTACGTCTACTATCACTCATTATTGGTCCATCTTGTTTTAATGTTTCTTCAAGTTTTAAAATTTCATCACGTACACCTGTGAGTTTTTTATCTCGGCCAGAAAACTCCTTCTCCAAAGCTTTGCGCGCCGCTTCGGCTTGTGGTGATTTCTCCATAATTTCAGCCATATTAACAAATCCAATTTTTGCTTCCGCACTTACGATAATAGGAAAAATCAAAAGTGTGGCATAAAAAACTTTACTAAATATTCTAAACATTATTTTGTTTCTCTCAAACTCTAAAAACTTGTCCCTAAGTTAAACTGAAATGTTTCTGTAAAATCATCAGGCTCATCATTAAATGGTGACGCAAGTGCAGCACTGATACCACCAATACCTGTAACCCATTGTATGCCTATACCAACAGAACCTCTTAATTCACTTGTATCAAAATCGTCAAAATCTGTAAACACATTACCTACATCTAGAAACAAACCCAGCCGTGCATTATCTTTTGTAATAAAAAGTAAATTTGGAGGCGGGAATAGTATTTCTGCACTAGCCGTAGTTAAAAAACTTCCACCAAAGGGGTCACCAAGTGAGTCACGGGGCCCTAAAGTATTAATTTCATACCCTCGAACTGAATTAAATCCACCAGCACGAAAATTTTCAAAAAACGGTAAACCAGTCGTACCACCGTATCCATCACCATAACCGATTTCTCCGCCTAAAGACAGAGTAAGACTCTTACTAATTGGGATGAAAGTTCTAGCTGCATATTCTACTTTATAGAATTCTAAATCGCTTCCTGGAACCGTAAATTCTAGCCTTGTATCCTGTCGATTACCTTTAGTTGCAAAAAGACTTCGATTGCGTGTGTCATGGTATAAATTCGAACCAAAAGTGAGATTTACATAATCATTACCATTTTCTTCTACAAATTCTGTGATTTCCTGAGCTGAGCCACTACCAGTACCAATACGTGTAGTTCCCAACTGTAATCTGCCACCAAGCCGATCGGTCTCCGTTAATGGAATACCCATTCTTGTGCTTATGGCATATTGATCTGAATCAAATTCAGAGATTTCTGCCTCTTGGGCATCCGTTTCAAGAAATGAAAATCCAAAACCACGACTTACGCCATCAATTGTAAAGTAAGGATTAACATACTCTAAACTGTATACTGTATTGACCTTACTAGTATTGATTTGAAAACTTATATTTTTTCCAGTACCTAAAAAGTTTTGCTGGTTTACACTTGATGTAAGCACTAAACCCAGATTACTTGAAAAGCCTGCGCCTATATTAAAGCTTCCTGCCAAGCGTTCCTTGACATTAATCTCGATGTCAACAAAATCTTCAGAATTGGGCACGCGTTTCGTATCAAACTCAACAGATTCGACATAAGGCAAACGCTGAATCCTACGTCGAGAAAGTTCAATATTAGTCTGTGAATACCAGCCACCTTCCATTTGTCGTAGTTCCCTCCTAAAAACTTCATCGCCAGTAGTTACATGTCCTGTGAAATTGATTCGTCTAACATATATTCGGTTCCCAGGATCTATGAACATAGTAACAGAGACTTGTTTTTTCTCCTCATCGATATCTGGCACGGGATTAATATTTGGAAATGCATAGCCCTCATCACCTAATCTACGAGTAATTGCTTCGGTAATATTTACAACAGCAGCACGCGAATAATTTTGTCCTGGTATTATATCTATTAACGCCTCCAACTCATCTTTAGGTACAACGAACTTTCCTGCCAGCTCAATACTCTCGAGTGTATACTGATCACCTTCATCAATATTAATTGTAATAAAG
Source organism: Gammaproteobacteria bacterium (assembly GCA_041576975.1). GTDB lineage: Bacteria > Pseudomonadota > Gammaproteobacteria > UBA4575 > UBA4575 > JBFGJY01. The sequence continues at coordinate 33,735 of JBFGJY010000008.1, read as the reverse complement.
ATATCTTCTTTATTTGGACTAATAGAAACTTGCGTAGAACTAATATCAAATTTTAAATATCCGTGGTCTAGATAGTGTGAACGTATAATTTCTAAATCCCCTTGTAGTTTTTGCTTAGAATACTGATCACGGGACCCCCAAAAGTTGTACCAAGGTAATAATCCTGATTCTAAATCATCAGTTAACTCCTCCTCTTCAAAGCTCTCATTGCCAACTATTTTAACCTGCTTAATTCTCGCAGCTTCTCCTTCAGCAATCTTAATGGATACATCGACTCGATTCCTAGGTAATTCAGTTACTGTTATATCGACGTTAACACCATATTTGCCTGTAGCAAAATATTGTTGCAATAACTCATTCTCCAAGCGCTCTAAACTTGAGCGATTGAATACTCTACCTCTTCCTACACCTATATTTTCGAGCGCTTCATTGAGTTGATCGTCACCAAAAACTTTATTTCCTTCAAAGCTTAGGCTTGCAATAGCAGGCCTTTCTTTTACAACTACTACTAATACATTTTCCTCTCGACGCAATTGAATATCTTTAAAAAAACCTGTGTTGTATAATGTACGGATAATGTTTGCTGTTTGACGTTCTTCTAACTGATCACCTACCTTTATGGGCAAGAACGTAAACACAGTGCCCGCTTCGATACGTTCAAGTCCTTCTATTTGTATATCTTGTAGACGAAAGGACTCAGCCAGAACCGGCAAAGAGAAGATTCCAAACAAAAAAACAAGCGCAATACGCTTGAAGGAAAAAAACACCATATTACTATTTTTTTAAAGTAACCGATTTGTTTTATTGTAGTAACCGATGTATATCGTTATAAAATGCCAAGCACATTAAGCCTGCTAGCATAACTATACCTACGCGCTGCCCAAATGCCTCAAACTGTTCAGAAACCGGGCTGCCTTTTACGATTTCAACTATATAATAGAATAGATGACCACCATCTAGTATTGGAATCGGCAATAAATTCAGTATTCCAATACTAATACTAATGATTGCTAAGGCCCCCACAAAGGCAGAAAAACCAATTGCTGCTGATACTCCTGCATATTCAGCTATGGTTACTGGGCCACTGATATTTTTTAATGAGGCCACACCTATCACAAGCTTCCATAAAAGCTTTAAGGTCAAAATAGAAACATCCCATGTTTTAATTAATCCCTTGCCTATGGCTACAAATGGGTTATAACGAACGATGACTCTTAGTTCATTTCTGTGTGAATTCAGTTGCGCTAGATCAACAAATGGGTAAGCACCAATGAGCCCGATAATTTTACCATTTTGTTCTTGGGGTTCAGGTATTAGTTCAAAATTCAAGCGCTCATTATCTCTTAGCACAACTACTTTTATTGAAACACCTGCATGTGCTCTAATATATTTGACTAAGTCGTCCCAGCTATCTACTTGCTTATCATCAACACTAATTACTCGATCACCTGATTGAATCCCTGCGGACTTTGCAACTCCTGATGTAATCTCACCAAATATGGGTTGATATTGATACCTCCAAGGTGCAATACCAATTTTTTCCAGCAAATTTCCTTCTGATAACAACTTCTTAGTATCATTAAGATTCAATTCAATAACTTTTTGTGCGCCGCTTTCACTCAGCAATGTTGCTTTAACCGTACCAGATATAAGTGCTTTATCTAATAGTTGAATAGTAGTTTGCTGCCAAGTTTGCACAGGCACATCTTCGACTAGTATAAATGTATCATGTGGTTGTAATTGTGCTTGCTCAGCAATACTTTGTGGTAACACTTCACCTATAGTGGGTTTTATACCTTCTATACCTACTACAAATGTTACCCAGTACGCCAACACAGCAAAAATAAAATTAAATATTGGTCCCGCAGAAACTATGGCAAATCTTTTCCAGACAGGTTGCCGATTAAAAGCACGATGCACTTCGCTTTTAGAAACTTCTCCTTCGCGTTCATCCAACATCTTTACGTAACCACCAAGAGGGATACTTGCAACAACGTATTCGGTTTTATCAGCGCCCGCGATTCGTGTTAGTAGCGGCTTTCCAAATCCAACTGAAAAACGTAGCACTTTTACCCCAAGTTTCTTGGCTACCCAAAAATGACCAAATTCGTGCACCGTCACAATAATGCCTACAGCAACAATAAAGGCAAGCACATAAGTTAACCATTGCATATTTAATGCCTCACTAATGAATGATTTATAAAACCCTGTGCATAAAGACGTGCTTGTTGGTCTTTCTCAAGAATCATATCCAGATCATTTACTTCTTCGTGTTCAAGATGCTGCAATGCAGCATCAATTACCGTTGGAATGTCTGTAAAAGCTATATTAGTTTTTAAAAAGTTATCTACCGCGACTTCATTTGCTGCGTTTAAAACTGTCGCAGCACTCTCGGCAGACTCCATTGCATTGTACGCCAACTGCAAGCAAGGAAAACGATTTCTATCTGGTTGAAAAAACTCTAGTGTTCCTATTTTAGTCAAGTCCATAAAATTTACACCTGAGGTTATACGTTGCGGCCAGGCTAAGGCATGCGCAATGGGTACTCGCATATCTGGATAAGCTAAATGTGCAAGCATAGATCCATCTGGATATGCGACTAAGGAATGAATTATTGATTGTGGATGAATTACAACTTCCACATCCTGTACATTTTTTTCAAATAACTTGCAAGCTTCAATCACCTCTAGTCCCTTGTTCATCATCGTTGCAGAATCTACAGATATCTTTTTACCCATTTTCCAATTTGGATGTGCACACGCTTCCTCTGGTGTGATACTTCCAAACTCATTTAGAGGTTTATTTAAAAACGGCCCTCCAGAAGCTGTAAGAATAATTTTTTCAATTTCACATATATCATCCCCTTTTGGTAGACACTGAAACACGGCATTATGTTCACTATCGATTGGTAATAATAGTGAATTATTTTGACGAACGCGCTCCATTAACAAACTGCCAGACATTACGAGTGCTTCTTTATTAGCAAGCAGTATCCGCTTCCCCGCTTGTGCCGCAGCCAGCGTTGCGGGCAATCCCGCTGCTCCTACAATTGCAGACATTACAAAATCAATTTCACTTAAACTTGCAGCTACCTCTAATCCATGTCCACCTACAAGTAGTTCTGGTTTATAGTCACTGTTATCGAATTTTGCAATAAACTCATCTGCTAATTTATGATTAGTAACTACTGCAAGCTTTGGGCGAAAATTCAAACATTGTTCATATAAAAGATCGATTTGATTATTAGTAGTCAATGCAGTAACAGAGAAGTTTGTTGGATGCTGTTGGATGACATCAAGCGTATTGATCCCAACAGAGCCGGTCGCGCCTAAGATTGAAATTTTTGCTACACCTTTAAGCGCAGGTTTTGAAAATGCAGTAAATTCGGTCATACCACCCAGTATAGTCCAAGAACAAACCCAGGGGCAGCTGCAGTTAAGCTGTCAATTCTATCGAGCACACCGCCATGACCAGGCAAAATTCTTCCACTATCCTTAACCCCTGCTTTTCTTTTTAATAAACTTTCATATAAGTCTCCAACCACCGAAATCAATGCAGTTAGGAAACACAGACACCCAAAATAGATCCACACCTTTTTGTCAAGTTCAAACAAATAAACACCTATAATTGAAAGTATCAAAGAAGCCATCAATGCTCCCCATAAACCTTCACGAGATTTCCCTGGGCTAAGATCAGGTGCTAATTTATTTTTTCCAAAGCGTTTGCCTACAAAATAGGCTGCAATATCTGCGACCCAAATCAACGCCAATAAATACATCAACTTTTTAGGATCAAGATTATGCAAGCTCTTAAGCGCTAACCAGGCCGGAATTAATACTATAAAACCGGAGAACTCTAGCACACGCTGTAGCCAATCCGATTGCAACCATTTAGGCTCATAAAATGCAAGCAGTATCACTACACTTGCCCACCATAAGCCCGCAACTAACAAAATTGTGCGCACATGATGCGGCTCAGCAAACTCCCATGTAACCAGAATTAATGCACCTGTAAATACAACATAAATTATTTTCCAACTTATTTGAGATGGACGAATTAAACTAGCCCATTCCCAAGCACCTAATATTGTTATTACAGCAAATACAAGTGCAAGCAAATGATTTGGCAATTTAAAAATTGCCCATACAATTATTGCACCAAGAACAATTGCAGTAATAATTCGTTGTTTTAACATTTTGTTATCGTGCTACTTGTTCTTGGGTGCGACCAAACCTTCTTTGTCTTAGTCTATAATTTTCAAACGCCTTTTCTAATTCATCAGAGTTAAAATCTGGCCAAAGTATGTCGCTAAAATATAATTCAGTATAAGCTAGTTGCCATAATAGAAAGTTGCTGATACGTTGCTCGCCACCTGTACGTATAAACAAATCTGGAGCTGGGATATCTTTAGTGGCTAATTCTTTATCTAGGATATCTTCATTTATGCTGTCTAATTTTAAATTACCGTTATTTACCTCTTGAATAATTTTTTTTACCGCTTGCAAAATATCCCACTTGCCACCATAGTTCGCAGCGATATTCAGAAACAATTTGTCATTTTTTGAAGTAAGCTCTTCTGCATATTGGATCTGTTGGAATAGTTTTTTAGAAAAGGCGTCTATTTGACCAAGAAACTTTAGATGTACTCCGTTTTCAGCTAAATTTTGTACTTCATTTTTAAGTGACTGCATAAATAAATCCATCAATGCAGAAACTTCACCTTTAGGCCTTTGCCAATTTTCACTACTAAATGCAAATAATGTTAAATATTTCACCCCAGCCTTACCACATGCCTTAATAATTTCTTGTGTAACTTTTACCCCCTGTTGGTGCCCAGCAGTGCGTGGTAATTTTCGTTGTTTCGCCCATCTACCATTACCGTCCATAATAATAGCGACATGTCTCGGGGGGAGCTCGTCTGACATTGAATTTAAAAATAGAGCTCAAAAATAGAATAATGCATCACAATAATAAGTACTAATCAAGCGTAGCTTTTTAAACTTCCATTAAATCTTTTTCTTTTTGCTCCAGAATTGATTCAATCTCTTTAATAAACTGATCAGTAAGTTTTTGAATATCATCTTGAGCGTGATGCTCTTCGTCTTCAGAAATTTCTTTTTCTTTTAAAAGCTCTTTGAAATCTGCATTAGCATCACGACGAATATTGCGAATTGCTATTCGAGACTTTTCTGCTTCATGTTTAACAACTCGTACCAGATCTCTACGTCTCTCTTCAGTCAATGGTGGCATAACTATTCTAATTACAGTACCAGCAGTTGTAGGATTTAAACCAAGATCAGAACTCATAATTGCTTTTTCAACCACTGGTACTAAAGACCTTTCCCAAGGTGTGATGGCAATAGTACGCGCATCTTCTACAGCTACAGTTGCGGCTTGGTTAATAGGGACCTGATTGCCGTAATACTCAACCATTACATGATCCAACAAACGCGCATTTGCACGTCCTGTGCGAACTTTTGAAAGCTCATGGAATAATGCATCGATACTTTTGCGCATACGGTCTTGCGCATCTTGTTTTATCTCATCAATCACACTTTCGCTCCTGTAACCACAGTACCAATATTTTCACCTTGTATAATTTTAGTTAGATCGCCTTCATTAAATAGATTAAATACTCGCAAAGGAATATTATTATCTCGACAAAGTACCAAAGCAGTTGCATCCATGACAGCCAGTTTTTTATTTATAGCCTCATCATAATCAATTGTTTCGTATCTATTAGCGTTAGGATTTTTATGAGGGTCGTCATCATAAACACCATCCACTTTTGTTGCTTTAAGCATAATGTCGGCATTAATTTCTGAAGCCCGCAAACTTGCTGCAGAATCAGTTGTGAAGTAAGGGTTGCCAGTGCCTGCTGCAAATACAACTACTCGACCTTTTTCTAAATGGCGTATAGCACGTCTTCTTATATAATCTTCACATACTTGATTGATTTTAACTGCAGACATCACTCGACAGTACACACTCATACCTTCGAGTGCATCCTGTAATGCGAGGCTATTCATTACCGTAGCTAACATACCCATATGGTCTGCTGTGACACGATCCATGCCACCTTGAGCAAGCCCTGCCCCACGAAATATATTGCCGCCACCAATTACAATCGCAACCTGTACACCAAGGTGATTTACATGTGCGATCTCTGTAGCGATACAAGCAAGTATCTTGGGATCAATACCGTAATCATACTCGCCCATCAGCGCTTCACCACTGAGTTTTAATAAAATACGATGGTAAACAGGTTCACTACTAGACATAAAGCTTTCAGGCATAAAAAAAGGGGCGTCGCCCCTTTTTAATTATCTTAGTCATCATTCTCATCTTCGCTTTTTTTGACTTGGGCCATGACCTCATCTGCAAAGTTCTCAGACCTTTTTTCTATACCTTCACCTACTTCAAATCGAATGAATCTAGTAACTGATGCATTTGCATTTTTTAGCAATCCAGCGATAGTTTGATCCGGATCTTTTACAAAAGGTTGGCCTAGTAAAGTGATTTCTTTGAGATGCTTCTTCAATTTACCTTGCACCATTTTTTCTATGATTTCTTGTGGCTTTCCACTGGCCTCTGCTTGCGCCATAAAAATCTCTTTCTCTTTTGCCAGTAAATCAGCAGGGACATCCTCTTCAGCTATGCATACGGGGTTACTTGCTGCAATGTGCATGGCAATATCTTTACCTAACTCTGTATCTCCGCCTGCGAGATCGACTAAAACACCAATTCGATTTCCATGTGAATAATTTGCAATTGCGCCTTTACTATTTATTTTTTCAAAACGCCGTATTTGAATGTTCTCGCCAATTTTATTTACTAATTCAAGACGAGCTTGCTCAATACTGTGACCTGACTCCAGAGTAGCAGTACCTAATTCATTAACTGTATTGATATCACTGCCCAATACAATATTAGCCAATTGTTTTGAAAATGCTTGGAAATGGTCATCTTTAGCCACAAAATCTGTCTCACAATTTACCTCTACAATAGATGCCAGCTTTTCATCTGCTGATATAGCAATTACGATTGTTCCTTCCGCAGCTATACGTCCGGCTTTTTTGTCGGCTTTAGCCTGACCTGACTTACGCATTTGCTCTATAGCCACTTCCATGTTGCCACCACTTTCTGTTAATGCCTTTTTACACTCCATCATGCCTGCGCCAGTACGCTCACGCAGCTCTTTAACCATTGTTGCCGTTATTTGCATCGCTATTCCTAGATCAATTCACTATGAGTAATTGTGATATCAAGACTCAGCTTGAGAGTTTCTTCGGGAGAGATTTTGCCTGAGTTACCCATGACTCAATAGATTTTTCACTTAAACCAGTATCTTCAGCAAATTTTGCTCGTGCATCAGCCGAGGAGCATTGCTCAAGTAGTTGCTCTACAGTGGAAATACCCGCTTTGCCTAATGCTTCAGCATATTTAGGTCCAATACCTTCAATATTGGTTATCTCGGTGCCATCACCTTCACTAGTTTTCTCTGCTACAACTTTTTCTGGGCCTTTAACACTAGCTTTTTTCTTAACTATTACTTTATGCTTAGACTTGGATTTGTCTTTTTCATCTGTTTGCGCGACTTTACCTGTATCGTCAATTTCTACAAAATCATCTTCATTACCAGACATGACCTGCGAACTTTCTTTACCATCTAAGATGGCATCTGCAATATGTAAGGTATATAACTTAATCGCTCGAATGGCATCATCATTACCTGGTATAACATAGTCAACACCATCTACCTTATTATTGCTATCTACAACTGCAACTACAGGGATACCGAGTTTTTTAGCTTCACTCACTGCAATTGCTTCATAACCCACATCGATGACAAACAACACATCCGGTAAACTTGCCATATTCTTAATGCCGCCCAAACTCCGATCTAATTTAAATAATTCGCGCTTGAGTAAAAGCATTTCTTTTTTGCTTAATCTTTCTAGACCTTCACCACTTGCGAGTTGCTCAAGATCTTGCAAACGCTGAATTGATTTCTTCACCGTATTGAAATTAGTTAACATGCCACCCAACCAACGATGGTTAACATAAGGCATACCACAGCGCATAGCTTCTTCTTGGATCGCATCGCGCGCAGAACGTTTTGTACCTACAAATAATATAGTGCCTTTATTTGCTGCCATGTTGCCTAGAAATGTGGCAGCATCGAGAAACATTGGTAATGTTTTCTCAAGATTAATGATATGGATCTTATTGCGTTCTCCGAAAATATAGGGACTCATTTTCGGATTCCAGTATCGGGTTTGATGCCCAAAATGTACGCCAGCCTCTAGCATCTGACGCATTGTGACATTCATCATGATATGTAATGCTCCTGTGGGTTATACCTCCGCGCACCCCATGTGGAAACTCTTGTGAGCACCCAACCACATGTGACGATACGCGTGTGAATTTAAAAAGTGTATTTGCGCTAAACGCGGGCGCTTTATAACATGATTGCTTATTTTGAACAATCACTTAGGCATACTTATTCTTACCAATCAAGCCAGCTAAAACACCAAAATGAGCATTACTATAAAATCTGCAGAAGAGATTGAAAAAATGCGTATCGTAGGCAAATTGGCATCCGAGGTACTCGAGATGATAGAGCCCCTAGTAGTTCCAGGAGTGAGTACACTTGAGCTAAATAGGATATGTCATGAATATATCGTCAATGAACTGAATGCCATACCCGCACCCCTAAATTATCGCGGCTTTCCCAAATCTATTTGTACATCAGTAAATCACCAAGTTTGTCATGGTATTCCTGGGGAACGCACTTTAAAAAATGGCGATATTCTCAACATTGACATAACTGTAATTAAAAATAGTTTTCATGGCGACACAAGCAAAATGTTCATACTAGGTAAACCCTCTGTACTTGCAAAACGGATAGTAGAGCTAACCTATGAAGCTCTGAGAATTGGGATTCATCAAGTTAAACCCGGAGCAAAACTAGGTGATATAGGACATGCTATTCAAAGCTTTGTTGAAAAAAATCGCTTTTCTGTTGTTCGAGAATATTGTGGTCATGGAATCGGCCGCATGTTTCATGAAGACCCTCAAGTTTTACATTATGGAAAGCCAAATACCGGCATAGAATTGGAACCCGGGATGACATTTACAATTGAACCCATGGTCAATGCAGGAAAACGCAACGTCCGACTACTGCCAGATGGCTGGACTGTGGTAACCAAAGACCACAGCCTATCTGCACAGTGGGAACATACAGTTCTAGTTACCAACAACGGTTATGAAGTCCTGACATTACGAAGCGACGAAAGCTTATAATCAAATAGAAAATTTATACGAATCTAATATCTGCAGTACACTAAAATTTATTTTAATCTATGCTGAGCTTAAACGAATTTGATTCACTCGAACCTACTGCATCAATTTTACAATTTCTAAATAAAGAGCCATCTCAACAACTTTCAGTCTCTCATTATAAAAACTTTAGAAGTGAGCTGCGGACATTACTCCAAGAACGTTTCGATGCCCATGCCAACATTTATGACCTCATTTCACTCAACACATGCATTATAGACGAACTCCTAAAAAATTTATGGAAGCTTCATAATCTTACCAATGAAAAGGCAGCATTAATTGCTATAGGTGGTTATGGACGGCGCGAACTATTCCCTGAGTCTGATATAGATTTTATGATCGTACTTAATGAAAACGCAAATGAAAACGCAAAATTAAAAGTTAAATTATTTCTAACTTTTCTTTGGGATATTAACTTGCCAATCTCTCAGTCTGTACGAACACTAAAAGAATGTACAATGGAAGCCAAAAGTGACATAACTGTCATGACAAGCTTGATGGAACTTTATTATTTGTCTGGAAATAAAGGACTATATAACCAAGTCACAAACATAATAAGCAATAATAAAATTTGGCCAAGTAAAAAATTTTTTAGAGAAAAAACCAATGAACTAAATAATAGGCATCACAAGTATAGTGATACTGCTAATCATCTTGAGCCAAATGTAAAAGAAAATCCTGGAGGTTTACGAGATATACATACACTTCGATGGTTAACTAATCATCATTTTAAAACCAAATGCTTTGAAGAATTAGTATCAAGAAAGTTCTTGACAAATAGAGAATTACTATTACTGCAAGAGACATACAAAGTACTTGCTAAAATTCGTTTCGCTTTACACCTACATACGCAACGCAATGAAGACCGTTTGTTATTCGATTACCAATATGATGTTGCTTCTCTGTTAGGTTTTAATAACGATAACCGCAATCTGCAAGTAGAAGAATTTATGCAGGTTTATTATCGAGCGAGTAACCAAGTGTCCACAATTGTGGAGATCATAATTAATCGCTTGCGCTCAACTATTTTTCCAGGATTATTAAGAAGAAGAGCAAAAATAATCAATGAGCGCTTTCAAGCACGCGGAAATCAACTTGAAGCAATACAATCAAATATATTTACAGAGACACCATCGGCAATCTTCGAAGTATTTCAACTTTTACAACAGCATAGTAATTTAACCGGCCCAAATGATGAGCTTGTTCAACTTTTACTCGATCATTTATATTTAATTGACGATCAATTTAGACAAGATAGTCATAACTGCACTTTATTTATTTCTATATTAAACCAACCTCAGACTAACAATCGTGAAATCCGGCGTATGGCAAAACTGGGGGTGCTCGGAAAATATTTGCCATGCTTCGATGCTGTAACTGGAAGAATGCAATTTGATCTGTACCATATATATACAGTTGAAGAGCATACACTTCGTGTTTTTGAAAACGCATGTCAATTTAGTATATCCACATCTGATGACGAATTTGCGACCTATCATGATATTTTTATACAGACCCCAAAAGCTTTAGTGTTGTATTTAGCTGCACTTTTTCATGATATTGCCAAAGGTCGAGGTGGCGATCACTCAGAATTAGGAGCTGAAGAAGTTATGAAATTTTGCGTAATGCATAATCTCAGCATATTTGATGCAAAATTAGTTAGCTGGTTAGTCAAGAATCATTTGGTGATGTCTATAACTGCACAGCATCAAGATATTGATGACCCTGAAGTGGTAAAAATGTTTGCTGAAAATGTAGGTAATCTTACACGTTTAAATTATTTATACCTTTTAACCATCGCTGATATACGTGGCACTGACCCAAAACTCTGGAATAGCTGGCGCAGCTCTTTAATAGCTGAACTTTATCAAAGCACTTCAAGAAATTTACGGCGTGGACTAGACTCACCATTCAAGCGTGAGGAACTAATAAGCGAAGTAAAAGAGTCCGCATTACAAAAACTAATAGAACAGGGATTTGAAAAAAGTAGTTGTTTAACATTTTGGCAAGAACTAGATGAAGATTATTTTTTGCGCTATTCTGACGAAGAAGTGATGCGTCATACTCAAGCAATACTAAATCATCAGGATAGTGAAAATGTAATCGTTAACATACACCAGTATAGCGCCAGAGGTGCAACGGAAATTTTTATATTCTGCAACGATCGAAATTATCTATTTGCACACATAACTTCAACTTTGGCAAAACTAGGACTAGTAGTCGTCCATGCCAGAGTCATCACTTCAAAAAAAGGTCATGCCTTAGACACATTCTTAGTACTTGATGTAAATGGCAATCCGATTAGCGATAAAAAACAATGCAAACTTGTCGCATATAAACTTACAGATGCACTCAAAAACCCATCTCAAATTTTAACTGCACCAGTGCAAAGGCTTCCCAGGCAAATTAGAGAATTACGTGTGCCTACAGAGATTCAATTTGATCATAGCCCACACTATGCCTGTACAACTATGGAGATTAAAACGCCAGATTTTCCGGGGCTATTGGCTTGTTTAGGTAGTGCATTTGTAGATTGCAATATTGCGGTACACAACGCGCGTATATCAAAACTAGGTGAGCGCGTACATAATATTTTTCAATTAAGCAATCTTGCGAATCTACCCTTAAATATAGAAGAGCAAGTCAAATTAAAAGAAGTCATAGAAGAATATTTACAACAACCAAAGCAAATTCCACTTGCCGTATAAAAAGCTTATATATAAAAGCTCAGTGAACAACTACATTAAGCATGAATCCTCATTTACAAAGACTACAGCCCTATCCGTTTGAGAAACTAAACAAGCTCATTCAGCAGAAGCAAATAACAAATCAATATACTCCTATTTCATTAGCAATCGGTGAACCTAAACATCCAACGCCTGAAATTATTAAACAAGCTCTATCGAATCACTTAAATCAGTTAGATAAATACCCTTCTACACGAGGATCCGATGAACTGCTTTCAGCCTGTGCCATTTGGCTACGCAAGAGATTTAAGCTTACTAAACAATTCATTAAAGAATATGAAAATATATTGCCAGTAAATGGCACGCGTGAGGCCCTATTTGCTTTTGCACAATGCATTATCGATTCTAATAAACGACCTATTGTTTTAATCCCAAACCCCTTTTACCAAATTTATGAAGGTGCAGCATTACTAGCCGGTGCAGAACCGATCTACTACGATTGTCAAGTCGTCGATGGAGATATTCCGGCATTATGGGAACTTGACGTCGCCGTGTGGAAACGTTGCCAGTTAATCTATATTTGCACACCCGGCAACCCAACAGGACAAATTGCTCCCAAAGTTACATTACAAAAATTGATTGAATACTCTGTGCAATATAAGTTCATCATTGCATCTGATGAATGTTATTCAGAAATTTATCCACCAAGTTCGCCACCACCCATGGGGTTGCTTCATTGCAGCCAAGAATTAGGCGAGGATGCAGTGCAAAATTGTATGACATTCTATAGTCTCTCCAAACGCTCTAATGCGCCCGGATTACGCTCTGGCTTTGTTGCAGGCGCTACTAAGTTAATTGAAAAATTTTTGCAATATCGAACCTATCATGGATGCGCTATGTCATTACCTATACAAGCTGCAAGTGTTGCTGCCTGGTCAGACGAACAACATGTTAAGGATAATCGGCAACTTTATCATGAGAAATTCAATGCTGTATTAGAAATACTTGATAATTATTTACAATGCGAATTACCAGATGCCGGCTTTTATTTATGGCCAAAATTACCCATAGATGACGAAGAATTCTCCAAATTACTCTTTGCTAAGAAAAATGTTCTAACATTACCCGGGAGTTATTTGGCTCATACAGTTGCTGGTGAAAATCCAGGTAATAAGCGAGCTCGCATAGCATTGGTTGCAACCAAACAAGAATGCATACAAGCTGCAATTCGAATTCGAGAATTTTTACAAGAAATAAATTAATCTGTTTCAAGGAGAAACAATGAGTGACTCTATTCAAAAAATTATAGAACAAGCATTTGAGAATCGTGCAGAAATTACTCCAACATCTACAGATTCAAGCACTCGTGAAGCGGTAGAACATACTCTTAACCAACTTGATAAGGGTGAATTACGCGTAGCCGAAAAACAAGGCAGCAACTGGATTGTAAATGAATGGCTTAAAAAAGCCGTACTACTCTCATTTCGAATGAATGAGAATAAACTGATAGATGCAGGATTTACAAAATATTATGACAAGGTTGCTACGAAATTTTCACAAATGGATGCTACTGCTATCTCACAACAAGGTGCACGAATAGTTCCACCTGCCATGGCACGATACGGTGCATATATTGCACCCGATGTAGTGCTCATGCCAAGTTATGTAAATATTGGGGCCTATGTCGATTCTGGAACCATGGTGGATACATGGGCAACGGTAGGATCTTGTGCACAAATTGGTAAAAATGTGCATCTCTCAGGTGGAGTTGGTATTGGTGGTGTACTTGAGCCACTACAAGCTTCACCAACTGTGATTGAAGATAATTGTTTTATTGGCGCACGCTCTGAGGTAGTAGAAGGTGTCATTGTTGAAAAAGGCTCTGTAATTTCGATGGGTGTATATATAGGCAAGAGCACAAAAATATACAACCGCGAAACTGGTGAAGTAAGCTATGGGCGCATCCCTGCAGGTTCTGTAGTAGTTTCAGGAAATCTCCCATCTAAAGATGGTAAATACAGTTTGTATTGCGCCGTGATAGTAAAACAAGTAGATGAAAAAACACGTAGCAAAGTGGGAATTAATGAGCTATTACGTTCAGTTGACTGATGTATGCTGGCCTTAATTGGAATTCAAAACTGTAATCAAGTAAAAAAGTCTCTGAAATGGCGAAATGATTATAGCATTTGCCTTGATTTTGACGATTTTAAAAAACAATGTGTAACAAAAAATCAAGTTACGACTTGGCGTGAAACACCATCATGGAAAGTTCTGCTCAACAAGCGAAGTAGAACTTATAAAGAACTGAGCGAAATACAATAAACTAATATTTCTCAATCATAAGCTATTAAACTAATGCAACAATATCCAACATTAATTAATCATCCTGTCACCCGGTATAAAAATAAAATTGAAATTGGCTTTGATCAGAAACGCTATAGTGAATTATTTCAATAAACCATGTCAGCAACACTTGAACTGGTAAAAAAACTTATCGAGCAACCTTCAATTACTCCTGATGATAGTGGTTGCCAAGCGATAGTATCCAAGCATTTAGAATCTACTGGCTTTCAAGCCGAACCGATGTGCTTTGGTGAGGTGAGCAATATATGGTTACGTCGTGGAACACAAACACCGCTACTTGTATTCGCAGGACATACGGATGTCGTACCACCAGGGCCACATGAACAATGGTTATCCCATCCTTTTGAACCCACTGTCCGAGATAACAAACTCTATGGTCGAGGTGCTGCAGATATGAAATCCAGCATAGCCGCAATGACTATTGCCTGTGAAAATTTTGTGCAAGCTTATCCTAATCACAAAGGCTCTATTGGGGTATTGCTCACTAGCGATGAAGAGGGCCCAGCAATAGATGGCACAATAAGAGTAATCGAGAAACTACAAACTCGTGATGAAGCTATCGATTGGTGCATCATCGGTGAACCCACAAGCACAAATATCGTAGGCGATACGATTAAAGTTGGACGACGTGGTTCACTGTCTGCAGCCGTGCATGTAAAAGGCCTACAAGGACATGTTGCCTACCCACACTTAGCGAAAAACCCAATCCATGAATTTTCATCCGCTCTTGTCGAGCTCACTTCTCTTGAATGGGACGCTGGCAATGAACATTTCCCCGCTACGACCTTTCAGGTGTCCAATCTAAATGCAGGAACCGGCGCAAGCAATGTCATTCCTGGGGCACTAAATGTCGAATTTAACTTACGGTTTTCAACTGAAATCACGGCTGATGATATTAAAATTAAAATTGAAAAAATTCTGAAAAAACATAACCTTGATTATGAAATTGACTGGCATTTGTCCGGAATTCCTTTCTATTGCAAACCTGGTGAGCTTGCCAATGCATGTAAACAGGCAATTTACGACACAATGAAAATCAAACCTGAATTATCCACTAGCGGCGGCACATCGGATGGAAGATTTATTGCCCCAACTGGTGCGCAAGTTGTTGAACTAGGACCTGTAAACGAAAGTAGTCACAAAGTAAATGAACATATTGAATTAGCAGCACTCGATCAACTCACAAACTTATACGAAAGGGTTATACAGAAACTCCTCGCTTAATTTTTCCATTGCTTAAGAAATTCAGAAAAGTGTGGCTTATTTACCTCACTAAGAAAAGATTTTACTTGTTGACATTTTTTCTTATATTCGCTTTCTAGTAATTTTCCTCGCATTAGTTCAAAACGTAAAAAAATTAAATAAGTATTTAATACATCCGTTTCACAATAATTACGAATTAATTCCAATTCTCCAGCCAAATAGGCATCACAAACTTTACTTCCATCCATACCAAGCTTGCCAGGAAAATCAAGCATGGTTGCGATATGATCCAATTTTGCAAATGCACGCGGTTGATACGCAGCTAACACATCCATCAAATCAATATGTCGCCAATGAAATCGGCCAAGATAATTATTATAACGAAAACTAGTATCTTCATCACCGATCTGCCAATAATGATGAGCGACAACACCATGTAATAAAGATCGATAGTGGATCACTGGTAAATCGAAACCACTACCATTCCATGAAACTAAGGTTGGATTATACTTTTCTAAGCCATCAAAAAAACGTTCCAATAATTCTTTCTCGGTCGATTCTAAAGAGCCCAAGGACCATGCCTGAAATGAATCAATGGTGCTAAGAACAGCCGAGATTGCAACAATACGATGCATGTAATGTGGCATAAACTCGCTGCCGGTTTGTTGATTACGCAGATGCTCAATGGCTTTGATAATATCTTTATCCGGTAGACCTTCCAGATCATAGATCTTCTTTCCAGATTCAATATCCGGTACCGTTTCAATATCAAAAACAAGAATGTTCACTTAAGGAAAGAAGTGCTTTTATGTTTGTGCAGTAAAAAGGCCAGTTGATAGATAACGATCTCCTCGATCACAAATGATTGTTACGATAACGGCATCTTGAACTTGTTTAGAGACCTTTAATGCAGCTGCAATGGCACCTCCAGATGAAATTCCACAAAATATACCCTCCTCTCTCCCTAATCTACGCATCATATCCTCGGCTTCTTGTTGTGTTACATCGACTACTTGATCCACAGCTTTGGCATCAAATATTTTTGGAATATATTCCTCGGGCCATTTCCTAATGCCGGGTATCTTTGAACCCTCAGATGGCTCAACACCAACAATCTGAATTTTGGAATCCATTTCCTTAAAAAATTTTGATGCCCCCATGATGGTCCCGGTTGTTCCCATCGAACTCACAAAGTGAGTAATTTTCCCTTCCGTATCGCGCCATATCTCTGGGCCTGTAGTTCGATAATGTGCTAGAGGATTATCAGGATTCGCGAATTGATCTAACACTTTGCCTTTTCCTTCGGCTTGCATCTGTAATGCTAAATCACGAGCTTTTTCCATCCCTTCTTCTGCAGTAACCAATATAAGCTCGGCACCAAATGCCTGCATAGCTGCGCGGCGCTCTTCACTCATGTTATCCGGCATGATGAGCTTCATATTGTAGCCCTTTATCGCTGCAACCATGGCCAAGGCAATACCTGTATTGCCACTCGTCGCTTCAATTAAATTATCACCAGGTTTAATTTCACCGCGTTTTTCTGCCTCGACAATCATACTTAATGCAGGTCGATCTTTAACAGAGCCTGCAGGATTGTTACCTTCCAATTTTCCCAGTATTTGATTAGATGTTTGGCCTGGCAAACGTTGCAAACGTATTAATGGTGTGTTGCCTACAAATTCTTCAATTGTGGGAATTTTCATTTAACTATCTTTTGTTAAAAGCTATTGCATGTGCAATCGTATAATTTTTTTCATGTGAAATGCTAATAGAAACTTCTAGCTCATTGGCTCTTATTTGATCTGCTAACTTCTTTTCAAAATTAGCTATAGGCTTACCTAATTTATCATGTGTAATATATATATTTTTCCATAACATTTCTCCACGCATCCCCGTACCAAATGCTTTAGCAATAGCTTCTTTTACAGCAAATCGATTCGATAAATATTGCGGTTTATTCCTTTGCCCATGAAATTCAGCTAATTCAACATCATGTAATATTTTATTAGCAAATGACTGCGTATATTTAGTATATATTTTCTGAATACGACGAGAATCTACAATATCTACCCCTGAACCAATTAACCTCATCTTAAACTGTCACTCTCATAGCCACTTTCATTTTTTTTACGGCATTCTCCAACCCTACAAACAAAGCATAGGCCACAATAGAATGACCAATATTGAGTTCATGCATACTATCTATATTTGCGATTGGAGAAACATTTACATAATGCAGACCGTGACCTGCATTTACGACTAAACCTAATGAGACGGCATGAGCTGCGGCAGTTTTAAGTCGCTCAAGTTCATTTTCTTGGGCTGTATCTTGAACTCTTGCATAGGTGCCCGTATGAAGCTCTATCACCGGAGCACCAGTTTCAGCAGATGCATCAATAATTTTTAAATCCGGTTCAATAAATAAAGAAACATCAATATTTTCTTCATCTAAAGCCGCTACAAGTTCTTTGACTCGTGCTTGATTTTTGATGACATCTAAACCACCTTCCGTTGTTAGTTCTTGTCTATGCTCAGGAACAATACAACAATTCTGTGGCTTTACGTCCAGCGCTATATCGCGCATTTCATCTGTGGCCGCCATTTCTAAATTCATGCTTGATTGAATGACTTGCTTTGCAAGATATACATCTTCATCTTGAATATGACGTCGATCTTCTCGTAAATGCATGGTAATACCATCTGCTCCAGCACGTTCAGCCATCTCGATTGCCTGTTTTAAATCTGGATAAGGAGTAAAACGTGCCTGACGTATTGTCATTACGTGATCAAGATTTACTCCGAGACGCACCCTAGATTCTTGCGACATAAGAAGAAATACCAATTAGACGACTAATATAAAATTGCCACGATTACATTTGCATAAATTGCAGTATCTCTCGGCTATGCAAAGATCGACTATCCAGATGCCAGTTAATAATTCCACGCATTAATCGTTTTGCTTCGCTTAAACAAGTTGAATCCATATCCAATGGCGATTGCAGACCCAATAATGTGGCCCCTTTAACAACATTCCATGCAGTACTTTTATGTGTTACTTTTGCGGGCCCCAAACCCACATCATAACGATAGATACAATCTTTTTGTATTGGTGTTTCATGATCCAATTCTTTTTCAAATGAAAGACCATGCCCTATCAATGAAAGTAGTTCTATTTCGAATAAGCGTAGAAGTTTTTCCTGCTTCTCACTTCTATCTAGTAAACTGATAATATTTTTATAAAGACTGAAAATTTCTTTACTTGGGCTTGATTTTGGCACTAAGTTTAATATTAGTTCATTTAGATACATTCCAATGATACATTTATTTGGAAGTACAACTTGTTTCAGTCCAACCGATTCAACATGTGTAAGCGTAAAAAGATCTCCTCTTCCACTCCAAGATATCAGCAAAGGTGTAAATAAAAAGTCTGCAGATGCATTGCATTTTTTTGACCCACGACGTACACAAGAAATTACTCCATGACCAGAAGTTAGCATTTCTACAATCTGGCTTGATTCACGATATGGCCTACTGTGCATACAAAAGGCCTGTTGTAACTGAACTCTCATGGTTTATTTATCAATTAATCTTTTATTTTTCGAATTGAGCAACAACATCTTGCTGATCTTGCCAGTTCTGTTTGACTTTAACCCATGTTTTAAGCATGACTTTTTTATTAAATATTTTTTCGAGTTTTTTGCGAGCATACTCCCCAATTGCTTTTAACTTTGCTCCTCTTTTACCAATAACAATTGGTTTTTGGCTTTCTTTTTCGACCCAAATAATAGCCGCAATCGTTACTAAATTTTCGCTAAAATCAAGTTCCTCTACTTCAGTATAAATCGCATACGGGAGCTCTTTTTGCAACTGCAGCATTGCTGCTCCACGTATCACTTCAGATATCACAAATAAGTCATCACGATCCCACTTCATATCTTTGGGAAATAAATATTCTGAATAGGGACTGCATTTACATAATTCTTTAGTTAAAACATCCATATTTTTATCATACAAGGCAGAAAGTGGAACGATACTAGTGAAATCATGCCGCATTTTTATTGAATCTAAAATGGGAAGCAATTTAGACTTGTCTTTAATCTTATCTATTTTATTAATTACTAATACAACAGGGCAACTGATATGTTTAATCTGCTTAAGGAGATATTCATCTTCCTCTTTCCAGCAGTCCAGTTCTATCATCATCAAAATAATATCGACATCTTGCAGAGAGGAAAGCGCGTTGCGCACTAACACCTTATTCATCAAGCGCCAATTTCCCAGTTGAATTCCTGGAGTATCGATTAAAATTAATTGGCAAGTTTCAAGACTTAAAACACCACGTATATTATGTCGAGTCGTCTGTGGTTTGTGTGTAGCTATAGATAGTTGTTCATTAAGCAAATTATTAAATAAAGTTGACTTACCAACATTTGCGCGACCTACAATAGCAACAAATCCACACTTTGTTTTGCTGGTCATTTGAAAAGATTAAAGAGTCAGTTTTGACATGTATGCGAAAGCCTGTTTTGCAGCATCTTGTTCTGCACTGCGGCGACTTTTACCTGTTCCTATAAATTTCTCTTTGCAACCATCAATTATACATTCTACAGTAAATGTCTCTTTTCCCGATTGTCCACACTTATCTTGTAGCACATACTTGGGTAATGCTACTCCATTGGATTGCAATAATTCTTGTAGTCTAGTCTTTGCATCTTTAAGTTGATCAGCAGTAGGAATATTCTGCAACCTAGTATTGTAAAGATTCAGTACAAAAGTTCGCGCTGGCTCAAAGCCCTCAGACAAATAAATTGCACCAATTAAAGCTTCAAGGGCATCAGCTAGAATTGAATCACGGTGAACGCCACCAGATTTTAACTCTCCTGCCCCTAAAACAAGATTTTCACCGAGATTTAACTCGCGTGCGATTACAGCAAGTGTTTCTTTTCTGACTAAATGTGCACGCAAGCGAGTGAGATCACCTTCAGTGTAGGTTGGGTAGCGCTTAAACAACCATTCAGCTATGAAGAACCCAAGTAATGAATCGCCAAGAAATTCTAGTCGTTCATTATTTTGAGAACTAACACTGCGGTGTGTAAGCGCGCGGCGATAGTAATCCGAGTTTAAGAAGCGTTCTCCTAGCTGCTTAACAAGTCTCAATTTTTTCGTTATTTGATATTGATTGTTTGACGATGATTAAACATCACCACTGCATCCATATTTGCAACCAAAGGTAATCTAACTTCGTAATCTACACCAAATTCAAGTGATTTTTTTTGTTTTTCATAGACAAAATTTTCTTTCTTTACGCCTATGATACTATTTACATCTAACCGCCTTTGAATCAAATCCCAAAGTTGCTTTTTATTTGGATTTTTACCTTGCATCTCAATTGCAAGATCTTCGATAATCTTTTCAGTTGCAAAACCTTTGTAATATACAGGAAATAACTTTATTCCTAATGTGACAATAAACCCAATTAAGGCTACAAAAAGAATCCAGAAAACAAATGAAGCGCCTCGTTGTTTTTTAAAATTCATCATATGCATACCCTAAGTTTAAATAATTTTTTTACCAATGCGTTTAAAATTAAATTTTTTCCCCGAAAAATCCCAGTTCATCCACACTAAAAATGCACGACCGACTAAATTCTCTTCTGGTACAAATCCCCAACTACGACTATCGCTACTGTGATCTCGATTATCCCCCATAACAAAATAGTGATTATCAGGTATATGAAATTCGCTATGAACATTATATTCAGGTTGCTTGATTAAAATATCATGTAATACCGTTTCAAGATCTTCATGTAGAATAGCAGCGCCGTTCATTACACTATTCGCACCACTTCCTTGATAGAAGCCATTTTTTACTTGATTTATCCGCTTGCCATTAATAAATAAAGTTTTATTTTTGTATATGATGCGATCACCAGGCAAGCCTATTACTCGCTTAATGTAATCGTCTGATGGATCCTTAGGAAAACGAAATACAGCAACATCTCCGCGTTTCGGTAACCCAGTGTCAACAATTTTTGTGTGCAGCACAGGTAGCTTTATACCATAAGCAAATTTACTCACCAAAATAAAATCGCCATGTAACAGTGTCGGCATCATAGAACCAGAAGGGATTCGAAACGGTTCGGCAACAAACGAGCGAAGGATTAATACAATTAATAAAATTGGAAAAAATGACTTACATATTTCTATGTACCATGGCTCACGATAGTCCTTATTTGTAGATTGAGCACTATCTTGACTATGGTTGGCATTATAAGATTTCTCTAAAGCACGTTTTCGACGCTTGTCGCCCAAAAATAATCTATCAACTAACCAGACAAGGCCAGTTATTAAGGTGCCTATTAACAAGACTAGCTCTAAATCAAGGTGAACATTTAATGACATAAGTAATATTTAATAATTGGCTCTGATACGGCAGCCATGAATAGACTGCGTTATTCTAAAATTAAATGATGGAAATGAGTAACAATAGCGGGGCATTAAATCACTAGGGCCCCAAGTATAGAAGTTAAATTCGGTGAGTGCGAGCTCACGACCATAAATTAGCCGTATTTATGACGAAGGTATGATTTGCTAGTTACAATCGGCGCGGGAGGATTTAATTCGTTCTTCCTTGAACTTCGCCCTGCGGGGCATCCCTACTTATATCGTATCTATCTGGTTGCGAGATGTTCGAAATCAAGTAAATAATTGCTCCTCGGCAACTGCTCCTGCGCTGCCCTAATAAGTTACATTCATATAATGATACATAATCTGTACATTCTAAATACATCTAGGTAGTTCGGCGATTTTGTGAACCTCGTTTCGGTTCCACACTTGCATTTGGGTATTACACACTAGTCAAAGCATAGCGTAACTATATATTAAATTTGGTCGGGGTGAGAGGATTTGAACCTCCGACCACCGCAACCCCATTGCGGTGCGCTACCAGGCTGCGCTACACCCCGATAAATGTTGATCCGTACTAATTAAATTATAGAATGAATACTTAGCGTTTCAAAACTTGTAGCAGATCTTCAAGCTCAACACGCATTTGATGGACTAGCTGTTGACTTTGTATGTTGTCTTCTTTTACAGAAGAATCCGATAACTTAAGTCTAGCGCCACCAATTGTGTAGCCTTGTTCATATAATAGGCTACGTATTTGACGAATAAGGATTACATCGTGACGTTGGTAATAGCGTCGGTTACCACGCCGTTTCACAGGCTTTAAGGATGGAAATTCTTGTTCCCAATACCGCAGCACATGGGGTTTAACCCCACAAAGCTCACTTACTTCACCTATCGTAAAATAGCGCTTCCCAGGAATCGCCGGCAATTCATTATTATTGTTGATTTCCAGCATACGCCTCAACTCTCGCTTTTAATTTTTGTCCTGGACGGAAAGTAACTACACGTCTTGCAGAAATAGGGATCTCTTCACCGGTTTTTGGATTTCGCCCCGGGCGTTGATTTTTATCACGCAAAATAAAGTTACCAAAGCCCGATAATTTTACTTCGTGACCTTGCTGCAAAGCGAGCCGAACTTCTTCAAAGAAAATTTCGACTAATTCTTTAGCTTCACGCTTGTTGAGGCCTAACTCCTCAAACAAGTTTTCTGCCATTTCAGCTTTAGTTAGCGCCATAGCACTTAATTTCTTATTTCCGCTCCAACTCTAATTTTAAGTTGAGAAATAATTAGTGAGATTGTTTGTTCTATTTCTTTATCCGTAAGGGTGCGTGAAAACTCTTGTAAAATCAAGCCTAAAGAGATGCTTTTCTTTGTTTCTGGGATGCCTTTACCAGTATATACACTGAAGATTTCGATCGTTTGTAGAATGGGGATTTTCATTTGTTCAATGTTTGAGCAAATTTGTGCAGCATTGATAGTTTCATCGACAATGAGTGTGATATCCCGACGGATCGAAGGGTATTTTGATAGTGGCTCAAAAACAATTTCAGAAGATTTCTTCAGCAAATCACTCAACTGCAATTCAAATAAGAAAAAAGGTTGGTCAATGTCTAGTGCAGACTGAATTCGTGGATGTAACCTACCTAACCGGCCAATACTTTTATTATTAGATATAATTTGTGCAGCTTGTCCTGGATGCAAAGCAGGATCGTGCAAGATTTCAAAGCACATACGTCCATAATGTTGTAAAGCAATATCTAATATACGTTCTACATCACCTTTAATGTCATAAAAATCTACATTTCTAGGCTTAGCACCCCATTGCTGTGGCTCACAATCTCCAGAAACAAGCCCGGACAGGATAGGAAGCTGCATAAGCCCTTTATCTGTCTGTAAAAATTGTAACCCATGTTCAAATACACGAATACGAGTCTGTTGACGGTTCAAATTATATTGCGCAGCTTTTATTAAACCCGGCCAAATGCTACTGCGCATCACCGACATCTCTTGAGAGATCGGATTTGCCAATATTTTTGCATTATGTTTTGGATTCAGTAATGTTTCTATTTTCTGATCGACAAAGCTGAATGAAATGATTTCGTGAAAACCACGAGATACTAATACTTGTTTAATCAAAGCAAGTTTATTGACACTTGTCGTGGCAGCTTTTTTACAAGATAAATCCGCTTTTACAATCCCAGGTATGTTTTCATAACCCACCAAACGTGCAATTTCCTCTATTAGATCGACATCCATGGTAAGGTCAAAACGAAAGCTTGGCGGAATTACTCGCATGCTGGTTCCATCAATCTGCACTTCACAATGCAAACGCTTTAGTAGCTCTTGTATTTCTGCGATGGAAATATTAATGCCTAATAAAGCCTCAACTTTGGCATGTGCAAGATTAATCTCTACCGGTTTTGGCAAAGCAGAAGTCTTTTCTTCACAAATAATAGGGCCTGCAGTGCCGCCAACCAACTCAAGGATTAATTGCGTGGCTCTTTCTATTGCCAGTTGAGCTAGCCCTGGATCAACTCCACGCTCGAAACGATGTGATGAATCCGTGTGCAAACCATAACGTCTTGCTTTACCAGCAATAGTGTTTGGTTTAAAAAATGCGCTTTCCAAAAAAATATTCGTGGTTTCATCATCAACCGCGGTACAGCTACCACCCATGATGCCACCTAGAGCAACAGGTTTTTTTGCATCTGCGATGACTAAGTCATCGGTAGATAATTCCACTACTTGGCCATCAAGTAGTTCTAAGGACTCAGATGGCTTGGCAAA
This sequence comes from Gammaproteobacteria bacterium, assembly GCA_041576975.1. Taxonomy (GTDB): domain Bacteria; phylum Pseudomonadota; class Gammaproteobacteria; order UBA4575; family UBA4575; genus JBFGJY01. Next base: position 8,944 of record JBFGJY010000008.1, on the reverse strand, counting down.
CCGCACCACAATTTCAGCGTCAAGTTTATTTAGATCAAATGCATGCATAGGCTGACCCAGTTCTAACATCACATAATTGGTAATATCAATGATGGCATTAATGGAACGAACCCCTGCACGACGTAATTTTTCTTGCATCCACAAAGGACTTTGTACCGTGCCGGATATTCCTTCAATCACCCTACCAACATACCGAGGACAATCCTTTGCTGCTTTAATTGAAACGGGAAAAGTAGTTTGACTTAAACTATCAGTTTTAGTGACTGAGGTCGTTTTTTCCAGTTCTGTGTCTAGAAGTGCCGACACTTCACGTGCAATACCTTGCACACTTAAACAATCTGATCGATTTGGTGTTAAATCGATATCTATGACGAAATCCTTTAACGCAAAACTTTCAAATACATCTGTGCCAAGTTCATGATCTTCTGATAACTCTAAAATTCCTTGGGAAGTTTCAGCCAACCCCAATTCAGTTGCGGAACACAACATTCCAAATGATTCCACACCACGAATTGTTTTTGCCTCAATTTTGAAATCATTGGGTAAAACTGACCCTACTTTTGCAAAGGCTACGTTCAAACCCGCGCGAACATTGCTTGCACCACATATCACAGTAGCACGTTCACCAGAACCATCATTTATACTGCAGATGTGAAGTTTTGTTGCATCAGGATGTGCTGTTACCTCAATCACTTTTGCCACTACCACACCTGAAAAAGGTGGCGCTGCTGGTTCTATGCTGTCAACTTCTAATCCAGCCATAGTTAGCGTATCTGCTAATTGCTGAATATTAACTGCTGGATTTACCCACTCACGTAACCAATTCTCACTTACTCGCATGATTTATGCCTCAGGAAAACTGTTGCAGAAAACGTAGATCGTTTTCAAAAAATAAACGTAGGTCATTCACTTGATATCGCAGCATGGCAAGACGCTCAACTCCTAAGCCAAATGCGTATCCGCTGTACTTGTCAGAATCGATTCCTACTTTCTCAAAGACTCTTGGATGCACCATTCCACAGCCCATTACTTCTAACCACTTAATGTTTTTTGATTTGCTACTCGTCATGGCAATATCGATTTCAGCGGAAGGCTCAGTAAAAGGAAAGTACGACGGTCGAAATCGTACTTTTAGTTTTTCATCTTCAAAAAATGTTTGCAAAAACTCAATAATGATACCTTTTAAATCAACGAACGAAACTTGCTCATCTACTAACAACCCTTCAACTTGGTGAAACATAGGACTATGTGTTGGGTCTGAGTCACAACGGTAAACCCGACCAGGTGCAATGACGCGTATCGGTGGAGCTTGCTCCTGCATCACATGAATTTGTACAGACGAGGTGTGTGTGCGTAACAGCATATTGTCTGTAAAATAAAAAGTATCATGCATTGCACGAGCAGGATGGTGTTCAGGGATGTTCAAGGCTTCAAAATTATGAAATTCATCTTCAACCTCTGGGCCTTCTGCAACAACAAAGCCATATTGCTGAAAATATTCTTCAATCTGAGTAAGCGTATGAGTGATGGGATGCAGACTGCCTAGACTCTGCCCTCTACCCGGCAGAGTAATGTCCAGAGTTTCACCCCTTAACTGTTCATCTATTGCAGATTCTTGTAATTGAGATTTTTTCTCTTCTAGTGATTGTTGAATGCGAACTTTTATTAGATTTATTTTCTCTCCTGCTACTGGGCGCTGTTCTTTAGGTAACTTGCCAAGCGCTTTAAGCTGCTCCGTTAGCACCCCCTTTTTACCTAAATACTGGACACGCAGGGATTCCAAACTATCCATATCACAGGTGGACTGAATCTCTTTTATTACCTGGACTTCTAAAGTATTGAGATCAGTCATGTTGCATAAACTAAATCAAAAATATATTAAACAAAAAAAGGGAAAGGCGTAACCTTTCCCTTTTTACATCCAACAAAGCGAGTTGTCTAAAAGAAGCCGTATCAAGCCATTTTGATCAAGATTAATTTGCCAAACTAGCTTTTGCTCGTTCTGCTAGCCTGCCAAATGTATCGATATCATTTACAGCTAAATCTGCCAAGACTTTTCTATCTATTTCAACAGATGCCTTATTCAAACCATCCATCAAACGGCTATAGGACAATCCAAATTGCCTTGCAGCAGCGTTGATTCGCACAATCCACAAGGAACGGAATTGACGTTTACGTTGTCGACGATCCCGGTATGCATACTGACCAGCCTTGATAACTGCTTGCTTGGCTACGCGAAACACATTCTTTCGTGCACCATAATAACCTTTCGCTTTAGCGCGTACTTTTTTGTGCTTGGCATGCGCTACAACAGATCGTTTAGCTCTTGGCATTTATGTTCTCCAAATCCTTTAAGTTTTAGACCTTATGCGTACGGCAGCATCTGCTTCACAGATTTATTATCTGCTTCCGCGATTAAGGCACCTGCTCGTAACTGTCTTTTTCGTTTAGTACTTTTTTTAGTAAGAATATGTCTTCCATGCGACTGAATGCGTTTAAAACCACCTTTAGCAGTTTTCTTAAAGCGCTTCGCTGCACCTCTATTTGTTTTTAACTTTGGCATTTTTAATAGTTCCAGTTATTTTTTACGCAAAGGAGAAAACACCATTACTAATTGTCGTCCTTCTAATTTTGGTCTTTGCTCAACTTCACCATGATCTTTCAAATCAGCTTCGATCCGATCGAGTAATTTACTGCCAAGCTCTTGGTGCATCATTTCTCGACCTCTAAAACGGATTGTTACTTTGGTTTTATTATTACTAGTTAGAAATTCAATTATTTTTTTTAGTTTTACTTGATAATCACTTTCTTCAGTACCTGGGCGAAATTTAATTTCTTTTACATGGATAAGCTTTTGTTTTTTTCGTGCAACTTGGGCTTTCTTACTTTGTTCAAACTTAAATTTGCCGTAGTCCATTACCCGACAAACAGGGGGGTTGGCATTTGGAACAATTTCTACTAAATCAAGATCAGCATCTAGTGCTATTTGTTGGGCTTGATCAATATCTACAACACCAACATTTTCTCCATCAATTCCTATCAGACGAACTTCTCGATCGGTAATCTCCTCATTTAAGCGGTTCTCTTTCGCTGCGCTGATATCTTATTCCTCCAAAAAAAATTAATGGCCGCGGCGCGCGCTTTCCTCGACAAACATTTGTGCGATAGCACCCACATCCATCGATCCCAAGTCCTTACCATTGCGCGTTCGAACGGCCAACTGATTCGCGGTGACTTCACGATCGCCAGCTACTAGCATATATGGAATATGAGCAATCGTGTGCTCGCGAATCTTAAAGCCAATCTTTTCATTTCTCAAGTCAGATATGACTCTGAAGCCTTGATTTTTAAGCATTTCTAAAATCGAACTGACATAATCCGCTTGTCGATCTGTAATATTCAGCAATATGGCTTGTATCGGGGCTAACCAAAAAGGCAGGTCGCCCGCATAATGCTCTATGATAATACCTATAAACCGCTCTAGAGAACCTAAAATAGCCCTGTGAATCATCACAGGAACCTGTCGAGAACCATCTTCAGCCACATACGTTGCACCCAAGCGCCCTGGCATTGAAAAATCAACCTGTATGGTTCCACACTGCCAAATTCGCCCAATGCAGTCGCGCAACGTGAATTCAATCTTTGGACCATAAAAAGCCCCCTCACCAGGTTGCAACTTAAATTCCAGACCTTGATTGGATAAGGCTAAATCCAGTGCTTGTTCGGCTTCGTCCCATAAGCCGTCCTCGCCCACGCGTTTCTCAGGCCGTGTAGAAAGTGCAAGCTCAACATCTGTAAAACCAAAATCGTTATACACATCAAAGGTTAATTTAATTAGCTCGGCTACTTCATTTTGTAATTGATCTTTTGTACAAAAGATATGAGCATCATCTTGCACAAAACGTCGACAACGCATTAAGCCATGTAACGTTCCCGAAGGTTCATTGCGATGTACCAGACCAAATTCAGATAGTTTAAGCGGCAAATCTCGATAACTTTTTAAGCCTTGATTGTAAATTTGTACATGCCCAGGACAATTCATAGGTTTGATCGCGTATTCTCGGTTTTCGGAATGCGTCGCAAAAATCATGTCACCAAACTTATCCCAGTGACCAGACTTCTCCCACAATTTACGGTCCAGTACTTGTGGAGTTAAGACCTCTTGATAACCATGCTCGCGAATCTTGTCACGTATATAAGTTTCGACTAATCGATAAAGCGTAAAACCTCGATCATGCCAAAACACCATCCCGGGCGCTTCATCCTGAAAATGAAACAAATCCATTTGCTTGCCAAGCTTTCGATGATCACGCTTTTCAGCTTCTTCAAGCTGGGTTAAATAGGCTATTAGTTGTTTTTTGTCTGCCCAGGCGGTGCCATAGATGCGTTGCAACATTTTGTTATTTGAGTCACCACGCCAATATGCCCCCGCGAGCTTAGTAAGTTTAAATGCGCGCAGGTGACGTGTGTTAGGTACGTGTGGCCCACGACACATATCAATGTATTCTTGGTGGTGATATAACGCAATGATTTCATCATCCGGAATTTCAGATGCAATCTCGACTTTATAATCTTCATTGCGACTTTTGAATGTGTCGACGGCTTTTTCACGACTAACTACTTCACGAATTACATCATAGTCTTGCTTGATCAACTCCTGCATGCGCTTTTCAATCGCATCTAAATCATCAGGCGTGAAGGGACGTTCGTATTCAATATCGTAATAAAAGCCGTTTTCAATTACAGGGCCTATTGCCATCTTTGCAGTGGGATAAAGTTGCTTAATGGCATGTCCCATCAGGTGCGCAAACGAGTGACGAATAATATCGACACCTTCTGGATCTTTGTTAGTAACAATTTCAAGTTTGGCATCCTCAGCAATATCAACACAGATATCGGCAAGTTTTCCATTAATACGGCCAGCGACTGCGGCTTTGGCTAAACCTGGACCAATGGATTCCGCAACGTGTTGAATCGTTACCGGATCAGCGAATTTTTTTTGAGTTCCGTCAGGAAGGGTAATTGTGGGCATACTAAATTCTCCAGTGGTGACCTATACCAAAGGCCACATGTCAGAACGTCACTTTATCCTGATTCGGCATTGCGGCACTATTGTGATGCTCATTTACACCATGTCTACATTACATGGGTAAACTTCGCTTCTCAAAATTCTCGCGCCTTGTCTCAGGATGAAATTCACTATTCTGAATTTAAAAATTAATAATGGTAGGCGCGATCGGATTCGAACCAACGACCTCTACCATGTCAAGGTAGCGCTCTAACCAACTGAGCTACGCGCCTATAAAGTAGTTAAAATTAACATAGATTGACTTGAGCTGGTACCGCGATGACACCTCTTCCTCGCGCATTACATCACGTCGAGTAGCGCAAGGTCTTTTCGGGCAAAGGCGAAGCGGTGTTTGAGCGTAGCGAGTTTGCGAGCCACCGAAAAGATCGAGCATTAGAGGGCTTACGTGATGTTCAGCGCAAATGGTTTTGGGTACTTTTGCCGAAACAAAAGTACCTCGCCTCCAGGCGCGAAAGCCTGGTTTCGTAGCATTAAATTATTGGCGTGCTAATTTGTTGGGAGCGAGAACCCAGCAAAAAAATTAAATAATTACTGATGGTCTAATTTACAATGAGTCCAAATAACCTTATCCAACCTTAGTTTCCGGTTTCCCCAAAATAATATCCTTCAAACGAATAATTTCATCACGAATATTTGCCGCTTCTTCAAACTCTAAATTCTTGGCATGGTCATACATTTTTTGTTCGAGCTGTTTTACTTTTTTCATGCCATGTTCTGGGCTCATTGCAGCATATGCGATAACATCTTCTGCCACTTTGGCACGTGATCTACCCATATCATATTCATAGGGTGATTTACGTGCCCCTTCCATTATATCTGACACTTTCTTTTTAATTCCTTTAGGCGTGATGCCGTGTTCTTTATTAAAAGCGATTTGTTTAGTACGTCGTCGCTCGGTTTCATCAATGGCGCGCTGCATTGACCCCGTGACATGTTCGGCATACATGATCGCTTTGCCATTAATGTGTCGTGCGGCACGACCTACTGTTTGAATGAGTGAACGTTCTGAACGTAAAAATCCCTCTTTATCGGCATCTAGAATGGCCACAAGGGAGACTTCAGGAATATCTAAGCCTTCACGCAATAAATTAATGCCTACCAGCACATCAAAATCTGCTTTGCGTAAGCCACGGATGATTTCAACACGTTCCACTGTATCGATGTCGGAATGCAGATAACGCACGCGAACCCCATGCTCTGCTAAATATTCCGTAAGGTCTTCTGCCATTCGTTTGGTTAGCGTGGTAATTAGTACACGCTCGCCTTTTTCAACACGCTCATTGATTTCTGATAGCACATCATCCACTTGGGAAGCTACGGGCTTGACTTCAATTTCAGGATCCACCAACCCCGTGGGACGCACTACTTGCTCTGCCACAGCATCAGATTTTTCGGTTTCATACGGTCCCGGTGTGGCGGAGACATAAATCATTTGTGGTGCAAGCGACTCGAATTCTTCAAACTTTAATGGCCGATTATCTAATGCTGAAGGTAGTCGAAAGCCATATTCGACGAGTGTTTCTTTGCGCGAGCGATCGCCCTTATACATTCCACCAAATTGTGGTACCGATACATGACTCTCATCCATGACCATGAGAGCATTATCAGGCAAATAGTCCAATAAACAAGGTGGTGGCTCACCTGCTTGACGACCAGAAAGATAACGCGAATAGTTTTCTATACCCGCGCAATAGCCAATTTCTTGAATCATCTCTAAATCAAAGCGCGTACGCTGTTCAAGACGCTGTGCCTCGACCAGACGATTCGCTTTAGTAAGTACTTCTAGTCGTACTTTGAGCTCTTCTTTAATTTGCTCAATTGCACGCAACAAAATTTCTCTAGGCGTTACATAGTGAGTTTTTGGGTAAATCGTTAGGCGCGGGACTTTGCGAATGAACTCTCCTGTAAGTGGATCAAAATAGCTTAGGTTTTCAATTTCATCATCGAAAAGCTCAATACGAATCCCCTCTCGCTCCGATTCTGCTGGGTGTATGTCTATGACTTCACCATGAACGCGAAAGGTACCTCGGCGTAACTCAAAATCATTGCGTGAATACTGAAGCTCAGCCAAGCGTCGCAGTAATTTACGTTGATCGATTCGATCCCCTCGGTCGAGGTGCATCACCATATTTAGATAGGCTTTAGGATCACCTAGCCCATAAATTGCCGAGACCGTAGCTACAATGATCGTATCGGGGCGTTCAAACAATGCCTTAGTCGCCGATAAGCGCATCTGTTCGATGTGGTCATTAACCGAGGCATCTTTTTCGATGTATGTATCGCTGGAAGGCACATAGGCTTCAGGCTGATAGTAGTCATAATAAGAAACGAAATATTCCACAGCATGACTCGGAAAAAATTCTTTCATTTCTCCATATAGCTGAGCCGCCAGGGTTTTATTTGGAGCTAAAATAATAGTGGGTCGTTGTACTTGTTCTACTACATTAGCAATGGTAAAGGTCTTACCAGAACCGGTGACTCCGAGTAATGTTTGGTGAGCTAAGCCATCGTTGAGACCCTCGACTAGAGTATTTATGGCATTCGGTTGGTCGCCTGCTGGGCCAAACTTAGTATTTAGCTGAAAATGTTTTTTCACTCTTATCTCTTTTTGAAAGTTCCAGTATGATTACCTGCCGCTGTAGAGTACCCATAATTAAATATTCAGATAACAAAACCAGGGAACGATTCTTTGAAAATTCCATTAGCTGATCGCGTTTCACGCATCAAACCATCTGTCACTTTAGCCATAACAGCACGAGCAAATCAAATCCGTGCCGAAGGTGGGAATATATTAAATTTAGCCGCAGGCGAACCTGACTTTGATACACCCGAGCATATCAAAGAAGCAGCCATTGCTGCGATGCAAGCTGGAAAAACTAAATATACTCCAGTTGCCGGTACAGCCTCCCTCAAGCAAGCCATCATTGAAAAATTTAAGCGGGATAATCAACTCAGTTATGAAACTAATGAAGTTATGGTCTCCAATGGCGGCAAACAAGTATTTTATAACTTATGCCAAGCCCTTTTAAATGAAGGTGATGAGGTGCTTGTTCCTGCGCCGTATTGGGTGTCTTATCCAGATATGGTACTTCTTGCCGATGGCAGACCTGTCATCATTCCTAGTACTGATAAAAACCGTTGCAAAATTACCGCGGAAGAATTAGAAAAATATATTACAAATAAAACAAAATTATTTGTAATCAATAGCCCATCTAACCCATCAGGAATTGCTTATAGCGAAGACGAGCTTGCTGATTTAGGCGGTGTCTTAGAAAAAAATGAACATGTCTATATCATCACGGATGATATATATGAACACATAATGTTTCGAGGGCAAGGATTTGCAAATATCCTAAACACAACACCTTCACTTAAAGACCGCACCATTGTTTTAAATGGTGTCTCTAAAGTTTATTCCATGACCGGTTGGCGTATTGGCTATGCAGCTGGGCCGAGCACAACAATTAAAGCCATGGTTAATATTCAATCACAAAGCACTTCAAACCCCAGCTCTATTTCACAAGCAGCTGCAGAAGCGGCCTTAATGGGGAATCAAAGTTGTGTAACAACAATGTGTAATGCATTTGAAGAACGTCACGACTTCATTGTAAATGCTCTTAATGAAATCGATGGAATATATTGTTTACCATGTGATGGGACGTTTTATTGTTTTCCAAACATTGAAGGCTTGATTGAAAAAAAAGATGGTGTATCTAATGACGTTGAATTTGCAGAATACTTACTTAATGAAACAGGTATGGCAATAGTACCTGGTACCGCATTTGGTTCACCTGGGCATATGCGCATCTCGTATGCAACCAGTATGGATGTTTTACAAGATGCGATTGCACGCCT